>NZ_JBFUET010000007.1:0-324253 GCF_056403815.1 Mesorhizobium sp. P2_E9
TCTAGCTGTCGAAGGTGGAAATGTTCGAGGTAAGCGGGTCGTGCTCATCGAGGATGTCATCACGACGGGTGGAGCGGTTGCTGACGCAGCGCGGCTGGTCAGCGAGGCTGGCGCGAATATCATTGGCGTTGTTTGCGCTATCTGGCGCGGAGACGGAGTGCCAATCATAGCCGGGCTGCCTGGAATTCCTCTGGCGGCCGCAATGACAAAGGACGATCTCAACAGTTAGATGTCCGACTAGGATCGAACCCGGTCGCCGGAGTGCACGCTTAAGCGCGTCGCGTTGGTCTGGCTTCAATTCGCGACACGACAGTTCATGCCTGATCGGCGGTGGCCGGACGGCCGGCATGCCGGGGCCAGGCTGGCTCGCCCCTTGCCGCATCCGCCGGGTCGAAGGCCGGCGACCATCGCGTGCGGGTGACCGGCAGCCGCGCCAGCTTGAAGTAGCTGAAATACATCAGGAACGAGCCCATGATGTAGGGGTTGAGGATCTCGACTTCGACGAAGGAGCGGATGAGCAGCAGCACCATCACGCCGAAGAGAACCACCGATTCGGCCTGCCATGCCTTGAAGATCACCGTCGAGACATGGCCGTAAAGCGTGCGCAGCATGATCAGCGAGATCATCACCGCTCCGGTGAAGCCGAGCTCGACGAGCGCCTCGACATAGGTGTTGTGGAAATGGAAGCCGGTGCGGGTGGTGATGTAGAATTCGTTCCACAGCCGCTCGGCCTCGGCAAAACCCTGCACCCAATAGGCAGCATAGCCGACGCCGAGGATCGGTGAGCGCTGCGCGGCGTTCCAGCCCTGCTCCCACAGATAGGTCCGCCCGGTGAGCGTCGAATCCTTGCCGAAGAGGCCGAGCACGAAGTCCATGAGCCCAAGATTGAGCGCAACAACCGCCACCACGATGACCATGCCGGCGCCGAGCACGAAGATCACCCGGCGATAGCGCCGCGACAAAAGCTTGGTCATGGCAAGAAGCGCGATCAGCGCCAGCACCGCCGGGATCGAGGCCATCGAGGTGGCGGAATGCGAGACGACCAGCACATAGGCCGACAACAGCACGACAGGCACAGTCAGAATGAAGCTCAGCCGACCGCGCCGCAGGAAAGCAAGGAACACCACGGAGAAATAGATGCCGAGCGAGCCGACAAAACCGATCTGGTTCTTGGAGGCAAAGGCGCCGACGAAATTGTAGGTGCCGTCGAGGACGTCTTCCGAATAGGCGCCGACCTTGAGCGAATAGATCAGGACGAAGAATATCCCAACCAAGGCGCCGAGCGTCAGGGTGCGCACGCTGACCGTGCGCGCAGCGACATAGGCACAGGCGATGTGGGAAAGGTACTGGATCGCCGTTCTGGCGGTGACGCCGGGGGCCTGCGACCAGAAAACCGAGAAGCAGACATAGGCCGCGAACAGCAGCGGCAGCCAGGCGCTGGACATCTGCCGCAGGAAGCGCCGGTAGTCGACCAGGATGAGTGGAAGCCAGACGGCATAGTAGGCCAGGATCAGCACCTGGCCGAAAATGACGGAATAGGAGAACGCCCAGATCGAGACGGCTACCGCAAAGGCGCCATAGACCGAGTTCTTCTCGGGATCGACCAGCAGGGACTTTGGAATTTTCATCTCAGGGTCCCGTCGACGCGACCCAAGACGCGCAAGCCAGGCAGGCAGCAAGCCGGCCGGCATATCCGCAAACAGGGGCGTGCAATAAACGGCATCTCCATTGTGCAGTGCAATATAACCTATCGCACCGCATGCTCAATGGCAAATCCGGTCACCTTGTCTTACATCAGAGCAGCTCACCGTTTCACAGAAACGGCGAACCGCTCTAACCCCTTGTTTTGACGCAATTCCTGTGGGAAACCCGTTCACACTTTTCCTGGAATTGCCCTGGCGAAAAGGGAGAGATCAGCCGGTCGCCCGCCCCGCCACGGCCGCCTGGATCAGACGAGGAGAACGCTACCACAGGGCTCCGCCGGTGATCTGTATGTTTTCCATGGTGATGCCTTTGGCGAGATCCGAGCATAGGAATACCGCCAGAGCGGCTATCTCCCGCGGCTGCAGCATGCGCTGCTGCGGGTTGCCACTGGCAATCTCGGCCATTGCTTCTTCTGCCGTCCTCCCCTTGCCCTCGCGCTCGACGACCTGCGCCACATTGCGGCGCATCAGTTCGGTCTCAACCCAGGTCGGGCTGATCATGACGCAGGTGACGCCGTGTGCGGCCCCTTCCAAAGCCACGCAGCGGGTGAGGCCGAGAAGTCCGGCCTTGGAAGCGCAATAGGCGGGGTTATCCTTCCAGCCGACGGAAGCGGCGGTCGAGCCGATGTTGACGATGCGCCCCCAGCCGCGCTCGATCATGCCAGGAAGCACGGCGCGGGTGGCGCGGAAGGCGCCGGTCAGGTTGGTGTCGACGATCTTGTCCCACAGCGCATCGGAATGGCCGCAGACCGGCTGCTCGGCAGTGGTGCCGGCGGCGTTGACCAGTATGTCGGCCGCGCCGATAGCGGCCCGAGCCTCGGCGATGAAAAGGTTGGTAACCTCGCTGTCGCGGACGTCGAGATGGGCGGCGTGAACCCTGGTGCCGTGGGACGACAGGGCCGAGCGCACGCGCTCGATTTCGTCGGCACCCGGATAATAGGCGGCATCGGGTCTGTCGGTGGCGGCAGGCGCGATGTAGGAGCCGACGGCAACATTGGCGCCGGCTTCGGCCAAGGCCATTGCAATGGCGAAGCCCATGCCCGAAAACCCGCCGGTAACGATCGCGCTGCGGCCGGAAAGATTTGTCATCAGGCATACTCTCCAGACGGTTCAATGCGGGGCAACCCGGCCCAACAGGTTTGGGATTCAGACGCCAAGATAGCTCCGTCGACGACCCTTTTGGAGCCGGTGACGAGCACTACCCTGGCCGCGACGGGTGCACGACATCAATATCCCTAAAGTGGTTTGCCCAGCCACTCCCGATAGAAGCCTTCGAGATCGGGTTCGAAATCATGCACGATGGGATAGCCGGGTGCGGCCGCCTCGACCTCGTGCATGGTGCCGCATTCCGGGCAGATGAATTCGCGGATTTCCATCCATTGCGGATCAGGAATATCGCTGTTCGGGTAGATCTCGCGCAACGCTTCCTCGGTGTTGCGCACGATGATCGCGGCCTTGAGCTTCCAGTTCTTGCGATAGTCGCCGAAGGAGTGGCCGCATTCGCAACGGGTGATGCGCTCATCGCCGCTCTGGCAGATGAACAAATGATCCGAGACCGGCAACAGGATCGGATCCTTCCAGGCGACGCGATCCTGGTAGACGGCGACCATCTTGAAGAAGCGGTCATCATCCTTGTAGGCGCTCATGATGCGCTTTGTCTGCGGCCAGGGCAGCTGGCCGGCAGCGAGATCGCGGAGGACTTCCTTGCTGTACGCGGTCATGGCTTTGCTCCCGGCATGAAGATCGATTTGGCGTCGACGTTCCAGAAATCGCTGAAATCCCTGGTGAAGCGCGACGAAAGCTTGATCGCGCTGGCGTACATTTTCTTCACCTCGGGGGCGAACCCGGCCTTCTCGACCCGGCCGCGTTCGGCGGCGATCCAGTCCGAAACGGGGATCGCCTTGGCCAGGCGTTCCTTGCGCATGGCGGCACGGCGTTCGACCGTGGCGTCGATATCGGCAACCGGATAGCCCTCAGCGTCGTCCTTCAGAATGATGCCGAAGATCTGGTCGGCCGCCTGGTGGGTGAGGAACCCGTTCTCGACATCCCATGCCGTCTTGATCGGATCGCGCTCCAGCACGTCGCCATAGCCGCCGCCGCCATTGTAGGAATGGCTGAAGATGTCGCCGGATTTGTGCGGCGCGGTGATGTAGGGGCCCTCGACGACGACATGGTCGCCGCCGATGTTCCGCTCATAGTCCGAGACATGCGGGTCGCTGCCGGGCGCATGTGCTAGCGGTTCGCCTTTTGCCGCCAGTTCATGGATGTTGGAGTTGCGCACCGCGCGATGCTTCTGGCAGGTCGGCGCCGGATAGCCTCCGCACATGCCGCCATTGTCGAACACTCTGGAAGAGTGCTCCGAGGTGTGGAGCCGCAGATGCGAGGTCTTGTTGATCAGCCAGGTCGAGACAAAGGAACAGCCGCCGCGATATTTGCCGGCGCCGCCCGAATTGGGCACGATCGAGCGGCCGATATAGACCATCGGCATCGACTGTTCCCAGACCTCGATGTTGCCCATGTCGGATTCCGGATTCCAGCCGACATAGGCGGTGTCGAGGCCGTCGGCGATGGCGAGCGCGCCGGAGCCGGCGGCGGCGCATTCGAAATGCGCCATGCCGAACGGCGTGCCGTACTGGCTCTCGCCGCCCATCTCGATCATCGGGCTGTTGACCTGGCCGACGAACGCCTCCTCGACGAAACCGCGCGCGACGAAGCCGCGCGACAAAAGCCGCTGGAAGACGCCATAGGCGGGCAGTAGCAGCGCCCATGAGGTGGCGGTGGCCACCATCTCGTTGTCGGGATTGGTCCAGGTGCCGTGCGGCAGTTTCAGCTCGGTCGCCATCCAGGCGCCGTCATTGACCAGGCCTTCGAAATTCATGTGCTGGGTTAAGGTGACGAACATGCCGCCATCCATGCCGGCCGGCGTGCAGTTCATCGAATGGTAGCCCCAAGGCTGCGTGCCCTCGAAGTCCATGGTGATCTTGCCGTCGGTGGTGATCTCCATCTCGATCGGGATGTTGTAGAGCCAGTCGGGATCGCCAAGCAGCTGGAAGCCGGGTTTTCCCGCCGTGACGTGGCCGTAAAAAGTGTGGCCGCGATAGATGCCGGGAACGGTGAGCTGGCGGGTGCGGGCGAGCTGGGCGCGGCGGCCCTCCTCGATGAACTCCTTCGACACCTTCATCCAGTAGTCGAGGCCGATCTCGGAGATCAGCTGCTTGACGCTTTCGCGCATGTCGATGCAGGAGGCGACCTTGGCCTTCTCATCGAGCACCCAGTAGATCGGCATGCGCAGATTGCGCTCGCAGCGGATGACATAGTCGCGGCGGATTTCGTCATTCTCGCCGATCTTCTCGGCGCAGACGAACAAGCCCTCGGTGAAGCGCTCCTGCGCGAGACAGACGTCGCCGCCAGGCGTGATGCCGCCGGCTTCCAGTTCGTGGCAGACCGCACCGGCCCAGCCGACCAGCGTGCCTTCATGGAAGATCGGCACCACGTCCATGACATCGGGCACCTGCACGGTGCCGATGAAGGCATCGTTGTTGGCGAAGATATCGCCTTCGCGGATCTTCGGGTTTTCCTCGTAATTGTTCTTGATCATCCATTTGATGAAACGGCTCATCGTATGGACGTGCACCATGATGCCGTTGGAGAGCGCGATGGCGTCACCCTCGGGCGTATAGATCGCGACCACCATCTCGCCGACCTCGCGCACGCCGGGGGAGGCGGAGATGCGGCGGGCCATTTCGCGGGCCGAGACGCAATAGGCGCGCAGCTTGGTGTGCAGCGTCTCGAATTTCAGCGGGTCCTGGTTGCGCAGCGTGAGTTCGGTGATGCCGTCATAGCAGCCGGTCTCTTCCATCAGCCGCTCGGAATCGAGCAGTCTTTCGCGGAGGCGCAGGGCCGAAGCAGGTTTGTCCAACATGGCGGTGCCCTCTCAAGCGTGGGTGTAGTGCAGCAGCGTCCATTCATCGACATGGACACGGTCCTGCGGATGAACGACGAGCGTGGTGGCGGGATGTTCGATGATGGCCGGACCGATGACCTCGTGGCCGGGCTGCAGGAGATCCATCTCGTAGAGATTGGCCTTGTGCCAGCGGCCGCCGATATAAGCTTCGCGCACGCCCTTGTGGGCGGCTGCCGGGTCGGACTTGCCGAGCGGCCGCTTGAGCAGCACCGGCTTGACCTTGTCGGCGGTGGCGATGAGGCCAAGCTCGGTGATGGTGAATCCGGCCTCGCCATAACGCGACACGCGGTGGTTGACCTTGGCGTAGACCGCCTCGAACTCGCCGATAACCCTACGCATATCGTCAGCCGACTTGACCTCGGCAAGCGGCGCGATGACTTCGACGTCCTCGAGCTGGCCGGTGTAGCGCATCATCAGGAACGGCACGGTCTTGATCTTGTCTCTGATATGGCCGTCGGTGATCATCTCGTCGACCGCGGCCTTAGTCAGGTCGTTCCAGACAGTGGTGACCTTTCTGCCGAAGGCGAGCAGTTCGTCATCGCTGGCACGAGCGCCAATGTCGTGCTGCGTCGACACCGAATGGCGGCGCATGAAATCGGCCGTGGTGCAGCCGAAGGCCGAGAAGGCAGCGGCGAACTGGAAGGTGATGATGTCCTTGAAACCGATGCCCCTGGAGCAGCCGGCCAGATGCAACGGACCGGAACCGCCATAAGAGAGCAGCGTGAATTCGGAAGGGTGGATGCCCTGGCCCGAAATGACGCGGCGCAGCGCGTTATTGGCGTCGGCCTCCAACATGTCGATCATGCCTTCGGCGGCTTCCTCGACGCCGACGCCAAGGATGCTGGAGCACTTTTCCTCGAACGCCTTGCGCGCCTTCTCGACCTGCAAGACGACCTTGCCGCCGAGGAAATAATGCGGGTTGAGGCGGCCGAGGATGGCGTCGCAATCCGCGATGGTGGGTTCGGTGCCGCCCTTGGCGAAACAGATCGGTCCGGGATCGGAGCCGGCGCTTTCCGGCCCGAGGGAGACCTTCTTGGTCAGCGGATCGACCTTGAGGATCATACCGGCACCGGCGCCGATCGTATCGAGGTGCAGCGTCGGCACGTTGAGCTTGAAGCGGTCCATCAGCGGCTCGTTCTCGATCCGCGTCTGGCCGCGCGAGATGACGCCCATGTCGAAGGAGGTTCCACCCATGTCCGAGCAGATCAGCGAGTCGTTGCCGATCAGCTTGCCGACATAGGCCGCACCGAGGATGCCGCCGATCGGGCCGGAAATCATCGTCTCGTGCAGGCGCGGGTGATTGATCGAGGTCAGGCCACCGAAGGAAAGCAGCGTCTGCACGCCATATTTGAAGCCGTATTTCTTCGAGACATCCTCGATACCCCTAAGCTGCTTGCGGCCGCGCGAGGTGGCATAGGCCTCGATCAGCACCGAGTTCAGCCGCGACTGTTCGCGGATGACCGGGCGGACCTCGTGGCTGGTGTAGACGAGGATGTCGGCGCCGGCCTTTGCGATCTCCTCGCGGCAGATCTCTGCGATGCGCTTCTCGTGCACCGGATTGACGTGCGAGAAGATCGTCATGATGCAGATCGCCTCGACCTTGTCGGCGATCAGCTTCTTGGCCGCGGCCGCGACCTCATGCTCATAGAGCGGCAGCACGACGTCGCCGAACTGGTCGATACGCTCGGTCACGCCATGGGTGCGGCGGCGCGGCACCAGCGGATCAGGATGGTGATGGGTGACCGCATGCAGCCGGTCGGCATAGGAATAGTCGGCCCAGGCTTGCAGCCCACGGCCCATCAGGATCATGTCTTCCAGGCCCTTGGTGGTGATCAGGCCGAGCCGGCGGCCGGTGCGCGACAACAGCGTGTTGAGCATGCCGGTACCGGAATAGAGCACGACATTGACGCCGGAGAACAGCGACTCCAGCGAGATGCCCCAAGCGTCCGCCGCGTCCTCGGCAGAGGCGAGGAAGCCTTCCGCCTCTTTCTTGGGCGTGGTCGCCGACTTGCCTATCTTGAAGTGGCCGTCCTGATCGACAAGGATCGTGTCGGTCATGGTGCCGCCGGCGTCGATACCAATGACGATCGGGTTGCCGATTATCGGGGCAGAGGGGTGGGGTTGGGTCACGGTCGCCTCGAGATTGGGTCTAGGATGACGCAAGGCTAGATTCGAGGGGCGGCCTTGCGCCATATGCCTAAAGACACAATGACGGTCAGGTCGGGATCGCCGAGAAGAGGGGCATGCGCATGGGCAATATCTGGGCGCCGCTCGCCAAGGCGATCGCCGCCACCGGTACGGACAGGCATGTCGACTGCCTGATCGACCTGATCGGCGCCGACATCGAGCACGATCTCGTCACCGTGACGCGCTATTCGGCGACGCAGACACCGGAATTCGTCAAGCACCGGCGCTTCTCGGACGAGATGGTCCGGCTCTATCTCGACAACTACTATGTCTTCGATCCGTTCTATGCCTCGTGGCGGCGCGAGCGCAGATTGGGCATCATGCCGCTGAAGCGCCTCGCCGACGACGAGGCCAAGCGCGGCCAGTACATAGCCGGCTTCCTGGCGCAGTCGGAGATCTGCGACGAGGTCGGCATCATGCTGGCCGATGGCGGCGACTGGTGTCTCGGCATCTTCCTCGATCGCTCGACCGCTTCATTCAAGGACAGCGAGATCGCTCAATTGGAAGAGCGGTTGCCGGTGTTCGAAGCCTTGCACGCACTCGACATTACCGCGCGCGGACGCGAGTTCTTCCGCACGACGGCGCCGACCGGCCCCGGCGCTTCGCCGCGGCAGGAGCCGACCATCCCGATAAGCCTGTGGCCGGAACTGTCACTGCGCGAGCGCGAGCTAGTGCAACTGATCCTCGCCGGCCATCCGACCGCAAACATCGCCGAGCGTCTCGGCATCACAGTGGGCACCGTCAAGAACCACCGCCGGCGCATCTACGAGAAGCTCGACATCACCACCGAGCGGGAACTGTTCCTGCAGTTTTTTCAGCACCGGTCGGACCGGTAGCGGGTCTCCAGTGCCTGCAACAGATTGGCCTCCGGTTCCGTCGGAACGATCCGATCGCGCGTGTCAAAATTCCACTTGCGGAACTGCGTCATCCCAGCTTAGTCTCGGTTTCACGCAGAAAATGAAATTTAATTCCATTTACCTGCCGAACCCTGCAAGCCAGTGTCATGACAGAAAATCGCCTGACACAATCGACCGAGAAAATATTTGATATATCATCTACCAGAATGGAACTAGCCTGAATGGTCCAGCAGACATCGATCCAGCCATCTGCGCCCTGGTTGCGGCTCGACGTCGACGATTCGGACTGGAACGACGCCGAGGTTTCGAGCCTCGTGCGCTGGTATCACCAGATGCTGCTGATCCGCCGGTTCGAGGAAAAGGTGCTCGACCTCGCCAATGCCGGGCTGGTGCACGGCCCCGCACACGCCAGTATCGGCCAGGAGGCGACGGCGGTCGGCGCCATGTCGATGCTCGGCACGGGCGACCGCATCAACGGCACCCACCGCGCCCATCATCAGGTGCTGGCCAAGCTGGTCAATGCGCAGACGCCTGGAGGATTCGATCCGCTGCACGACGATTTCAATCCGGACATGCAGGGGTCGGTGCGCGGCCTGATGGCCGAGATCATGGGGCTCAATGCAGGCTATTGCGGCGGCCGTGGCGGCTCGATGCATATGCGCGACGACGCTTCCGGCATTCCGGGCACCAGCGCCATCATCGGCGGCAACCTGCCGCATGCGGCAGGCTATGCGCTTGCCGACAAATTGCTTGGAACCGGCAACATCTCGGTCGCCTTCTTCGGCGACGGCACGATGATGGCAGGCCCCGCCTATGAGGCGATGAACATCGCCGCGCTCTACCGGCTGCCGGTGATCTTCTTCGCCGAAAACAATTTTTACGCCGTGTCGACCCATGTCAACGAACAGACGCGCGAGACGCGGCTCGCCTCGCGCGGACCGATGCTCGGCTTTCGCGGCATCGAGTGCGATGGCATGGATGTGGTCGCGGTTCATCACGCCATGCGCGAAGCGCGCCGGGCAATCAAAAAAGAGGGCGGGCCGGTGCTGATCGAAGCACTCTGCTACCGCTTCCTGCACCAAAGCGGCGCGCGGCCTGGCAGCGAGTTCGGCTACCGCACACGCGCCGAGGAGGATGCCTGGAAGGCACGCGATCCGCTCACCACGATGGCGGCGCGGCTGAAGACGATGGGCGTTCTCGATGCTTCCGATCTCGCCGCGCTCGACGAGCGGGTCATGGACGTGGTCAACGCCGCCGCGGACTCTTTAACCGAGATGAGCGGCAACGCGCTGCGCGTCCCGGACCATCTGTGGCCAGACGCCGGCGAAGTCGACAACCAGATCCGTGGCGACCTGTCGGAACTCAGGGATGAGCGCTTCCTGGAGATCGAGGATGTGCCGCCGGCCGAGACCAGGCCGGTCAAATTCATGGTTGCCGCATCGGAAGTGATCGCGCGCGCCATGGAACAGGACCCGCGCATCATCATCATGGGCGAGGACGTGCATCGTCTGCGCGGCGGTGTTTCCGGCGCCACCAAGGGCGCTCTGGAACGTTGGCCGGAGCGCGTGCTGGCGATGCCGATTGCCGAGAACGGTTTTGTTGGCGTGGCACTTGGCGCGGCACTCTGCGGCTTGCGGCCGATTGTCGAAATCATGTTCGGCGACTTCTGCCTGGTTGCCGCCGATCAATTGTTCAATGCGGTGAGCAAGGTGCGCCACATGTTCGGCGGCGGGTTTCCGGTGCCGATCGTGGTGCGGGTGCGCGTCTCGCCGCACACCGGCTACGGTTCGCAGCATTCGGGCGATCCGTCAGGCCTGTTCGCGCTCTATCCCGGCTGGCGCATCGTCGCGCCGACGACGCCCTTCGACTATATCGGGCTGATGAATTCGGCGCTGAAATGCGACGACCCGGTCGTCATCATCGAGCATGTCGAATTGTTCCCGAGCGAAGGTCCCGTTCCGACCGAAGACCGAGACTATTGCGTGCGGCTGGGCATGGCCAGGATCGTCAGGCCAGGCAGTGCCTGCACGCTGCTCACCAGCGCCAGCATGGTGTCCGTCGCTGCACAGGTGGTGGAGGAGACCGGCGTCGACGCAGAGATCATCGGTTTGCGCAGCCTCGACCCGACCGGGCTCGACTGGACGCTGGTGGAGGCCTCGATCCGCAAGACCAACCGGGTCGCCGTCGTCGAGCAAGTACAGCGCGGGCTGTCGCTCGGCGCGCGGCTGACGCAGGAGATTCAGGACCGCGTGTTCGACTATCTCGATCACGAGATCCTGCATGTGACGGGAAGCCTTTCGGCTCCCGTCGTATCGGCCCCGCTCAACCGGGCCGCACTGGGCGGCGCCGACAAGCTCAAGGCCGCGCTTCGATCCCTCACCGGCGTGGGCGGATAGAGCGAACGCATTGCCACAACGATCCGACAAGAAAATGGGAGAATGAACATGACGATCCTACCAAGAAACAAGACCAGAGCGACGATGCTGGCGGCCGTGCTGATGGCCACCAGCGCCTTCTGGGCGCCTGCGACGTTCGCGCAGGACAAGAAGCCGCTGGTCATCGCGCGCAACATCGACCTCAACTCGCTCGATCCGCACCGCGCCTTCTGCGACACCTGCCAGATCTACAATTCCAGCGTCTATGAATCGCTCCTGACGCTGGACAAGGACAACAAGCTGATCCCGCTCTTGGCTTCCAAGTGGGAAGGCAATGCCGACCAGACCAGCTTCACCTTCACGCTCGACCCGGCCGCCAAATTCTCCGACGGTTCGCCGGTCGAAGCCAAGGACGTGAAATGGTCTTGGGAGCGGCTGAAGAACCTCAAGGGCAGTGCCTCGTTCCTGATGGACAATGTCGCCTCGATCGAGACCCCGGACGCGCATACCGTCGTCGTCAAGATGGTGGCGCCGAGCTCGGAATTCCTCAACATCGCGGCGGCGCCCTATACGGCCGTCGTCAACAGCAAGGTCGCTACCGAAGCCGGCGCCAAGGCCGGTGCGGACGCCTCGACCACCGACAACGCCGAGGCCTGGTTCCTGGCGCATTCGGCCGGCAGCGCACCGTTCGTGCTGAAATCCTATGAGCCGAATTCGGAGCTGCGCCTGGTGCGCAACGACAAGTACTGGCGCACCGCGCCGGCGCTGAGCGAAGTCGTCATCCGCCAGACCAAGGACGCGGTGGCGCAGGCGCAGATGCTGCAGAGCGGCACCGCCGACATCGCCATGCAGATCGATCCCGACACGGCCAAGACGATGACCGGAAGCGACGTCAAGATCGAGACCGTGCCGTCCTACAACTTCATCTATGTCGCGCTGTCGCCCGGCGCCAAGGCCAACAAGGTGCCGCTGACGCCTGAGGTGCGCGAGGCGATCTCGCTTGCGCTTGACCGCCCCAGCATCCTCGACTTCACCATCGGTTCCGAAGGCCAGCTGATCAGCGCGCCGATCCCGCTCGGTTTCCCCGGCGGGTCGGGTTTCGAGGTGCAGCCCTACGATCTCGCCAAGGCGAAGGAATTGCTGGCCAAGGCCGGCCATGCCGACGGCTTCGAGATGGAAGCCGCCTTCCCGGGCATGAACGTCTATGGCGTCGACCTGTCGCTGTTGATGCAGAAGGTCCAGCAGGATCTGGCCAAGGCCAACATCAAGCTTGACCTGCAGCCGATCCCCTTCGCCAACTGGCGCGAGCGCATCAATGGCGACGGCATCCCGATGACCGCCGTGTTCTACGCGCCGGACTACTACGGCACCTCGCAGTACGTCGATTATTTCGCAATGACCAAGGGCAGCCCATGGTCGCGGCGCGCCGGCGCCGAACGTGACCCATCGGTGATCAACCCGAAGGAAGCGGACATCTACAAGGCAGCGCTGGCAGCAAGCGGTGATGAGGCCGCCAAGCTGTGGCACCAGGTCGGCGAAGAAATGATCAAGGACAGGATCATCCTGCCGCTGGTCAGCCCGAACCTGATCCTGGCCTACAAGTCCGACGTCAAGGGCGTGCGCTACAGCGCCTGCTGCAACCTGCCGCTGGCCGAGCTCAGCCACTGAGCGAACAGACTGCGGGAGGCGGTCAACCGCCTCCCGTTTCTCCACTTTGGAAGATCGGAAAATCCCGTCCTTCAGTAGTTAAAATCAATATATGATATATCAATGAGCGGAGATGTCGCCATGCCTGCCCTGATCAACTCCAAGGACCAATTGCTGCGCGAGCGCGCGGCCTCGGTCATTCCGGGCGGCATGTGGGGGCATATGGCCACCCGCTATCTCGGCTCCGCCTATCCGCAGTTCTTCGAACGTGCCGATGGCTGCCGAGTCTGGGATGTCGACGGTCGCGAATATATCGACCTGATGTGCAGCTGGGGTCCGAACATCCTCGGCCATCACCACCAGGCGGTCGAAGAAGCGGCAGCGCGGCAGCGCAGCCTCGGTGATGCGATGAATGGTCCCGGCGAAGTGCTGGTCGAATTGGCCGAGCTGCTGGTCAAGACCGTCGCCCACGCCGACTGGGCGATGCTGCAGAAGAACGGCACCGACGCCACCACCGCCTGCGTGACCATCGCGCGCGCCGGCACCGGCCGGCGCAAGGTGCTGGTGGCGCGCGGCTCCTATCATGGCGCGGTGCCGTGGTGCACGCCCTCGCTCGCCGGCGTCACCGCCGAGGACCGCGCCCATCTGATCCATTTCGATTATAATGACGTCGCCAGCCTGGAGGCGGCCGTCGAGCAGGCCGGCAACGACCTTGCCACTGTCGTCGTCACCGCCTTCCGCCACGACATTGCCCGCGACCAGGAACTGCCGACCACCGCCTTCGCCAAACGCGCGCGGGAACTCACCACCGCCGCCGACGCGGCGCTGATCGTCGACGATGTGCGGGCCGGATTCCGCATCGACCTCGCCGGCAGCTGGGAGCCGCTCGGCGTACGGCCGGACCTTTCCGCCTTCTCGAAAGCGATCGCCAACGGCTATCCGCTCGCCGCCATCACCGGCACGGACCGGTTCCGCGAAGCCGCGACCAAGGTCTATGTGACGGGCTCGTTCTGGTATGGCGCGGTCGCCATGGCCGCCGCCATCGCCACCATCAAGACGCTGCGCGACACCAACGCGATCGCCAGCATGAATGCGGCCGGTGAGAGACTGCGCTCGGGCCTCGATGCGGCGGCGAAGAAGCATGGCCTTTCGCTTCGCCAGACCGGGCCGGTGTCGATGCCGATGGTGTTGTTCGACGACGATGCCGAATTCAAGAAGGCCGATGCCTTCTGCTCGGCTGCCTTGCGCGAGGGCGCCTATTTCCACCCCCGGCACAACATGTTCCTGAGCGCCGCGCACAAAGCTGGAGATATCGACCTGGCGCTTCAGGCCGCCGATGCCGGCATGGCCGCCGCAGCGCAGGTGGCGTGAGCAGGCACTATGCTGCGTAGAAAAAACTCAGCTGGCCGCCGATACCAGGCGGCCGTTCTGCGCCGCGCGGCGCAGTTCCTCGGGCGTAACCGAGCCGTCGTTCAGCCGTTCCAGAACTTTGACCAGCAACCGGCCGCCTTCGATCATGTCCTGCTGGATGCCCTTGCGCACGCCGTTCTCATCGCGGGCGCGCAGCGCGTCGAGGATGTCGAGATGCCGGTGGCGGCCGTCGTACGTCGGCCTGGCGTTCGGATACTGGTAGTTGACCAGCGGACCGTTGCGCAGCCAGATGCCCTCGATGATGGCGAGCAGTTCCGGCATGCCCGCCGCCTGGTAGATCGAGTGGTGGAATTCCCAGTTGTCGCGGACGGCCTCGAACCAGCGGCCATTGTCCTCGTCGGCGATCAGCTTGTCATGCACCGCCGCCAGGCGATCGATCTCGCGCGGCTCGATGCGCGTCGTCGCCGCAGCACCCGCCATGCCTTCGAGATGCAGACGGATGCTGCGCAATTCCAGATATTGAGCGAGCGACAGCTGAGCGACGGTGATGGAGCGGCCCGCCTCCATCTCCAGGCCCTTTTCACGCACCAGCTGCATCAGCGCCTCGCGCACCGGCGTCTCGGACACCTGCAGGCTGGCGGCAAGGTCGCGGATCTTGAAGCGATGGCCCGGCCAGAAACGGCCTTCCATCATGGCACGGCGCAGCTCTTCGTAGACGCGGGTCGTCAGATTGTCGCGCGCGATCGGCGCGATGGAAGCAGTCACATCCAGTCTCCGTCCTTGCGATGGCGCAGGCGTCGCCTGAGTCGAGCGGGCTGTGTATATGATATCACGATGGGCCTGACCATCGGCATCGGACACGCCATCGAAACCAAAAAATCAGGGGAACGAGCCGCATGACCGGGTCGACGCCATCCCTGCTGTTCGGAGCCATTGCCGATGATCTGACCGGCGGCACCGAACTGGCGTCGATGCTGGTCGCGCGCGGCATTGCGACGGGATGTACGGTCGAGCTGGAGGCACCGATCCCGTCGGGCAATCTTGCCCATGTGATCCTGCTGAAAACCCGCGTTATCGCGGCCGGCGATGCGGTGCGCCAGGTGCTTGAGGCCGCCGACCGGCTGGTCGAGGCAGGTGCGCGGCAGATCTTCTTCAAATACTGCGCGACCTTCGACTCGACGCCCGCCGGCAATATCGGCCCCTGTGCGGAAGCGCTGCTCGATCGGCTTGGCGGCGGCGTGACGCTGTTCACGCCGGCGCTGTGCGAGACCGGCCGCACCGTCTATCAAGGGCATATGTTCGGCGGTGCGCAGTTGCTGGCCGAATCGCCCAAGCGTTTCGATCCGCTGACGCCGATGACCGATTCCAATCTGGTCCGGGTGCTGCAGGCGCAAAGCAAGGGCAAGGCCGGACTGGTGCCTTATCTTACGGTTGATGCCGGCCCCGAAGCCATCCGCGCTGCCGTGCGGGAGAAAAGCGCGCGCGGCGAGACGCTGTTGGTCACCGACACGCTCCGCGAGCGCGATCTGGCGGCGATCGCGGAAGCCGCCTTCGACCTGCCGCTGATGACCGGCAATTCCTCGGTCGCCGCGCATCTGCCGCCGGCCTGGCTGGCGCATGGGCTGGTGACGAGAAGCGATCTCGTGGCCGCCAGCCTGCCGGCCGTGGACGGCCCGGCTGCGGTGCTAGCCGGTAGCGTCGCCGACCGCACCATCGAACAGCTTGAGCGCTTCGCGCGGAAGAATCCGCTGCTGACGATTGACCTTGCTGGCGCCTTCGCCGGCAAGGATGTCGTTGCCGAAGCGCGCGCCTTTGCCCAGCGGCATCTGCCCGGCGCGATGATCGCGATCGCCACGACGGCCCCGCAGGCCACGGTCGAGGCACTGCAGCAGGCGCATGGCCGTGATGCCGTGGCGGCAAAGGCGGAAGAGATACTGGCCAGGATTGCGCAAATCCTGGTGCGCGATTTCGGCGTGCGGCGGCTGGTCGTCGCCGGCGGCGAGACCACCGGTTCGGTGGTCAAGGCGCTCGGCGTCACAGGGATTGCCATGGGCGCCTATCAGGGGCCCGGCCTGGCGCGTGCCATCGCCCACCTGCCCGGCCTGCCCAACGACCCGCTGGCGCTGATGCTGAAATCCGGAAAGCTCGGCAGCCCCGACATCTTCGCCGACGTGCTGCAGGACATGACGCGGGCAACCACCATCGCGCCGGCAATCGACACCTGGCCGCCGACAAAATCGACCACAGGGCCAACCCCAGGGAAAGCATCGTAATGGATACCGACATCGCACGCGCCAGTCTGATCACCGCAACGGAAACGTTGGACGCCAGCGGCATGAATGTCGGCACGACAGGCAATATCAGCGTGCGCACGGCAAATGGCATGCTGATCACGCCGACGGGGATCGCCACAAAAGCGCTGCGGCCGGAGCAGATGGTGGCGATGCAGCTCGACGGATCCTGGGACGGCGCGTTCAAGCCATCCAGCGAATGGGAGATGCATGCCGAGATCTACAGGGCATTCCCGGAGGCCGGCGCCATGGTGCATGCCCATCCCGACCATTGCGTGGCGCTGTCCTGCCTGCGCGAACGACTGCCGCTGTTCCATTACATGGTGGCTGGCTTCGGCGGCGACGATGTGCGCTGCTCGGACTATGCGCTGTTTGCCTCAAGCGAACTGGCCAAGGTGGCGGTGGCGGCGCTCAAGGACCGCACGGCCTGCCTGCTGGCCAATCACGGCATGATCGCCTTCGGTGGCGATCTCGACACGGCACTCCTCCGCACCATCAAGCTCGAAACCCTGGCGCGGCAATATCTTTTGGCGCGCAGCGCCGGCACGCCGGTGCTGATCGAGGGCACCGAACTCGCCGCCATTCGCGGGCGCTACAAGACCTACGGCCAGCAGAAGTAACGAGCGGCCTGCTCAGTCGACCTGCAGATGCGAGACGAACTTCGAGTTGAGATAGCTCTCCAGCGCATCGGCGCCGCCCTCGGTGCCATTGCCGGAATCGTTGATGCCGCCGAACGGCACCTCCGGCAGCGCCAGGCCATAATGGTTGATCGACACCATGCCGCTGGCGATGCCCGACGACATTTTTGCGGCACTGGCCGATGAACGGGTGAAGCCATAGGCGGCGAGGCCGTAGTTCAGCCGGTTGGCTTCCGCGAGCGCCTCGTCCAGACCGCTCACCGGGGTCATCAGCGCCAGCGGGCCGAACGGCTCCTCGTTCATGGCGCGAGCATCGCTGCCTACATTAGACAGGATGGTCGGCTCGAAGAAATAGCCGGAATTGCCGATGCGCTTGCCGCCGGTGACGAGCTCGGCGCCTTTCTGCACCGCATCATGGACCAGCTCCTCCATCGCCTGCACGCGGCGCGGGTTGGCAAGCGGCCCCATGGTCGTGCCTTCGGCAAGGCCATCGCCAACCTTGATCTGGCTTGTCGCTTCAGCGAAGCGGCCGACGAAATCATCATAGACCGCATGGTCGACGAGGAAGCGCGTCGGCGCGACGCAGATCTGGCCGGCATTGCGGAATTTCGATGCCGCCATCGAGCGTGCGGCGCGGTCGAGATCGGCGTCGGGCAGGACGATGACCGGCGCATGGCCGCCCAATTCCATCGTCGCGCGTTTCATGTGCAGTCCGGCGAGCGACGCCAGCTGCTTGCCGACGGGCGTCGAGCCGGTGAAGGAAATCTTGCGGATCACCGGATGCGGAATGAGATAGGCGGAGATTTCCGACGGCGTGCCATAGACGAGGTTCAAGACACCGTCGGGCAGGCCGGCATCGACGAAGGCACGGACCAATTCGGCGGGTGAAGCCGGCGTTTCCTCCGGTCCCTTGATGATGATCGAGCAGCCGGCGGCGAGCGCCGCCGACAGTTTGCGTACTGCCTGGTTGAGCGGGAAATTCCACGGCGTGAAGGCGGCCACCGGGCCGACCGGCTCCTTGACGACCGACTGGCTCACGCCTTCGAGGCGCGCCGGAACGATGCGGCCGTAGGCGCGGCGCGCCTCCTCGGCGAACCAGTCGATGATGTCGGCGGCGGCGAAGGCCTCCATGCGCGATTCGGCGATCGGCTTGCCCTGCTCCAGCGTCATCAGCGTCGCGATATGCTCGTTGCGCTCACGCAGGATGTTGGCGGCCTTGCGCATCAGCTTCGAGCGGTCGAAGGGCGAGATGCGCCGCCAGGTCCCGAAGCCCTTTGCGGCGGCGGCGAGCGCTTCATCAAGATCGTCGATGCCGGCATGGGCCAGCGAGCCAAGCTCAGCTTCGGTCGCCGGATTGACGATCGCCAGTGTGCGTCCGCTCCGCGCGGGCCGCCACGAGCCGTCGATGTGCAGATGAACGTCGGGATACATGTGAGGCTCCGTAAGAAGTCAGGCGGGAACAGGCTCGGCGACAGGCGTGTAAATGCCGATGGCGCCAGCGCCGATCAGTTGGTCGATGGTCTCGGGGCTGTAGCCGAGGATATCAGTGAGTACGGACGCCGTGTCCTGGCCGAGCATGGGCGGGGCGGTGAAGTCGGCTGTCAGCTGCGCGGCCAGCCCTTGCGCCGGACGCACCATGGCGACGGAACCGAGATGCGGATGCGGCAAGGTGTGGATGAGGCCGCGCTCGCGCACATTCGGGCTGTCGAAGACTTCCGGTATCGACTTCACCGTACCGGCCGGCACGCTGGCCGCGGCACAGGCCGCCATCCAGTGGTCACGCGCCTCCGTCCGGAAAACGGTGGCGAGCTGCGGGATCAACGCCTCGCGATTGGTGGCGCGAGCGCCTGCCCTGATGAAACGCTGGTCCTTCGCCAGATGCGGGAGATCAACAACCTGCTCGCACAACGCCGCGAACTGCCGGTCATTGCCGACCGCCAAAGCAAAGCCGCCGTCAGAGGCCTCGAATATCTGGTAGGGCACGACCGTCGGATGGGCGTTGCCGTAACGGGCAACCTCGCGTCCGGTATTGAGATAGCCGCTGCCGACATTGATCAAGAGGCTGAGCGCGCAGTCGATCAGCGACAGGTCGAGGAACTGGCCCTTGCCGGTGGTCGTCCGCTCATAGAGTGCGGCCAGGATCGATTGCGTCGCGACCATGCCGCAGACGATATCGGTGATGGCGACGCCGACGCGCATCGGTTCGCCGTCGCTCTCGCCGGTGATGGCCATCAGGCCGCTTTCCGCCTGCATGACGAAATCATAGCCCGGCCGGCCGGCATCGGGCCCGGTCTGGCCGTAGCCCGAGATCGAGCAGTAGATCAGCCGCGGATTGGAGGCGCTGAGCTCCTTGTAGCCGACGCCGAGGCGATCGGCCGTGCCGGAGCGGAAATTCTCGACGACAATGTCGGCCTTGGCGGCCAGCTCGCGCACGATCGCCAGGCCTTGCGGGCTTTTCATGTCGAGCGCGACGCTCTGCTTGCCGCGATTGGCGCAGAGATAGTAAGTCGAGACGCCCTTGTAGCTCGGCACCGACCATGCACGGGTGTCGTCGCCGCCATCGATGTTCTCGATCTTCCAGACTTCGGCGCCGAGATCGGCAAGGCTCATGGTAGCCCAGGGGCCGGCGAGCACGCGCGAGAGGTCGAGCACCTTGATGCCTTCGAGCGGCAGGCGCGCCCGGCCCATTGTGGCGGCATCGTTGGTTTGGGCTTCAGTCACATCGCAATCCTTCGCGGGTAATTCGGCAGCTGCCTGGCCGATCTGTCAGACGGTCCTGAAGGTGTTGACCGGCTCCGGGAAATGACAGGCGACGCGATGCTTTTCCCCGGACGGGCCGAGCGGCGGCTCGACCGAGGCGCAGATCGCCTGCGCCTTGAAGCAGCGCGTGCGGAAGCGGCAGCCCGACGGTGGGTTGAGCGGGCTCGGTACGTCGCCGGTCAGCACGATCCGCTCGCGCTTGCGTTCCTTCTCGGGATTGGCGAGCGGCACGGCCGACAGAAGTGCCTGCGTGTAGGGATGCAGCGCCCTCGAATAGAGCTCGGAGGCAGGTGCGATCTCGACGATCTTGCCGAGATACATGACCGCGACATGATGCGAGATGTGGCGCACGACGGACAGATCATGGGCGATGAACAGATAGGATGTGCCGAAGGACTGCTGGATGTCCTTGAGCAGGTTGAGCACGCCGGCCTGCACCGAGACATCGAGCGCAGAGACGGGCTCGTCGAGGATCACCACTTGCGGGTTGAGCGCTAGCGCGCGGGCGATGACGACGCGCTGGCGCTGGCCGCCGGAGAGTTCGTGCGGATAGCGCTTGCCATGCTCCGGATTGAGTCGCACCAGTTCGAGCAGTTCGGCGACGCGGGCGCGGCGGTCGGCCTTCGACATGTCGCTCATGCGCAGCGGCTCGGCGATGTTGTCGGCGATGCGCATGCGCGGATGCAGCGAGCCGTAGGGATCCTGGAAGACCAGTTGGATGTAGCGCCGCATCAGGCGCATGTCCTCGTGGTTGAGCGCGAGCAGGTTCTGGCCACGAAACCAGCTCTCGCCGCTGGTCGGCTCGATCAGCCGCATCAGGCAGCGCCCGAGGGTCGACTTGCCGCACCCGGATTCACCGACAAGGCCAAGCGTCTCGCCTGGTGCCACGTCGAAGGAGACATCGGCGACCGCCCGCACATGAGCGATCGCGCGGTCGAAAACGAGGCCGCCGCGAACCGGGAAATCCTTGACAAGATGGCGCACCGACAGCGCGGCTTCCGGCGCCGGCCTGGTTTCGGCTTGAATTTGCTCCGCTGCGCTCATGGGATCAGGCTTCCAGTCTCCAGGCTTCCCGCAGCCAGCGCAGCGCTGTGGAAAGGCGGCAAGGTCGTCGCGAAATGGCAGGCCGAGAAGCGGCCGCCAATGTCACGCAGCGGCGGGTCTTCGATCCGGCAACGCGCCTCGGCGGCGTGGATGCAGCGCGGATGGAAGGCGCAGCCGCCCGGCAGACGGCCGAGTGCGGGCGGCGAGCCGTCGATCGAGAACAGCCGCTCGCGGCTTTCCTCGAGATTGGGGATCGAGGCGATGAGGCCGCGCGTGTAGGGATGGCGCGGGTCGGCGAACAGGTCCGACACGGTGGCTTGCTCGACGACACGGCCGGAATAGACGACGGCGACGCGATCGGCATGGCCGGCGACGACGCCGAGATCATGGGTGATCAGCACCAGGCCGAGGCCGAGCCGCTCTTGCAGCGAGCGCAGCACGGCCAGGATCTGCGCCTGCACCGTCACGTCGAGCGCCGTGGTCGGCTCGTCGGCGATCAACAAATCGGGGTCATTGGCAACGGCCATGGCGATGACCGCGCGCTGGCGCATGCCGCCGGAGAATTCGTGCGGGTACTGGCTGACCCGGCGTTCCGGCTGCGGTATCGCCACCAGGGCGAGCAGTTCGACCGCACGCGCCATGGCCTGCTTGCGGGTGACGCGCTGATGCAACCTCACCGCTTCGACGATCTGGGCGCCGACGGTCATCACCGGGTTCAGCGAGGACAGCGGATCCTGAAAGATCATGGCGATACGCGCGCCCCTGATCTTGCGCATTTCGCGTGACGATTTGCCCACCAGTTCCTCGCCCTTGAAGCGGACCGAGCCGGTGACCACCGCGTTTTTCGACGTCAGGCCGAGAGCGGCGAGCATGCCGACCGATTTGCCCGAACCGGATTCACCGACGATGCCGACGACCTCGCCCTTGGCGACGTCGAGGTCGATGCCGCGCACCGCCTCGAACTGGCTGCCGGCCTTGCGGAACCCGACCCGCAGGCCGCGTATGGACAGCAGCAGCTCGCGCTCGCCTGGCTTGTCGATCGCGCCGGAACGCATGGGAAGTACCTGTGCGCTCATCGCCTAGTCCGACCTTGGATCGAGAATGTCGCGCAGGCCATCACCTATGAAGTTGAAGCCGAGCACGATGGTGAGGATGGCGGCACCAGGGCCGAAGGCGATCCACCATTGATAGAAATGCACGGCGCCGTCGGAGATCATCGATCCCCATTCGGGTGTCGGCGGCGTGGCGCCCAAGCCGATGAAGCTCAGCGACGCGGCGAGCAGCACGACCTGGCCGAGATCCATGGTGGCGCTGATCAGCACCGGGGTCCAGCAGAGCGGCAATATGTGCGTGAACAGGACGCGGCGCGGCCTGGCGCCGGCGGCGATCGCCGCCTCGACATGCTCGCGCTCCTTCACCTCCAGCACCTGCGCCCGCATCAGCCGGGCGTAGACCGGCCACCAGACCAGCACCATGGCGATGGCGGCATTGCCGAGGCCCGGCCCGAGCGAGGCTGCGACAGCCATGGCCAGCAGCATCGGCGGGAAGGACAAGGTGATGTCGACCAGCCGCATGATCGCGGCACCGGTCAGGCCGCCGACGAAGCCGGAAATCGCGCCTAGCAGCGAGCCGATGACGACGGCCGAGACGACGACCAGAACCGCGATCGGCAGCGAATGCGCCGCGCCGTGCAACGTGCGGGCCAGCACGTCGCGGCCGAGTGCGTCGGTGCCCAGCCAATGCGCCCAACTCGGCGGCTGCAGGCGGCGGGCAACCATTTCCAGCGGATCGAACTGCACCACCAGATTGGCGAACACGGTCATGAACAGCCAGAACAGGATGACGACCGTGCCGATGACCAAGGGCGCGGTCAGCCATTCGGGGATGGCGGCGGAACGGGATTTGGCGACGACCGCCGACATCAGCTCAACCTCACGCGTGGGTTGGCGACGACATAGAGGATGTCGGTGATGAGGTTGGTGACCAGGAAGGCGAGGCCGCCGACAATGGTGACGCCGATGATCGCCGGAAAGTCGAGGGCACGCGCCGCCTCGACCGCGTAGGAGCCCATGCCCGGCCAGGAAAAGATGGTCTCGGTCAGCACCGCGCCGGTGATCAGATAGGCGAAGGAATAGCCGATGACGGTCAGCGTCGACACCATGGTGTTGCGCAGCGCATGCACGATGACGACGCGGAATTCGCTCGCCCCCTTGGCGCGCGCGGTAAGCACGAATTCACGGCTCATCACGTCGAGCATGTTGGCGCGAACCAGCCTCGATATGGTTCCCGATACCGTCCAGCCGAGCACGAAAGCTGGCAACAGCAGATGCCACAGCGCATCCTTGAAGACGGTGAGGTCGCCGGCCAGAAGCGAATCGATGGTCAGGAATCCGGTGATGCCGGGTGGCAGTGCCAGACGGGCATCCAGCCGACCCGGCCCCGGCAGCCAGTTCAGCATGACCGAGAAGATGAAGAGCAGACCGAGGCCAGACCAGAACACCGGCAGCGACGAGCCGAACAAGGCAAACAGCCGCGCGCCATGGTCGATCAGGCTGTTGCGGAAATAGGCGGCCAGCACGCCAAGCACGATACCGAGCGTGGTGCCGAAGATCATCGCGGCGAAGACCAGTTCGAGCGTTGCCGGCAAGCGGTAGAGAATGTCGGTGCCAACATTGCGCTTGGTGATGAACGAAGTGCCGAGGTCGCCGCTCAACAGATTACCAAGATATATCATATAGCGCTCCGGCAGAGGACGATCCAAACCCCAGCGGGCCTTGGCGGCTGCGACCACTTCTGGGTTGCTCATCTGCTGCTCAGCGACGATTGCAGTCAGCGGATCGCCCTTGGTCACCGTGGTGATCAGAAAGGCGATGGTGACGATACCGAGCACCAGGAACGGCATCGCGATAAGCCGGCGCAAAATATAGCGGGACACGTGGCTACCTTCACAAGGACGGGCTTCGTAAGATGGCACAAGGCGCTGACAGATGCCATCGAGGGGACATATTGACAGGCTGCAAAAGCCGCTGTCAATATAAATGGAATTTAATTTCATTTTTGAATGCACAGCGCCGGCGAGACCGGCCCGACAGGTGGACACTCCGCCAGAAAGACCGCCAGCGTGCGCAAGCGAGCGACAAGGGACGAGACGGAACTTGACGGCGAGGGCGCGCAGCTTTCGTCGTCGCTGGTGCGCGGGCTCGGCATCTTGCGCGCCTTCCGGCCGGGCGACGCCTCGCTCGGCAACCAGGATATCATCGCCCGCACCGGCCTGCCCAAGGCCACGGTTTCGCGCATCACCTATACGCTGAGTGCGCTCGGTTATTTGCTCTACGACAAGGACCTCGGCCGCTACAGCCTGGGGCCGGCGACCGTCGCGCTCGGCTATTCGGCGCTGAGCTCCAGCGCGGTGGTCCACATCGCCCGGCCGCTGATGCAGCCGTTGGCAGACCTGACCGGCGCGGCGGTGGCGATCGGCACGCGTGACAGTCTCAACATGGTTTATCTCGCCAATTGCCGGTCGGAGAGCCTGGTGACGCTGCGGCTCAATCCGGGCTCCTACTTGCCGATCTGGAAGACCTCGATGGGGCTGGCCTATGCGGCGGGACTTCTGCCGGAAGAACGCGCCAGTCTTGTGCGTGCACTGCAGGAGGCTGAGCCCGACAAGGCGGCGATGATCCCGGCTGCCATCGAGGACGCGATCGCCCAGTACGAGCGGCTGGGCTATGTCACTTCGTTCGGCGCCTGGCACAGCTATATCCATGCGGTCGGCGTGCCGTTTCGCCCGCGCGATGGCTCGCCGCTGGTCGCCATCACTTGCGGCGGCATCGGCGAGATTATCACCGAGCAACGCGCGCATGCCGAAATCGGACCGGCGCTGGTAGCTATGGTGGAGGCCCTGCGCCGAGAGCTCGAGGGAAATCCCGACTGATCCGAGCCAGGCATTGGCCCAGACGATCGGCCTGTATGCCGGCTTGAACTTGCCCGGCCATGACCTCACAGTCTCCGCCGATGGCGGCTTCAGCCAACATAGACAGGGGTAGGATCAGATGGCGATGAACTTCGCGGGACGCTTTGCCGGCCGGTCGGCGGTCATCACTGGCGGAGCCTCGGGCATCGGCCTGGCGGTCGCGCAGAGGATCGTCGAGGAAGGCGGGCGTGTCAGCGTCTGGGATCGCGATCCGGCCCAGATCGAACAGGCAAAGGCTATCGTCCCAGGCCTGCACGGTGTTGCCATCGACGTCGCCGATGCCGTCGGCGTTGAAGGCGCCGCGGCACGGACGATCGAAGCCCTTGGCGGCGTCGATATCCTGGTCACCAGCGCGGCGATCACCGGGCCGAACATGACGACATGGGCCTATTCGACCGAGGATTGGCAGAAGGTCATCGACATCAACATCAACGGCGTCTTCTACTGCAACAAGGCGCTGGTGCCGCACATGCTCGAGCGCAATTATGGCCGCATCGTCAACATTGCCTCCATCGCCGGCAAGGAAGGCAATCCCAATGCCTCCGCCTACAGCACGTCGAAGGCGGCGGTGATCGGCCTGACCAAGTCGCTCGGCAAGGAACTGGCCAAGACCAAGGTGACGGTGAATTGCGTGACCCCGGCGGCCGTGCGCACCGCGATCTTCAAGCAGATGAGCCAGGAGCACATCGACTTCATGCTGTCCAAGATACCGATGGCACGCTTCGGCGAGGTCGAAGAGGTGGCGGCGCTGATCTGCTGGATCGCCTCGGAAGAATGTTCGTTCACGACGGCCGCCGTCTTCGACGTTTCCGGCGGCCGCGCTACCTATTGAGCCCGGCCGAGACATCCCCACATTGGAGTATGCGACTACAATTCCGCGTGACGACGCAACGATCGGAACTGGACAGGCTTATAGTGGCTGACGTCTGAATGGGCGGTGACACAACAAGGTTTGCAGGAAAGCCATGACACGACGAGACATTTTGGCGGGGGCGATGGTCCATGGCCGCCATACCGGCACCGCGCGATCGACGAACGCTGTGACCGACAGGCTGGAGTTTGCATCGTTTGCCTGAAGCAGATCTTGCCGCGCTGTCCGACGACGAGCTTCTGGACCGCTACCAGCGCGCGGCCTTCGATTATTTCCTCGAGACTGTGAACCCCGATAACGGGCTGGTCGCCGATACGTCGCGGCCGAACTCACCGGCCAGCATCGCCGTCGTCGGTTTCGCGCTCTCCTGTTATCCGATCGGCGTCGAGCGCGGCTGGATGACGCGCGCGGCGGCGGTGGAGCTTACGCTTGCGGCGCTGCGTTTCTTCTCGGCCAGCCCGCAAGGCAGTGGTGACGAGGTCACTGGCCACAAGGGTTTCTACTACCACTTCCTCGACATGCGCACCGGCCTGCGCGTCTGGCGCTGCGAGCTGTCGATGGTGGATACCGCCTTGCTGATGGCCGGCATGTTGGTGGCCGGCGCCTATTTCTCCGGCGAGGACGGGAAGGAAGCCGAAATCCGGCAACTGGCCGAAGCGCTCTATCGGCGCGTCGACTGGCGATGGGCGCAAGGCAGCACGCCGACCTTGCGGCAAGGCTGGAAGCCGAAGAGCGGTTTTCTGCACTATGGCTGGGAGGGCTACAACGAAGCGACCATCCTCTACGTGCTGTCGATGGCCTCGCCCGACGGCCCGACCACCGACGACAGTTATGAAGCCTGGACGGCGACCTACCAGTGGGAAAACATCTACGGCCATGACGTGCTCTATGGCGGGCCGTTGTTCATGCACCAGTTCTCGCATGCCTGGATCGATTTCGCCGGCATCCGCGACGCTTTCATGCGCGAGAAGAATTCGGACTATTTCGAAAACAGCCGCCGCTCGACCTATCTGCAGCGCGACTATGCCCGCCATAACCCCTATGGCTTCGACGGCTATGGCGAGAACCTGTGGGGGCTCTCCGCCGGTGACGGGCCAGGCAGCTTCCGCGCCAGTGTCGAGCGACGGCGGCACCGGTTTTCCGGCTATGCGGCGCGCGGCGCGCCGTTCGGGCCGGATGACGGGACGATCGCGCCATGGTCCTATCCAGCGTCGCTGCCTTTCGCGCCTGACATCTGCCTCGCCGCCATACGCCATCTCGGTGGGCGTTATCCGGAGGTGATCGACAATTTCCGCCTGCCGAGCGGCTTCAATCCGACCTTGGCCAACCGGCGAAAATTCGGCCGCAACGGCTGGGTGTCGGAAGGCCATTACGGGCTGGACCAGGGCATCGTGGTGATGATGATCGAGAACCACCGCTCGCGCCTGATCTGGGAGCTGATGCGGTCCAATCCTCACATCCGTCGCGGCCTGGGCAAAGCCGGCTTCACCGGCGGCTGGCTGTCGCAGCCGGACCCCGCAGCAGGGGGCCGCGATGCCGCGTGACCGCGCGAAGTCCCCCGCCTTCCCTGTCGACCGCAACGACGTCGAGCTGATCCGGGCCGCGCATCCGCCGCACTGGAAGAACCCGACCCCCGATGGTCCGTACAATCTCGTTATCATCGGCGCCGGGCCGGCCGGGCTGACCGCGGCGCGTGACGCCGCGAGCGTTGGCGCGAAGGTCGCGCTGATCGAGCGCGGGCTGATCGGCGGCGCCTGTGTCAATGTCGGCGGCGTCCCGTCGAAGTCGATCATCCGCACGGCCAGGCTCTATGCCGACATGCGCGATGCCGAGAATTTCGGCGGCGACACGCCGGAGCGTCTCCACGTCGACTTCGAGCGAGCCATGATGCGGATGCGGCAGATCCGCCAGCGGCTCAGCCGCGCCGATTCGGCCGCGGCCATCGCTTCGGAAGGCATCCACCTCTATTTCGGCGAAGCGCGCTTCGCCGAACCAGACACAGTGGTGGTCGCCGGCAAGACGCTGCATTTCAAGAAAGCCCTGGCCGCAACGGGCGCGCATCCGAGCGGGCCGGCCATTCCGGGACTTGCCGAGGCCGGCTATCTCGACAATGAGAGCATGTTCAACCTCACGGAATGCCCGCCGCGGCTCCTGGTCATAGGCGGTGGGCCGCTCGGCTGCGAGACCGCACAGGCCTTTTGTCTGCTCGGCGCGAAGGTCATCCTGGCGCAGAGCGATCCAATGTTCCTGCCGGGCGAGGAACGTGACGCCGCGCAGATCCTGTCTGACGCGCTGGCGCGCGAGGGGGTCGAAGTGCGCCTGAACACCGAGGTGGTGGCGGTGCGCAGGGAAGGCGGCAAGAAGCTCGCCGATCTGATGCGGGACGGCGACACGACGACGATCTCCGTCGACGAGATCATCACCGGCGTCGGCCGTTCGCCCAATGTCAGGGGTCTCGGCCTGGAGGAGGCCGGGGTGGCGTATGACGCGAACGGCATCAAGGTGGACGACTATCTGAGAACCACAAATCCGCACATCTACGCGGCAGGCGATGTGTGCCTGGAATACAAGTTCACCCATACCGCCGAGGCAACGGCGCGCATTGTCGTGCGCAATGCCCTGTTTCGCGGGCGCGAAAGGCTCAGTGAACTCGTCGTTCCCTGGTGCACCTACACCGATCCGGAGATCGCCCATGTCGGGCTCTATCCCATAGAGGCGCGCCGTAACGGCATTCCGGTCAAGACCTATACGGTGCTGATGCATGATGTCGCCCGTGCCGTGATGGACGGCGAGGAGGAAGGGTTCGTCAAGATCCATGTCCGGGAGCGATCCGACCGTATCCTCGGGGCGACAGTCGTCGCCAGCCATGCCGGCGAGATGATCAATGCGGTGACGCTCGCCATCCGGTCGGGCATGGGATTGCATGCCCTGGCCGATGTCATCCATCCCTTCCCGACGCAGGCGCAAGGCATCAAGATGGCTGGTGACGCTTACAGGCGGACGCGGTTCACCTCCTTGCGCAGGCGCCTGGCGGCGCGCTGGTTGGCTTGGTCGAGGCGATGAGCCTTGCGGCCCGCCGAGGGCTCGGGGCGGAAGTATTCAAAAGATACAGTGCTTGACGAAAGCCTTGTTCAGCTAAACAAGGTGGCGCCGATGTTTGTGATCACGGAATCGTTACGAATGCCATCTGAATTGGGCCCCTTGCCTGGCACAACGCCCCAGGCGTCCGCATTGAACGGCACAGGCGCGCAACCGGCTGTCGGCCTGCCCGAGCGGGCGGCCCAGAAGCGCACGCTGATCGTGTCGCAAGACCCGGCCTCTCCGCCGGCTTCGGGTTCGGATCTGAGAAACTACCGCAACGCCGAAGCGGCCGCCAGGTTCGGACCGGTCTGCCTGGTTTCGGTGAAGCCGAAGATAGCAGGGAATGCTCCCGGTCCGTCAATCCGCGTCGAGGGCCTGTCGATCGCGGGAGAGCCACGCACGGCCTCGATCGGCTGGTGGCGCTCAAGGGCGGAGAGCCGCATACCGCGTTCCGCCCTGACGCGGCTTGAGACGCTGGCCCGTGAATTCCGCCCTGACACCATCATTGTCGAGGGTGTCGGCCTGTTCAAGCTGCTGCGGCCCCTGCGGCCGCTGGCGGAGCAGCTCATTCTCGATATGCACAATGTCGAGTCCGACCTGGCCGCACAGATCAGGCGTCTCAGTGCCAAGCGAACCGCGGCGGCATTCGGCGTCAGGTACCTGGAAAGAAAAGCGCTGTCCCTTGTCGACAGGGTATGGGTCTGCTCGAATCTGGATCGCCAGAAGCTGATGACGCTTGCCCGACACAAGATCCCGATCGACGTGGTTCCGAACGGAATTCCGAAAGCCGGGGATGGTCCCGCGCGCCTGCCTGCCGAGCCGTCGACCGGCAACGGCTTTCCGGTGATCGTGTTCATCGGCCATCTCGCCTATCCGCCGAACGTCGATGCCGCGCAGCGATTGGCCAGTGTCATATTGCCCCGCATCCGCAACGCCCTGCCGGATGCAAGGCTCGTGCTGGCTGGACGCACCCCGACACCCGAGGTGCAGGCACTGGCCAGATTGCCTGGTGTGGAGCTCATCGAAGATCCCGTGGATGTGGCGCCACTCTTGTCCAGCGCGCATCTCACCATCGTCCCGCTGACGGCGGGGGGCGGCACACGCATCAAGATCCTGGAAGCAATGGCCACGGGCGTGCCGGTGATCGCCACGCCGATCGCTGCCGAGGGCCTGGACCTGGTCGAAGACGACGAGGTGCTGCTGTCTGACACTGACGAGACGCTTGCCGAGATGGCCATCGGACTCTGTCTCGATCCCGAACGCAGGGCGCGGCAACGGCTTTGCGCGCATCAGGCGGTATGGGCAAGGTTCGGCCCGCAAGCGATTCGCGACGCCGTTCGTGACGGGCTTGGACTGAACGGCGCCGCCGGATGATTCCAGCAATCCTGCACCAGACATGGAAGAGCGACACCCTTCCCGCACGCTTCCAGGTCTATGCCGACAGCTGGAAGCGGCATAATCCGCACTGGACGGTGATGTTCTGGAGCGACCGGATGCTGCTCGAATTCGTGGCCGAGCACTACCCTGATTTCCTGCCGATGTTCTGCAGCTACACGAATGGCGTGCAGCGGTCGGATGCCGCCCGCTACATGCTCCTGCATCATTTTGGCGGTGTCTATGCCGACATCGACTGCGAATGCGTCGCCGCCTTCGATCCGATCATGGACGAGACCCGTGTCGTGCTGTGCAAGGAGCCGGCATCGCATGCGGCCGTCCAAGCGGATTTCCGGGGCCTGCCCTATCTCCTGTTCAACGGAACAATCGCGAGCCCGCCCCGCCATCCATTCTGGCTGCACCTTTTGTCCATGATGCCGGGGCTCGCCGGTGCCAAGGACGTGCTCGACGCGACCGGCCCTTGCCTTTTGACCTCCGCGCAGCGCGGTTACAGCGATCAAGAGGCCTTCGCCATTCACCCTTCCGGCCTGTTCGCGCCGGTGACCTCGGCCGGCAGTACGGAGCGCGAGGCCAGTCACGATATGGCTGCGCTTTCGATCCATCACTGGGCCGGCACATGGTGGACCCCGCAGCCACCGCCGAAATGGACGACCAAACTGCGCAACCGAGCCTATCGGCTCCGGTACCGGCTGACGCGCGGCGCGTATCTGGATGAGGCCGTGGCGAAAGCCAGCGTCGACAAGGCGGTTCTGTCGGCACCGCCGCCTTCAGGCCAGAACATCGCCGTTCTGGTGCCGCTTCGCGACGCCGCCGACCTCATCCAACCCTTTCTCGATGCGCTGGACGGGCTCGACTACCCCAAGGACAGGATCAAGCTGGTCTTCTGCGAAGGCGACAGCCAGGACGGAAGCTGGGAGCGGTTGCAGGCGGCGACAACAGGGTTAGCCGGCAAATATCGTGGCATCGTCCTGCTGCAAAGACAGGTCGGCACCAGGCTTGACAGGGCAAAACGGGCGAAGCCTCGCATGCAACGCGTAAGGCGCGGCGCGATTGCCAAGGTGCGCAATTACCTGATCGATCACGGCTTGAAGGAAGACGACGACTGGGCGCTATGGATCGATATCGACGTCTGGCGCTTTCCCGGCGATGCCCTGAACCGGCTGATCGCCACGGGACATCGCATCGCGGTGCCTAACTGCGTGAAGATCGCCGGCGGCGGCAGCTTCGACCTCAACAGCTTCGTGATCAGACGACAGATCAAGGATTATCGCTACTATCGGGACATACGCGGCGGGCTCCACCAGCCTCCGGCGCAAACGCCAAACCGGTATCATCTCAGCGATGTCAGGCATCTCGACATCATCGGCCTCGATGCGGTCGGCGGGACCATGCTGCTGGTCGATGCCGCTCTGCATCGCGGCGGCCTTCGCTTCCCCGAAATCCCCTACCGCGACCTGATCGAGACCGAAGCCTTTGGCATGCTCGCCAACGATCTCGGCATCCGGCCGGTCGGCTTGCCGAAGCTGGAGATCCTACACGTCCCCTGGTGAAACGGCCTGCCGTACAGGCCGTGCTGCTTGAATTCAGTCGAGCACGGCAGGCGTCAGTCGTGCAACTCCCGTGAGATCGGCGGGCCGACCGAAAACCCGGAGAATGTGACCTCGAAACCCTCGCGCTGCGGCGAGCAGCACATCATGCCGACATTGACCGTCTTCGAGACCGGGAAATAGGCAAGCCGCACCGGCTTCCAGTGGCCGTCCGAAGCATCGAGATACTGGACGCGGATCGCCTCGCCATGGCGGGTCAGACGGATGCTGACGCCGTTCGGATCGGCATGAATGGCGACCAGCGACCAGTCCGATGTGTCGTTGGTGACGACGACGGAGACATAAGCGAGGCAGTCGGTGTATTCGATGCCGGCCTTGATCCAGTGCGTCTCGCTCAGCCGGATCATCAGCCCGGCCTGGTCATAGAGCACCTTGTAGTCGCCCTTGACGGTGACTTCGGCAGTGAAGTCGCCCTCGACCGGCCGATGCAGGAAGTGGCCGTTGTCGCGCCAGAAACCGTAGAAGGTCTCGCGCCAGAAATCGGTCTCCTTGCCGGTGCCCACGTGGACGGCATCGCCGTCAATGGCGTGATGCGGCGGCGGGTTGAGCCAGGTCAGGTCCTGCAATGCCATTGCCTCGTGCCGATTCCCCGGTGAAAGCTCGCCGGCCGATGGGCCGGCGCCCGATCAGCCTGCAAATGTATAGGCGGTCTTGACGGTGGTGTAGAACTCCGCGGCATAGCGGCCCTGTTCGCGCGGGCCAAAGCTAGAGCCCTTGCGGCCGCCGAAGGGGACGTGGAAGTCGACGCCCGCCGTCGGCAAATTGACCATCACCATGCCGGCCTCCGAATTGCGCTTGAAGTGGGTGGCGTGCTTCAGGCTCGATGTGCAGATGCCCGAGGTCAGCCCGAAGGGTGTGTCGTTGGCGACGGCAAGCGCCTCGTCATAATCCTTGACCCGGATGACGCTGGCGACGGGCCCAAAAATCTCCTCGCGCGAGCTGCGCATGGCATTGGTGGCCTCGGTCAGCAGTGCCGGGCTGAGGTAGAAGCCCGGTGTCTTGCGATCGAGCCTTTCACCGCCGAAGGCAAGCGTGGCGCCTTCCCTGACGCCGATGGCGATATAGTCCTCGTCCTGCTTCAGCTGTGTCGCGTCGACGACCGGCCCGATCTGGGTCTGAGCGTCGAGCGCATCGCCGATCACCAGTTTGCCCATGCGGTCCTTCAGCGCATCTACGAAACGGTCATGGATGCCGTCGGTCACGATCAGCCTGGACGAGGCCGTGCAGCGTTGGCCGGTCGAGAAGAAGGCGCCGTTGAGCGCGCAATCGACGGCGACCGCAAGATCGGCGTCGTCGAGCACGACCAGCGGGTTCTTGCCGCCCATTTCGAGCTGGAACTTGCGCATGTGCTCGACGCTTGCGGCGGCGACACGTTTTCCCGTGCCGACCGAACCGGTGAAGGTGATGGCATTGACATCGGGGCTGTCGAGCATCGCCTGGCCGACCACCGAACCCTTGCCCATGACCAGGTTGAGCACGCCCTTGGGCAGGCCGGCACGGTACAGGATGTCGACGATCGACCAGGCGCTCTCGGGAACGAGTTCCGCTGGCTTGAAGACGATGGTGTTGCCGTGCGCCAGCGCCGGCGCGATCTTCCAGGCCGGAATGGCGATGGGGAAATTCCACGGCGTGATGATGCCGACCACGCCGACCGCCTCGCGCGTGATCTCGACGCCGACACCCGGCCTCACGCTTGGCACCATCTCTCCGGTCAGACGCAATGTTTCGCCGGCAAAGAAATCGAATATCTGGGCGGCGCGAATGGTTTCGCCGATGCCCTCGGCCAGCGTCTTGCCTTCCTCGCGCGCCAGATTGCGGCCGATCTCGTCCTTGCGCGCCATGATCTCGTCGGATGCCTTCTTCAGCACCGCGTGGCGCGCCAGCGGACCGGAGCGCGACCATGCCGGAAACGCCGCCTTGGCCGCCGCGATGGCCTGCTTGGCCTGTTCGACCCCCGCCGAGGCATATTCGCCGACGACGTCGCCTGTATCCGAGGGGTTGATGTTGCGGGACCCGGCGTCGCCGACCCACTCGCCATCGATGAGGTTCTTTCGAAACTGCGCCATGTCCTGGTCTTTCCTGTTGGTTGGCCGCGCGGCGGCATCTGTCTGAATTGGTATTTGCCAGACAAATGCCTTGCGGGAAAGCACGCACTGACCGAGTAGCCGCGACAAAAATCCCCAGGCCTGCCGTTACGCCGATCGTGCGGTGGCGCCAGCGCCCCATCGATAGCAACCCGGCTAATTTCCACGGGGCGCAATCCAGGCCCAAACGAATTGCCCTGTACAGACATGTACACAGCCTTGATTTGCCTGATGCGGCGTGTCATGCGTCGTGGCGATGGCAGCACTAGAAACGACGATTCAGCGTGCCGGCACCACCGGGAACATCAAAGCCACTCGCGAAGACTGGCTGAAGCTGGCGCTTGAAACACTGATCTCGGATGGTGTCGAACGCGTCCGCGTGCTGACGCTTGGCCAGCAGCTCGACGTCTCGCGCTCCAGCTTCTACTGGTATTTCAAGAGCCGCCAGGATCTGCTCGACCAGTTGCTGGACTATTGGCGGCAAACCAACACCAGGTTCATCGTCGAACGCGCCTCGCGGCCGTCCGCCACGGTCATTCGGGGCGTGATGAGCATTTTCGAATGCTGGGTCGACGAGAGGCTGTTCGATCCCCGGCTGGACTTCGCGATCAGGGCCTGGGCCCGTCGCTCGCCCGCAATCCGGCGTGCACTCGACGAGGCCGACGAGGAGCGCGTCAATGCCATACGCGACATGTACATGCGCCATGGCTATGAGGAAGAAGATGCGTTCGTGCGGGCGCGCGTGCTCTATTTCATGCAGATCGGCTATTACTCGCTCGAACTCAACGAGCCGATGAGCACCCGCCTGGCTCAGGTCGCCTCCTATCTGCGCAGCTTCACCGGCCAGGAGCCTCCGGCGGAAGATGTCGAGGACTTCGCCCGCTATGTCGAGAAGACGCTTTCCGGCAAGCGATAGACGCGGCCATCGGCCGCCTGGCCCGACAGCTTCCTGACGACATACCTAGGGCGCCCCTCCCTTGACCAGCACGCCAGCCTGCTCTTGGTCGACTCTGCAACGCACTAGACACATATGTACAATGCCGTTAGGGTGCGCCGTCATGACCTGACGGAGTGCGACAGGATGAAATCGCAATACAGGGCGATCGTTATCGGCGGCGGCGTGGTTGGGGCCTCGGTGCTCTATCACCTGGCGAAATTCGGCTGGAGCGACGTCGCGCTGATCGAACGCGAGGTGCTGACCGCGGGGTCGAGCTGGCATGCGGCCGGCGGCTTCCATGCGCTGAACGCCGACCCCAACATCGCCGCGCTGCAGGCCTATACGATCGACCTGCTGTCGGAGGTCGAGACAGAATCGGGCCAGAATATCGGCATGCATATGACCGGTGGCATCTCGGTCGCCTCGGCACCGGAGCGCTGGGAATGGCTGAAGGCTTCCTATCGCATCTTCCAGACCATGGGCATCGACGATGTCCATCTGGTCGGCGTCGACGAAATCAAGCAGCGCTGCCCGATCCTCAACACCGACGGCATGCTGGGCGGCCTCTATGCCGCGCGCGAGGGCCATATCGATCCGTCGGGCGTCGTGCACGCCTATGCCAAGGCGGCGAGGAAACGCGGCGCCGATATCATCGAGCACAACCGCGTGCTGGAGCTCAACCGCCGCGCCGACGGCAGCTGGGACGTGGTCACCGAGAAAGGCACGGTCATTGCCGAGCATGTCGTCAATGCCGGCGGGTTGTGGGCCAAGCAGGTCGGCCGGATGGCCGGCATCGACCTGCCGGTGTCGCCGATGGAGCATCACTACCTCGTCACCGAGGCTCTGCCCGAAATCCAGGCGCTCGACCGGGAACTGCCGCTGATCGTCGACCTCGAAGGCTTCACCTATATGCGCCAGGAGCAGAAGGGCCTGCTGCTCGGCATCTACGAAATCAATCACAAGCACTGGAACATGGACGGTGCGCCGTGGAACTACGGCATCGAGCTGATCCAGGAGGACACCGACCGCATCGCCAACGAACTTGCGCTCGGCTTCAGCCGTTACCCCTGCCTGGAGACGGCCGGCATCAAGCGCTGGGTGAACGGCGCCTTCACCTTCTCGCCGGACGGCAATCCGCTGGTCGGCCCGGTGCGCGGCGTTCCCAATTACTGGGTGGCCTGCGGCGTCATGGCCGGCTTCCTGCAAGGCGGCGGTGTCGGCAAGTCGCTGGCCGAATGGATGATCCATGGCGAGCCGGAAGCGGACGTCTACGGCATGGACATCGCCCGCTACGGCGATTTCGCCTCCAACCGCGAATACATCAAGCAAACGACCGGGCAGTTCTATTCGCGCCGCTTCGTCATGAGCTATCCCAACGAGCAATTGGCGGCGGGACGGCCCTTGAAGACGGCCGGCGCGCATGACGCCATGGATGCCGCCGGCGCGCGCTGGGGCAATTCCTGGGGCATGGAAGTGCCGCTTTATTTCGCGCCGCAGGGCTTTGTCGAAACGCCGACACTGAAGCGCTCCAACGCCATCGACATCGTCGCCCGGGAATGCCGCGAGGTGCGCGAAGGCGTCGGTCTGCTCGATATCACCGCCTTCTCGCGCTACGAGGCCGCCGGGCCGCAAGCGGAAGCCTGGCTCGACCGGTTGCTCGCCTGTGCGCTGCCGAAGCCCGGTCGCGCGAAACTCGCGCCGATGCTGGGCGAGAACGGCAAGCTCAAGGGCGACCTCACCGTTTTCAACTGGGGCGACGGCACCTGGTGGATCATGGGTTCGTACTATCTGCGGCAATGGCACATGCGCTGGTTCGAACAGCATCTCGCCGACGGCGTCACCGTGCGCGACATTTCCGACGCGATCGTCGGCTTTTCGCTGGCCGGCCCCAATGCGCGCCATCTGCTCGAACGACTGACGCATCAGGATATCTCGCACCAGGCCTTCGGCTTCCTCGCCTGCAAGACGCTGGATGTCGGCCTGGTGCGGGCCAAGGTCGGGCGGCTGTCGGTCATCGGCGAGCTCGGCTACGAGATCCATTGCCAGGCCAACGAGCATGCTGGGCTGCGCCGCGCGCTGCTTTCGGCAGGCAGCGACCTTGGCATCACCGAATACGGCTTCGGCGCCGTCAATTCGCTGCGGCTCGAAAAGAGTTTTGGCATCTGGTCGCGCGAGTTCACGCAGGACTACACGCCTGGTGAAACCGGCATGGACCGCTGGATTGCTTTCGACAAGGGTGACTTCATCGGCCGTGAGGCGGCGCTGAAAGAGCAGAAGGCCGATGCCAGGCGAACGCTGGTGACGCTCGAAATCGACGCCGGGGATGCCGACGCCAGCGGCTACGAGCCGGTCTGGAGCAAGGGCAAGCTTGCCGGCTTCGTCACCTCTGGCGGCTATGGCCACACGGTCCGCAAGAGCCTCGCCATGGCGCTGGTCGATCGTGATGCGGCCAGTATCGATACCGAGTTGACAACCCACATCGTCGGCGTCGAAAGAGGTGCGCGCGTCATCGCTTCGTCGCCCTACGATCCACTGGGCAAGGCGATGCGGGCATGACCGAAAGAACCGCTGCCATCCCTGCGGAAGACCATGCCATGATCCACGCTTGCTCCCCAGAAACAGGCCTGTCCGGCACACCATGACCAGACGCTATTCCGCCCTGTCACTGTTCAAGGAGGGCCTGGCTGGCCAGGCCGGCTGGAAGCAGGCCTGGCGCTCGCCCGAGCCGAAGCCGTCTTACGACGCGATCGTCATCGGCGGCGGCGGCCACGGGCTGGCCACGGCCTATTACCTGGCGAAGAACCACGGCATCGCCAGAGTGGCCGTGCTGGAAAAAGGCTGGATCGGCGGCGGCAACACCGGCCGCAACACCACCGTGGTGCGCTCCAACTACTACTACCCGGAAAGCGTCGAGCTCTATGGGCTGGCGCACCGGCTCTACGAGGGGCTTTCGAAAGAGTTGAACTACAACGTCATGCTGTCGCAGCGCGGCATGGTCAATCTTTGCCACTCGACCGCCGAAATGGAGATCGGCGCGCGCACCGTCAATGCCATGCAGATCAACGGCATCGATGCTGAGCTGTTTTCACCCGAGGATGTGCGCCGCGTGGCGCCGATTTACAATTTCTCCCCGGATGCGCGTTTCCCGGTGTTCGGCGGCATCTGGCAGGGCCGCGCCGGCACGGCGCGCCATGACGCGGTCGCCTGGGGTTATGCGCGGGCGGCGAGCCGGCTCGGCGTCGACATCATCCAGAATTGCGAGATCACCGATTTCATCGTCGAGGGCGGCCGCTGCCGTGGCGTCCAGACGAGCCGTGGCGCCATCCGCGCGGACCGCATCGGCATGGCGGTGGCCGGGCATTCCTCGGTGCTGGCGGCCAAGGCCGGATTCGGGCTGCCGATCAATTCCTATGCGCTGCAGGCCTGCGTGTCAGAGCCGGTCAAACCGATCCTCGATACGGTGGTGCTGTCGCCGGGCTGCGGCGTCTATGTCAGCCAGTCGGACAAGGGCGAGATCGTCATTGGCGGGGGGTTGGACCGTATTCCTTCATACGCGCAGCGCGGCAATTTGCCGACGCTGGAGGCCGTGATCGCCGGCCTGTTGGAAATGTTCCCGATCTTCGGCCAGCTGAAGCTGATGCGGCAGTGGGCCGGCATTGTCGACGTCGTGCCGGACTCCTCGCCGATCATCGGTCCCTCGCCATTGCCCAATTTGTTCCTCAACTGCGGCTGGGGCACAGGTGGCTTCAAGGCCATTCCCGCCGGCGGCACGCTGCTGGCAAACCTGCTGGCGACCGGCAAGCACAACGACATCAGCCGTCCCTTCGATTTGGATCGCTTTGCCAGCGGGCGACTGATCGACGAAGCGGCCGGCTCCGGCATCGCGCACTGAGGTTTCTGATGCAGCTTTTCCCTTGTCCGTTCTGCGGCCCACGCGACGAGACCGAATTCCACTATGGCGGCGATGCCGGCAATGCCAGGCCGGATGGCGTCGATGTTCCGATCGAGCGCTGGGCCGGATATCTCTACCTGCGCGGCAATCAGAAGGGCACGGCGCGCGAAATCTGGGTGCACATGAACTGCGGCGAGTTCTTCGTCATGGAGCGTGACACCGTCACCCACAAGGTGCTGTCCTCGGCAGCCCTTGGCGGGGAGCACGCGGCGTGACCGCCTCGCGTCTCACCACAGGCGGCAGCACCATCGACCGCTCGCGGCCGATCCGCTTCAGTTTCGACGGCGCGACCGTGGACGGCTTTGCCGGTGACACCATCGCCTCGGCGCTGCTGGCCAATGACATCGCGGTCGTCGGCCGCAGTTTCAAATATCACCGGCCGCGTGGCATCTGGGGCGCCGGCGTCGAAGAGCCGAATGCGCTGGTCGATGTCGGCGGCCCCCAGGCGACGCCGAACACGCGCGCCACGACCGAGCCGGCACGCGACGGGCTGGTGGCGAAAAGCGTCAATGCGACGCCCAATGCGCTGGCCGACCGCAACGCCTTCCTCGACCGTTTTGCGCGCTTCATTCCAGCCGCCTTCTACTACAAGACCTTCATGTGGCCGGACTGGCACATGTTCGAGCAACGCATCCGCGCCATGGCGGGACTGGGCAAGGTCGATGCGAATTGGACCTCGTCGGGCACATCAGACCAGATCAACCATCATTGCGATGTGCTGGTGATTGGAGCCGGGCCGGCTGGACTGGCGGCGGCAAGGTTGGCGGCTAGCGCGGGTCTGTCCGTCACCCTGGTCGACGACCAACAGAAACCGGGCGGATCGCTCGGCCACCGCGCCAGCGAGATCGACGGCAAGCCGGCGGCCGTCTGGATAGAGGAGACGGTTGCGGAGCTTAGCACGGGCGGTCACCTGATCCTGCCCTCGACCACCGCCTTCGGCATCTACGACCACAATCTGGTCGGGCTGAACCAGCGTCATTTCGATGGCCGGCGCGACACGCTGTGGCGGGTCAGGCCACGCCATATCGTGCTGGCGACCGGCGCCATCGAGCGGCCGCTGCCCTTCGCCAACAATGACCTGCCCGGCATCCTGTCGGCGGATGCCGCACTTGCCTATCTCAGGCGCCATGCGGTGCTGGTCGGCCGGCGCATCGTCGTCGCCACCAACAATGACAGCGCCTATGAAGCAGCCGCAGCGCTGGCCGAGGCGGGCGCCGACGTCAAGCTTGTCGACATCAGGCGCGACGGCATGCCGACCACGCCAGCCAAGGTGCGGTTGATCAACGGGCGTGCTCTCGCGTCCGCCAGCGGCAAACTGCGCGTCGAGGGCGTGACGCTGGACGACGGCACCAGGCTCGATGCCGATTGCGTGCTGGTCTCGGGCGGTTGGACATCGACCATCCACCTCTTCGGCCAAGCCAAGGGCAAACTCGCCTGGAGCGAGGCACGCGCCGCCTTCCTGCCGGGCGATCCGGTCGATGGCATTGCTGTTGCTGGCGCCGCAGGCGGTGCGGTTTCCTTGTCGGAGGTGTTCGCAGGTGCCGGCAACGCCGTTGCATCTATTGGTCAAACGAAAGCGGCGATGCCGCGCAGCACCGGGCCGGAGGCAACGAGCGGCATAACAGCGGCGTGGCCAGTGCCCGGCTCGAAAGGGCGCATCTGGATCGACTACCAGAACGATGTGACCGTGAAGGACGTCGAGCTGGCAGCGCGCGAGAACTTCGTCTCGGTCGAGCATCTCAAGCGCTACACCACGCTCGGCATGGCGACTGACCAGGGCAAGACCTCCAACCTGCCGGGCCTGGCGCTGATGGCCGGGATTACCGGCCGCACCGTGCCGGAGGTCGGCACCACCACTTATCGCCCGCCGTTCACGCCGGTGCCGCTGGCAAGCTTTGCCGGCACGCGCGTCGGCGAATTGATGGCGCCTGTGCGGCGGCTGCCGCTGGAGACTATCCACCGTGCCAGCGGCGCGGTGTTCCAGGAATATGGCGGCTGGCTGCGGCCTGCCCACTATGGCGGTCGCGACGCCGATGCGGATCGCGCCATCCAGGACGAGGCGTTGCGCGCGCGCCAGTCGGTGGCGCTGTTCGACGGTTCGACGCTCGGCAAGATCGAGGTGGTGGGCCCGAAGGCGGCCGCGTTCGTCGATTTCCTCTACTACAACACCATGTCGACGCTGAAGCCGGGCCGCTGCCGCTACGGCTTCATGCTGTCGGAGAACGGCGTGGTCTTCGATGACGGCGTGCTGGTGCGGCTGGACGAGCATCGCTTCGTCGTCTCGTGCTCATCCTCGCATGTCGCCGCGGTGCACGCGCGGCTGGAGGAATGGCGCCAGGACCGCTTTGGCCGCGACGCGGTCTATATCCACAACGCCACAGCGGACATGGCGACGCTGACTGTCTCCGGACCGAATGCCCGGAAGCTGCTCGAAACAGTCGATCTTGGCCTCTCGCTCGACGATGCCGACCTGCCGCATATGGCGATCGGCCACGGCAGCTATGGCGGTGACGGGGTCCGCATCGCCCGCGTCAGCTTCACCGGCGACAGGAGTTATGAAATCTCCATTCGCGCCGATCGCGCCGAGCCGTTGTGGGCGCATCTGCGCCAGGCCGGCCAGGCGCTTGATGCCGTTGTCATCGGCCTCGAAGCGCTGATGATCCTGCGTGCCGAGAAAGGCTTTATCGTCATCGGCAAGGACACAGACGGCACCACGCTGCCGCATGATCTCGGCAGCGACGGACCCCGCACCAAACGCCAGACCGAATATGTCGGCCGCCGTTCGCTGTTTACCGAGGAGGCTTCGCGAAACAACCGCATGCAGCTTGTCGGGCTGACGGTGCCGCAGGGCGAAGCACCCTTGCCAACGGGCGCGCACGGCATCCGACGGGTCGATGGCAGGCTGCACAGCCAGGGCTTTGTCACGTCGAGCTACCAGAGCCCGACGCTTGGCCGGCCGGTGGCGCTTGGCCTGATCGAGCGTGGTGCTTCGCGCCACGGCGAGACGATCGAAATCCAGCATCTCGGCAAGGTCAGCAAGGCGACGATTGCCGCGCCTTGCGCCTTCGACCCGGCAGGAGACCGGCTGCATGCGTGATCTCGCGGAAAAATGGTCTGTCGCACCGGATTGGCAGGCTGCCAATATCACGACATCAGGCCTCGCGTTGCGTGTCGTCCCTAGCCTCAGCCAGATGTTGGTCAGTGGTAGCCTCGACGCGTGGGCGAAGACATCGGGCATGCACGGCGACGGCGTAGGCGCTTTTGGCGCGGCGCAGGGCGACCGCTATGCGGCGCGGCTGGCGCGTGACCGGCTGCTCATCGTGTCGAACACTCCCCTCGTCATCGCTACGGGTTGGCACGCGGAGGGTTTTGCGGTGACGGAGATCAGCGCCGGGCTGCAGGTGTTCGAGGTCGAAGGCCCCGCGCTCGATGCTCTTATCGCGCGTGGAACGACGCTCGATCCCAGGCAGCCAAGCGCTAGTGCGGCACTTTCCTTCGCCGGCATCAGTGCCATCGTCTATCGTCATAAAGACAGGCTGCGCGTCCATGTCGACCGCGGCCTGGCAGCCTATCTCTGGATGTGGATGGAGCAGGCTGCCGGTCACATCGCGGCCGGAAACTAGTGCAATTCCAGGACAAGTGTAAACGGTTTTCCGTCCGGAATTGCGTTAAACAAAAAGTCTAGCCGGCGCGCTCAGAGCGTGAAGGACCAGAACAGGCAGGCCAGTGTCGCGGCGGCGAAGATTACAAAGAACAGGCTGCGCAACAACACGTTGCGGCGCAATTCGTTCATGACGAAGTGGCAACCGACCACCGCCACGGCAAACAGGAACCGCCAGTTCAGCAACGCGAACAACGCGCTGCCCTGACCGAAGGCCCACCGCGCCAGAAGGCCGCCGACAATGGTGGCAAACAGCACGATCACCGTCCAGAAGATCGCGTCGGCGGCATGGGTCAGCACGATGCTGGCCGCGCGGATCGGCAGGATCATCATCAGCAGCGCGCTGAAGAAAAAGACCGCCGCAAGCGGAATGAAGGTTCCGGCGTCGGCAATGCCGTCGAGGCGCCTGACGCCGATCGCGCCATAGGGATAGCCGTGCCTGGCTACAGCAAGGCTCAGCGCCATGAGCAAGGCGGTCAGCACAGCGACGAGTGCGAAGGTCGTGAGGGCTTTGCTCATCGTGTTCCTGTCCCGGACGAATCAGACAGGAACGTTTTAAGCGGGCGGTCGTAAATTGCACGTAAGCGAGGGTGCCGCCCGGGCGGATTTCGATCCGTGAAATCCGTTTTCGGCTGCTACTCGGCGGCGACCCTGCCCGACGAGCGATTGGCCAGCACGAAGCCGACCTCGTCCACCGCCTGCGCCGCGCGCTTCAGGATCGCCTCGGAGCGCAGCACGCCGTCGGTGAAATCCTTGTCGGTGGCGTAGACGGCGGTCGGCAGCGTGAAGGCCTCGAAGAACCCGAACAGCGGCCGCAGCTGGTGTTCGACGATCAAGGCATGACGCTCGCCGCCGCCGGTCGCGGTGAGCAGGATGGGCTTGCCCCGCAACGCGGCCGGATCGATCAGGTCGAAGAAGTGCTTGAACAGGCCGGTGTAGCTGCCCTTGTAGGTCGGCGAACCGACCACCAGCACATCCGCGGCGAAGATCTGGGCCAGGATCGGTTGAGCCTGGCTGTCGAGGTCGCGCGCCCACCGTGCCGTGCCCAGCGATGGGCCGACATCCTCGATGTCGTAGGCAACAGCCGACAGGCCGTGGCGGGCGGCGATGTCCCTGGTGACCAGTTCGACGAAGGCTCGCGTCTTCGACGGCCGGGTGATGTTGCCGGAAAAGCCGACGACTGTTGGGTTTGACATGGTGACTGGGCTCTCTTTGGTCATGATGGTCGAAATCTTGAAGGGCGGGCCGCCCGCCGGTGGGAAATCAGCTCCAGGCGTGCAGCGGCGGATTTTCGCCGTTGAGGAAGTATTTGCCGAGGATCGAGTACTTCCAGCGTACCGGATCGTGCAGCGTGTGGGTGCGGGCATTGCGCCAATGCCTGTCGAGATTGTGCTCGGCCAGCGTCGAGCGTGTGCCGGCCAGCTCGAACAGCTTGTTGGTCGCGGCGATGGCGATCTCTGTCGACAGGATTTTTGCCTCGGCGGTGACGATCTGCGCATGCGCCACCGTCTCCGCCGTCGGCTCGGCCACAGCCTTGTCGATTGCCAAGCCTGCCTTTTCGAGCAGCGCCTGCGCGGCGTGCAGGCGCAGCGTCAGGTCGCCGACCGCCTGGATGGTGTAGGGATCGTCCCAGGCATTGTCGACGCCGCTGTCGATCCAGGCGCGGCTTCTGGTCCTGACGAAGTGAACCGTTTCGTCGATCGCCGCCTGGGCGATGCCGGTGTCCACGGCCACCTGGATGATCTGGAAGATGGCGCCGTCGGCGGTCGGTTTGTCATAGCCCTTGTAGCCAGGCACCAGATGCGTCTTCGGCACCTTGACGTTGTCGATGATGACGGTACCGGACAAAGTCGTGCGCTGGCCGAAGCTCGACCAGTCGTCGATGACGGTCAGGCCCGGCGCACCACGGTCGGCGATCGCATACCAGGCACGGCCCTCGTCATCGAGCGCCACGATCGGCACCAGATGGGCGAGCAGCGCGCCGGAGGAATAGAATTTGCGGCCGTTGACGACGACATGGTCGCCGGCATCGGTGAAACGGGTCTCGAAATCGGCGGCGCGCTTGGAACCGAACTCGGAGAAAGCATTGCCGAACCGCGTGCCCTTCAGCGCTTCGGCAAACAGCAGTTTCTGCTGGTCCGCATCCGACACGGTGCGGATCGCGGCGATGACGCCGAGATGGTTCTGGGCGATCTGGCCGATGGAGGAATCCGCAGCCGAGATGATCTCGACCACCTTGGCCAGCGTCACGTAGGACACTTCCGGCCCGCCGAATGCGTTGGGCACATTGATCGACCACAGGCCGCTTTGCGAGAAGGCGTCGAGCTCCGCGACTGGCCAGATGCGCTCGCGGTCGCGCTTGGAGGAATCCTTGACGAATTCGGCGGCGAGCGCATGAGCGACCGCAATCGCTTCGGCGTCATCCCTGATGATGTGAGCTGGCGCCGACGGCCTTGCGACCGGCGGCACAGCGGCGGAAGCGTGGTCTGTCTTGACGGTCGAGACGGTCATTTCACTGCTCCTTGATATCTGATGTCAGGCAACGGCATGGAGATGGGCTGGTTTGGCAGCCGCCGATCCCTGTTGGCCGGTGGTCGATTGACCGAGATAGAAGGCGCGCACGTCCTCGCGCTGGCGAAGATCGGCAGCCGCGCCGGAGAGAACGGAGACGCCGTTTTCGAGCACGGTCGCGTGGTCGGCATATCGCAGAGCAACCGCCGAATTCTGCTCGGCGACCAGAATCGACAGGCCGGTCTCGCGGTTGAGTTTTCTCAGCGTCTGGAAAATGTCCTGGACGATCAGCGGAGCCAACCCCATTGACGGTTCGTCGAGGACCAGCAGGCGCGGCCGCGACATCAGCGCCCGGCCGATCGCCGTCATCTGCTGTTCGCCGCCGGAGGTCAGGCCGGACAGTGTCCGGCGCTTTTCCCTGAGCCGCGGGAAATAGCCGTAGATACGTTCGAGGTCCGCATTGATCTCGGCCCGGCGGCCGCTGCGGCCGATGCCGCCGGCGACTAGGTTTTCCTCGACGGTGAGGCTCTTGAAGCAGTGGCGGCCCTCGAGCACCGGCACCAGGCCGGCGCGCACGAGGTCACCGGGCTTGTGGCGCGAGACATCCGAGCCATCATATCGGATGGTGCCGGCGTTGACCTGGCCACGCTCGGCCGGCAGCAGGTTGGAGACGGCCTTCAGCGTGGTGGTCTTGCCGGCGCCGTTGGCGCCGAGCAGCGCCAGGATCTCGCCGCGCCGTATCTCGAAGGAGACGCCATGCAGCGCCGTGATGGCGTGGTTGTAGGTGGCATGGATCGTGTCCACCGCAAGGATGACGTCATTGTCCGGCATGGGCTCTTCTTTCGCGGTTCGAGGAACCGTAAGAAGCCGGGCGCCGCGGAAACCGATCCGCGGCGCCCGGCATTGACTGATCAGTTGGTGGTCACGGCGTTGGCATCGTCGGCGGTGCGCAGCTTGATGCCCTTCTCGGCGGCATAGGCCTCTGCGGACTTCTCGATGATCGGCCGCAGCAGCGCCCAGTCCGGCGCGATCCAGTCGGAGACGACGTTCCACTTCTTGCCGTCCCACTGCTGGAAGGTCACGTAGCCTTCGCCTTCGTGATTGTCCCAGCTGACATTGATCGAGTGGAACAGGTCCTTGGCGCCGAGCGCCTCGACCTTGGCCAGATCAAGCTTGAGATGTTCGAAGCCCCAGCGGACCTCGTCGCCGGTCAGCGTGCGATGACCGAACTTCTCCTGCGCGACGCGGATCGCCTCGACATTGAGGATGCCGTTGACGATGCCGAGATTGTGGTAGACCGAGCCGATGCGCGACTTGTCTTCAAGGTTGCCCTTGCCGGCGCCGTAGACGGTCTTCACGATCTCCTGCACCACCGGATAGGAGTTGCCGGAAGCCTGGGTGGTGATGGCGGTGTAGCCCTTGGCGGCGTCGCCGGCCGGGATGACATCCTCTTCCGAGTTCGACCAGACATTGCCGACGATGTGGTCGACGGGATAGCCGACCTTAACCGCAGTCTTCAGCGCCACCGGGTTCATCACGCCCCAGCCGCGCAGGACGACGAAGTCCGGCTTGGCGCGGCGGATGGTCAGCCACTGCGACTGCTGCTCGTTGCCGGGATGCGGCACTTCGATCTGCTGCACGGTGAAGCCGTATTTCTGCGCCAGCAATTCATAGATCGGGATGGTCTCCTTGCCATAGGGCGAGCCGTGATAGAGCACGACGATCTTCTTGCCCTTGAGCTTGTCGATGCCGCCTTCCTTCGAGGCGATGTAATTCACGATGCCCGAGGTCTCGCTGTAGGGGTTGAGCAGCAGCGGGAAAACGTAAGGGAAAACGCGCCCGTCGGTGGAGTCGGTGCGGCCGTGGTTGACCGTGATCAGCGGCACCTTGTCGGCGGAGATGCGGTCGATCATGGCATAGGCGATGCCGACCGAGAGCGGGTTCCAGGCGGCAGCAGCGGCATGGCTCTTCTGCCGCTCATAGCATTCGACGCCGCGCTCGACCTCGTACTGGGTCTCGCACTCGTCCCAGGTCAGCTTGACGCCGTTGACGCCGCCGTCGCGGATGTTGATGAGGTTGAGGTAATCGATGAAGCCGCCGAAGAAGCCGGTGCCGCCGGCCGCGTAGGGTCCGACGCGATAGCTTTGCAGTGGGAAATATTGTTCGTCGGCGTGGGCGGCGGGCAAGGCCACCGACACGATCATCGCCGCGGACAGCGCCGCCGCCTTGATGGTGCTGAGGAAGGTCATTGTCAGGGTACTCCCGGTATGGGCCGTCTTGGTTCGGCCTCTGGTTCATTTTCAAATGCGAATGCGGGGCTCAGGTCGACTGCCAGGCGAACAGGAGCCGTCTTCGAACCCTGTCCCACAGGGCAACCAGCCCGTCGGGTTCCAGGATCAGAAACAGGATGATGAGGGCGCCCAGCACAATGCGCTGGCTCATGTCGAGCACGCCCGAGTCAAAGACATCGCCGAGCAGGATGCCGCCGAGGCGAGACAGGGCGAGCGGAAAGACGACGATCAGAGCGGCGCCGAAGAAGGCGCCACGGATTGAGGCCAGGCCGCCGATGATGATGATGAACAGGATCTGGAACGAGCGGTCGAGATCGAAGCCGTCGGGCTCGACGGTTCTCAGATACGCGAAGGCCCAGATGACGCCGGCGACGCCGATGATGAAGGACGAGATGGCGAAGGCCAGAAGCTTGGTCTTCAGCACCGGAATGCCGATGATGCGGGCTGCGGTCTCATTGTCGCGGATGGCGATGAAATTGCGCCCGGTCTGCGACGATACCAGCCGATAGGCGAGGAAGGTGAGGATGCTGACGATGGTGAGCGCGAAGAGATAGCGGCCGACAGCGCCGTCGAAGGCGAATCCGGCTATCGACAGCTTCGGCGCGTCGATGACGCCGGACGCCGAGTCGTTGGAGAACCAGCTGAACTTGGTCAGCGCCCATTGCACGAAGAACTGCGCGGCGAGCGTCGAAACCGCGAGATAAAAACCCTTCAGCCGCAGGCTGGGCAGGCCGAAGACGATGCCGATCGCGGCGGCGACAATGCCGGCCAGAAAGATGCTGCCGATCAGCGGCAGGCCCTCGACGCGCAGGTTGAAATTGTAGGCGGCGAAGGCGCCCGCCGCCATGAAGGCAGCGCTGCCCAGCGAAACCTGGCCGGCATAGCCGGTCAGGATGTTCAAGCCCACGCCGGCGAGGCTGAGTGCCAGGAACGGCAGCAGGATGGCCTCGAACAGATAGCTCGAGCCGATGAGCGGGATGACGCCATAGGCGAAGGCGAGCAGCAGCACGGGCACGAGCCACTTCGGCAACACCGGCGCGGCGGAGAAATCGCTTGTGATCGCGGCCATGGCTCAGACCCTTTCCACAAGCTTCTGACCGAACAGGCCGGAGGGACGGATCAAGAGGAAGACGAGCGCGACGACATAGGCGAACCAGCTCTCGATGCCGCCGCCGAAATAGTCGCCGATATAGACCTCGGCGAGCTTCTCACTGGCGCCGATCAAGAGCCCGCCGACAATGGCGCCAAGGATGGAATCGAAGCCGCCGAGCACCAGCACCGGCAGTGCCTTGAGCACCACCAGCGACAGCGAGAACTGTACGCCGAGACGAGCGCCCCAGAGCACCCCGGCGACAAGGGCGACGAGCCCGGCGGCGGCCCAGACAGTGCCCCAGATCAGCGGCAGCCGCAGCCCAACCGCGAGTGCTGCGAACTGATCGTCGGCGACAGCGCGGAAGGAGAGGCCGATGCGAGTGTAGCGGAAGAACAGCGACAAAAGGAGAACCATGCCGGCGGCCACCACCGCGGCGAAAATGTCGAACTGGCTGATCAGCACGCCGCCGATTTCCAGCGGCACGTCCTCGATGCCGAGGTCGAGGCCGTGGACCTGCGTGCCCCAGATCAGCTGGGCGGCGCCCTCGATGATGTAGGACAGGCCGAGCGTCGCCATGAACAGAGTGATCGGCGGCTTGTTGGTCAGCGGCCTGAGCACCGTGCGTTCGATGGCGACACCCATCGCCACCATGATGGCGAAGGTGATGACCAGCGCCAGCGCGAACGGAATGCCGCGCTCTACGAGGCTGACGAAGGTGAGTGCGGCGAACAGCAGCATCGCACCCTGCGCGAAATTGAGCACGCCCGAGGTCTTGTAGATCAGCACGAAGCCGATCGCGACCAGCGAGTACATGACGCCGGAGAGCAGGCCGCCGACGAGCACTTCGATGAAGAACTGGTAGTCGAAATCGGCGATCATATGCCTGCCCCATCCTCATTGTCGGAGGCGACGCCGAGATAGGCGTCGATGACGCGCTGGTCGTTGCGGACTTCGTCTGGTGTGGCGTCGGCGATCTTGCGGCCATAGTCGAGAACGGCGATGCGATCGGACAGGCCCATGACGACGCCGACATCATGCTCGATCAACACGACGGTCGTGGCGAAACGGTCGCGCGCTGCACGTACGAAACCCGCCATCTCGTTCTTCTCGCTTGCGGTCATGCCGGCCATTGGCTCGTCGAGCAGAAGAAGGCGCGGCTGGGCGACGAGAGCGCGGGCCAGTTCGACACGCTTCTGCAGCCCATAGGGCAGTGTGCCGACAAGACGGTCGCGGACGGCGGTGAGATCGAGGAATTCGAGAATCTGATCGGCGCGGCTTAGCGAGTCGCGCTGCTCGCCGCGAGAGCGGCCGATGCTGAGCACCTGGCCGGCAAAATTGGAGCGGACCTTGTAAGCGAGGCCGGACGCGACATCGTCGAGGACGCTGAGACCCTTGAACAGAGCAAGGTTCTGAAAGGTCCTGGCGACGCCGAGATGCGCCAGCCGCTGTGTCGGCACCTGGGCATAGCTGATGCCGTCGAGTTGGACATGGCCACGGTCCGGCCGGTAGACGCCGCTGATAACATTGATCAGCGAACTCTTGCCGGCGCCGTTGGGGCCGATGATGGCGCGGATTTCGCCTGATAGAACCGACAGGTCGACATCGGCGAGTGCGACGACGCCGCCGAACGACAGGCCGATACCTTGCAGTGAGAGCAGCGGAGCAGCGGCGGCTGTGACAGCCCCCGTCGGCTCGGCGCTGCCTTCGGACGGCCGCGCGGGACGGACTGCCGACGGCAAGCCACGCGCGAAGACTTCCGGCGCATAGACCGAGGCCTCCATCATTCCAAGGGCATAACTGGCCAACGGCATTCCAATCGTCCTCGATTGCTTCAGCAGGCGCGCAAAACCTCGTTGACGCTCGATGGATCGAGCGCCTGGAACCTTCATCGGTTGCAGGCCGGAGTGCCCGGCCTGCCTTTTTTGAAAATGACTATTCCGCTGCCAGCGATGCCGCCTGTTCGGCGTCTTCCAGCTCGCGAACGAGCGGGATGACGTGCTTGCCGAAATATTCGACCTCTTCCTGGAAGTGCAGGAAGCCGAGCAGGATGAGATCGGCGCCGGCGCGCTTCAGATCGACGACACGCTCGGCGACCTGCCTCGGCGTGCCGATCAGGTTCGAGCGGAAGCCGTCATTATACTGGACCAGATCCTCGAAGGAGGATTTCGCCCAATTGCCCTCGCCCTCTGGCGAGGCCTTGCCGGCATTCTTGACCTCATGGCCAAAGGCATTGACCGCTTCGGGATTGGCCTTGCCGATGATCTCGGCAAGCACCGCCTTGGCCTCTTCCTCGGTTTCGCGGACGATGGCGAAGGCGTTGACGCCGACCTTGACGGAATGATGGTTGGCTTTGGCCTTGGATTTGAGGTCGTCGACCTGTTTGGCGATTTCGGCCGGCGTGTTGCCATTGGTGAAGTAACAGTCCGAAACACGCGATGCCATGTCGCGTGCGGCGCGCGACGAACCGCCCTGGAAGACTTCAGGCACCTGCGGCGGTTTCGGCTTCAAAGAGTATTCGTTGAAGCGGTAGAAATCGCCGCGGAAGGTGAAGCTGTCTTCCGTCCAGATTCCGCGCAGCGCACGGATGAATTCCTCCGAGCGACGATAGCGCTCGTCATGGTCGAGCCAGTGCTCGCCGATGGCGTGGAACTCGCCACGGAACCAGCCGGAGACGAGGTTGATGGCGACGCGACCATTGGTCAGATAGCTGATGGTGGCGAGCTGCTTGGCCGCCAGCGCCGGATTCCACGGCCCGGGCAGGATCGCCGCGATCACCTTCAGCGTCGTGGTGGCCGCCAGCAGGTCATGGCTGAAGGCCACCGATTCGTGCTGTTCGTCGGCGCCGTAGCCGGCGGTGAAACGGATCTGGCTGAGCGCATAGTCGAAGCCGGCCTTCTCGGCGATCTGCGCCAGCTTGCGATTATATTCGGCCGAATGGTTGGTGCGCTGCTCGATGTTGGAAATCACCAGGCCGCCCGAAACATTCGGCACCCAGTAGGCGAACTTGACCGCGTCGGTTCCTGCGTGTGCCATGAATTGTCTCCCATTCAGGCCGTGTGGTTGATCGGTCCAGCCGCAGCCGGATTTCGCCAACATTTATTATGTCTACTGATTATATATACAAAGTAGGATTTTCCGTTTTTGGCGCCTTCTGAAGACGGAAATACCAATTTTGCCCGGCCAGGCCGGCATTCACCTGTCAGCGCGCGACCGCAACGTCGCCGCCATTGGCGCCAGCCGCCTCTGCGGATGGGAACTTGTTGACCAGCCTTGCAATCGCGGCCGCGACCATCTGGGCATGACAAGCAACCTCCGGCAGGCCCATGAGTTCGCCGAAGGTGCCTCGCGCCAGCGGACCGGCGACGAAAAGCCCGGCGACCGACCTGTCATCCCGGCCGATGGCACGGCTATCCAGACTGGTCGCGATGCCGAGCCCGTAGGCGTCAACCCTGATCAGCCCAGCCTCAGCCAGGGAGCGTAACGCCGGATTGAGCTGTAGCGCCTGGCCATGAGCCGGTCCTGTCGTGTTGATGACGGCATCGAAGCGGGCCGTCTCGATCCGTGTCTGCCCGCGCCGTTGAAAGCTGACCGCCAGGCTCTCGCCCTCATCATTCGACGCGACAAGCCTGGCGGCGATGGTGTCGAACGTTCCAGCGCTCTGGCGGCGTTCGAGCACGGCAGCAATTTGCGGTGCGATCCTGAAGCGATGGACATCCCAGAACACACGCAGCTGGCGGACCAGCCTTGCCCGTTCTGATGGAGCAAGGGCAGCCCATAGCACCGGCCCCTGCAGGCGCAGCCGATCGAAAACCGACTGCCAGTTGACATTGGCCGCGCGCGCAGCGGCAAGCGTGGCGCGGATGGTCTTCAGCAGGCCAAGCGCCGATGTGGCCGGCGCCGAGGCAAAATCGCCAAACGGTTCGCCCCTGACATCGGGATGGCCGCGCGAGCGCAGCCCGCGGCGCGACAGCGCCAGGATGCGGCCGCGATGGCCACGGCGATCAAGCTCGGCCACCATGTCGGCCGAGCTCAGCCCGGAGCCGACGATCAGCACCGAGGCGTCCGAACCGATGCCGGCAAGTGCCGACGCGGCGTATGGATCGGCGATGAAGCCCGGCGCTTCGGCAAGTGACTCCAGCGCATTGGGAATTCCAGGCTGAGGATGCGTCGCCGCCAGAATGACGATGTCGGCGGCGACAGGCCCGGCCGACGTCTGCACGGTCCAGCCGGCGCCATTGGTTTCGCGTATCACCCGCGTGGCCTGACCTTGGACGTGGCGGATAGCGCCGGTCTCGAGATGAGGCGCAAGGTGCTCGGCGACATAGCGGCCGAACACACGGCGACGCGGATAGACGTCGCCATTCCTCCAGAGCGCATCCGGGTCGTGTTCGAGTTCACCGCTGCCGGCCAACCAGCGGGCAAAATGCTGCGGGTCGTCGGGAACCATGCTCATTCTGACAGCCGGGACATTGACCCGGTGCGATGGCTCCTCACTGGAATAGGCCAGGCCACCGCCGAGCGCCGCGCGCGGCTCGATCACGGAAACCGACAGGTGCTCCGGGCGATGCGCCTGCGCCAGATGCCAGGCCAGGGCAGCGCCGGAAAAGCCGCCGCCGATGATGGCGACGCGCAAGCGGCGGGCCGGAGGCAGCGCGTTCACGAGGCGCTGGCGAGCGTCTTCGGCCGGTGGTCGCCGGCGATGGTCTCGCCGAACGGTCCGGTGTTGACCGACGTGCCGGCGGCTTTGACCGGATGATCGGTCGGCAGTTTCGGCAGCACCAGCTCGCCGAAGCGGTAGGCCTCTTCGAGATGCGGGTAGCCGGACAGGATGAAGGTGTCGATGCCGAGGCGCCGGTACTCGTCGATGCGCTCCGCGACCGTGTCCGGATCGCCGACAAGGGCCGTGCCCGCACCGCCGCGCACCAGGCCGACGCCGGCCCAGAGGTTGGGTGCGATTTCGAGCTTGTCGCGGCTGCCGCCATGCAGCGCGCTCATCCGCGCCTGGCCGACCGAATCCATACGGGCAAAGACTTTCTGGGCCGAGGCGATCGTCGCGTCGTCGAGCCGGCTGATCAGGCTGTCGGCCGCTGCCCAGGCCTGCTCGGTCGTTTCGCGCGCGATGACATGCAGGCGAATGCCGAAGGAGAGTTTGCGGCCGGCCTTCTCGGCCAGTTCGCGCACCGCGTCCAGCTTGCGCTCAACATCGGCGGGCGGTTCGCCCCAGGTCAGGTATTTGTCGATCTCCTGCGCCGCCACCACCGATCCGACATCCGACGAGCCGCCGAAATAGAGCGGCGGATAGGGCGTCTGCACCGGTGGGAACAGCAGCCTGCCGTCCTCGATGTGGAAATGCTTGCCCTGGTGCTCGACCGTCTCGCCGCTCAGCACGCGCTTGTAGATCTGCAGGAATTCCTGCGTCACCTCGTAGCGCTCGGCATGCGAGAGGAAGATGCCGTCGCCCTTGTTCTCCAAGGGATCGCCGCCAGTGACGACATTGATCAGCAGGCGGCCGTTGGAGATGCGGTCGAGCGTCGCTGTCATGCGCGCGGCAAGCGTCGGCGACTGCAGGCCCGGCCGCACGGCGACGAGGAAACGCAGCCGCTCGGTCAGCGGGGCGAGCGCGGAGGCGATCACCCAGGAATCCTCGCAGGCGCGGCCGGTCGGCAGCAGCACGCCGTAATAGCCCAGCGTGTCGGCGGCCTTAGCCACCTGTGTCAGATAGGGCAGGTCGACGGCCCTGCCGCCTTCGGTCGTGCCGAGATAACGGCTATCGCCATGCGTCGGCAGGAACCAGAGAACCTTGATGCGCTCGGGAACATCCTTGGTCATGACTGGCCTCCCGCAATGCGGCGGCGGCCTGTGCCAAACGGGGTTGAAAGCGGGCGCTGAGGGGCGGGCATGGCGGAGTCCTGTCCGGGAAAACCAGATCGCCAGCGCACTTTGCTTATTCTATAAACTCTGTAGAGTTAGTTTATTCCAAATCCGCCGCTGAAATTGGAAATTCTCTCCACCCGCTCGAACCGATGCGGGTTGCGGTCAACTCCTGAAAAGATCGGGCCGTTCGACACTTAGCCGCCGGACGGTGCGCAGCACTTCCTGCAAATGGGTGGCCATATGCGCGCCAGCCTCGTCAGACAGGCCCTGTTCGATGGCATCGAGAATGGCGGTGTGCTGCGCCAGAAGTGTTTCAAGGTGGCCCTGCTCCGGCAGGCTGAGATAGCGCACGCGATCCATCTGCAGCTTGACCACCTGAATGACGCGCCAGCTCTTCGGCAACCCGGCCGCCTCGCAGAAATTGCGGTGAAACGCCTCGTCAAGCTCCAGGAACAGTTCCCGGTCCTTGCCGGCCACGGCCAGCTTCTGGCGGGCCAGGTTTGCCCGTCCGGTCTCGAGGAAGCCGGGCGAAGGTTTTTTCGCCAGGCGGGATACGACGGAGACCTCGAGAGCTTGTCGGATGAACTGCGCTTCTTCCACATCCTCGAGCCGGATCGGGGCGACGAAGCTTCCGCGCTGCGGCAAGATGTCGATCAAGCCCTCGTCGGCGAGACGGATCAAGGCTTCCCGGACCGGCGTGCGACTGACGCCAAGCTGTTGGGCGAGATCCTTTTCGCTCAGGCCTTCCGACGGCAGTATCGCCAGAGTGGTGATGGCGCGCCGCAGCAGTTCGTAGATCTGCGGCGAGATCGGCACCCGGTTGTTGACGGAGCCGAGAAGCTTCGCCGTTGCGCGCGGCTCAGCACCGCGGGACTTCGCTTCGGTGTTCAAGAGCCTCGGCCTCTCCTACGGATTCGTTTCGTTGTAACGCCTAGCACGCATGCACGCAAATGCAATTGACATGGTACCATACCAGTTGTAAATCGACTGTCGGCGCCGCTGATCGCGCGCCGGTTTCGTGCTTCGGGAGGCTGCGCGGTGAAGATAACGGATATCCGCGCGACCACGGTGACGGTGCCGCTGCAGGCACCGCTCAGGCACAGCAACGGCGCCCATTGGGGCCGGTTCGTCAGGACGGTCGTCGAGGTGGAGACCGACGAAGGGATTGTCGGCCTCGGCGAGATGGGTGGCGGCGGCGAAAGTGCCGCGTTGGCCTTCGCCGGGCTGAAAGCCTATCTGGTCGGCCACGATCCCTTCGACCTCAACCGCATGCGGTATGCGATCTGCAACCCGACGGCGTCGCTCTACAACAACCGCACACAGCTGCATGCCGCGCTGGAATTCGCCTGCCTCGACATTATCGGCAAGGAACTCAATGTGCCGGTCTATCAGCTTCTCGGCGGCAAGGTCCGCGACGAGGTCGGCTTCGCCAGCTATCTCTTCTTCCGCTATGCCGATGCCTGGACGCGCGAAGGTGAAGTCCGCACCATCGACCAGTTGGTCGCGCATGCCAGGGCGCTGAAAGCCGAGCACGGCTTCACCGCCCACAAGCTGAAGGCCGGCGTGTTCCACCCCGACTACGAGCTCGAATGCTACCGCGCGCTGGCGGCCGCCTTTCCCGACGATACGCTGCGCTACGATCCCAATGCCGCGCTGTCGGTCGAACAGGCGCTGCGCTTCGGCCAGGCCATCTCGGACCTGCGCAACGATTATTTCGAGGACCCGACCTGGGGGTTTGCCGGGATGCGCCGGCTGCGGGAAAAGCTCGCCATTCCGCTCGCCACCAACACCATCGTCGTCGACTTCGAGCAGTTGGCGACAAATGTGCGCGACCCGGCCGTCGACGTCATCCTGCTCGACACCACGTTCTGGGGCGGCATCCGGGCCTGCGTGAAGGCGGCGCAGATCTGCGACACGTTCGGGCTGGGGGTCGCGGTGCATTCTTCCGGCGAACTCGGCATCCAGCTCGCCACCATGCTGCATCTGGGCGCGGTGCTGCCCAACCTGACCTTCACCGCAGACGCGCACTATCACCATCTCGCCGACGACGTCATCGTCGGCGGCAAGATGCGCTACGCCAAGGGCTGCATTGCCGTGCCCGACGGTCCGGGGCTCGGGGTGACGCTCGACCGCGACAAATTGCAGACCTATGCCGAACTCTACCGTTCGCTCGGCGGCTACCCCTATGACCGGGATCCCGGCCGACCGGGCTGGTATCCGCTGCTGCCCAATTCGGATTTCGCCGACCACTCTGTCAGCATCGTGCCGGAGACCGGCGGGAAATGAGCCTTATGCGTGCATGAACCGTGCGGTGGAGTGACCGCGGGACAGTCAACCGGAGGAGACGGAAATGACACTGAAAAATCGACATGGAAAGACAATGCTTTGCGCCATGCTCGCCACATCGGCGATGCTGGCTTGCACCAGCGCCAGGGCGCAGGACGGCATCGCCAAGGGGGATACGAGCGGCAAGAAGATCGCGTTCAGCAATTCCTATGCCGGAAATTCCTTCCGCCAGGTGATGATCAAGAGCTTCGAGACCATGGGGGCGCAAGCGGTCAAGGACGGATTGGTCGCCGGGGTCACGGCCGTCAGCTCCAACAATTCGGTCACCGAACAGGCGGCCCAGATCCAGAACCTGATCCTGCAGGGCTACAACGCCATCATCGTGCTGGCCGGCTCCGACACGGCGCTCAACGGTGCGGTCAAGGATGCCTGCAACGCCGGCATCCTCGTGGTCGCCTTCGCCAGCGGCGTCACCGAGCCTTGCGCCTACCGGGTCGACTATGATCTCGATTCCTACGCCAAGGCGGAACTCGACTATATCCAGAGCAAGCTGGGGGACAAGCCGGCAAACATGTTCGAGATCCGCGGCATGGCCGGCGACGGCTTCGACAAGCGGCTTCACGAAGGCGTCGAAAAGGCGATGAAGGCGCATCCGAGCTACAAGGCCGTCGGCGAGGTCTATGGCCAGTGGACGGCCACCGTTGCGCAGAAGGAAGTGTCGGGCGTGCTGCCGTCGCTGCCGCAGATCGACGCGGTGCTGACCCAGGGTGGCGACGGCTATGGCGCCGCCATGGCCTTCAAGGATGCCGGCCGCAAGCTGCCGATCATCATCATGGGCAATCGCGAGGACGAACTCGGGCTCTGGAAGCAGGAACACGACGCCAATGGCTACGAGACCTTCTCGCTCGGCGCCACACCCAGCGTGTCGCAGGTGGCCTTCTGGGTGGCGCAGCAGATCCTGGCCGGCAAGGAGGTGCCAAAATTCGTCGAGGTGCCGCTCTTGCAGATCAACCAGCCCGACCTCGGCGCCTGGCTCGCCACCGTGCCGAAGGGCGGCGTGGTGAATGCCGAGTATCCGCAGGCCCTGGTGGCGGATATCATCGACGCCAATGTGAACAAGAAGCCGCTGCCGGGCGTTCCCGCCCCCAAATGAGAGCCTGAGCCTTGAACAGCGCCGCGACGTCCGACCAGCATGTCGCCTCGGCGGACGCCGCGCGCCCCTATCTGGCGGTGCGTGACGTCCGCAAGAGCTACGGCGCAGTGCATGCTTTGGGCGGTGTCGACTTCCGCATCCTGCCCGGCGAGGTCGTCGGCCTCGTCGGCCACAATGGAGCCGGCAAATCGACGCTGATGAACGTGCTTGCCGGTACCGTCGAGCGAAGCAGCGGCGCCTTCGACCTCGATGGCATGCCGGTCGGCAAGTGGAGCGCGTTCGCCGCCCAGACCTGTGGACTGCGCTGCGTCTTCCAGGAATTGTCGCTGTGCGCCAATCTTTCGCTGGCCGAAAACACGCGCATCGTTCATCGCCCCTTGCGCGGCTTCGGCTGGCGCAAGCGCGCACGTACGGTGATCCGGAAAACATTGGACGAGATTTTCCCGGGCCACGGCATCGACCCCGAGACCCGGGTGGCCGATCTGGCGATCGGCCCAAGGCAGATGGTGGAGATCGCGCGTGCCTTCTCGGAAACCGACACGCCGGTGCGTTGCGTCATCCTCGACGAACCGACATCGGCGCTCGGCCATGAGGCCACGCAACAGCTGCTCGACCATATCCGGCGCGCGGCGGCGCGCGGCATCGCCTGCATCCTGATCACCCACCGCCTCAACGAGATCCTCGCGGTCTGCGACCGGGCCGTGGTCATGGTCGACGGCAAAGTGGTGGCCGCGCGCCCGACGGCCGGGCTGACGCGCGCCGCGCTGGTCGAACTGATGGGCAGTATCGAGGCGCCACGCGACCGCTCCAGCCGCAAGATCGCCGCGTCGGGAAAGCCGCTGATCGTCGATCATCCCGGGAACGGTGGCGACGACCTGTCGATCCAGGCGGCGGCGGGCGAGATCATCGGCTTTGCCGGCCTTGACGGCCACGGCCAGCGCGAGCGGCTGCGGGCGCTGTTTTCGGCTGCGCGCAGAAAGAACCGCCGGAGCGGCCCGGCCACGCCCGTCGCCTATGTGGCCGGCGACCGGCAAGGCGAGGGCGTCTTCACCCTGTGGTCGATCGCGGAAAACCTGACCATCCGCAGCCTCAAGGCATTGCGGCGAAACGGGCTGATCTCGACCCGAGCCGCCCGCGACCTGGCCCAGACATGGTCGACGCGGCTTAAGGTCAAGGCGCCTTCCATCGACACGCCTATCCTCAGCCTGAGCGGCGGCAACCAGCAGAAGGTGCTGTTCGCCCGCGCGCTGGCGTCCGACGCGCGGGTGATCTTCCTCGACGACCCGATGCGCGGCGTCGATGTCGGCACCAAGCATGAGGTCTACCAGCTGATCCGGAGCGAAGCCGAGAACGGGCGCTGCTTCGTCTGGTACACGACCGAACTCGAGGAACTGAGCAATTGCGACCGGCTCTACGTCTTCCGCGAAGGCCGGGCGGAGGTGCAGCTCGACGGCAACGACATCGAACCGGCCCGTATCCTGCAGGCGTCTTTCGGAGGCGCGCATGGCTGACGCGGCCCTCTCCTCCCGCCGCCCTGCCCGGCCGGCATGGCTTGGCGGCGCCGTGCAGATCGGCCTGCCGGCGGTGGCGCTGCTGGTGATGCTGGCCGTCATCTTCTGGATCCGCCCGGCGGCGATGAGCTATTTCGGCTTCACGCTGCTGTTCAAGCTCGCCGTGCCGCTGGTGTTCGCCGCGCTGGCGCAGATGATGGTCATCATGCTGGGCGACATCGACCTGTCCAACGGCGCCTTTGTCGGCCTGATCACCTGCGTCACGGCGCTCTATCTCGGGGATTTTCCGGCGCTCGCGATGCTGATCTACCTGGTGACGATCGCGGCCTATGCCGGCTTCGGCCTGCTGATCCATGTCCGGCAGCTGCCCTCGATCATCGTGACACTCGGCATGTCCTTCATCTGGCTTGGCAGCGCGATCCTGCTGCTTCCGGCGCCTGGCGGCACAGCGCCGGACTGGCTCATCGGCTTCATGAGCTGGCAACCGCCTTTGCTACCGTTGCCGGTGTGGCTGGCTGCCTTCGCCGCGGCCATCGGGCACCTTGTCATCACACGTTCGTCCTATGGCGCGGTGCTGCGTGGCGCTGGCGCCAACCCACGCGCGGTCGAGCGCGCCGGGTGGTCGATCGTCGGCCTTCGCGTCGCCACCTATGCCGGCGCCGGGCTTCTCGCCTGCCTGGCCGGAATTACGCTGACCGGCCTTACCACTTCCGGCGATCCCAATGTCGCGCCTGCCTACACATTGCTGGGTGTCGGCGCGGTCATCCTCGGCGGCGGCACCTTCACCGGCGGTATCGTGTCGCCGGTGGGAACGGTCATCGGCGCGCTCACCCTGTCGCTGGCGGGATCACTGCTCTCCTTTCTCGCGGTGCCGCCGACCTGGCAGATCGGCGCGCAAGGCGTGATCCTGTTCCTGGTGCTGGCCGGCCGCGTCCTCTTGGCGGAGCGGGTTTCATGATCCAGCGCCGGCTGTTCCTCGCACCCTGGACCTATGGCTTCATCGTGGCGCTGGCGATGTGGCTGGCGACCACCGCTTATTCCGGCTGGGGCAGCGCAGGCGCCACGATTTCCGCGGCCCTGGCCTTTGGCGCCTTCAGCGTCGTCGTCGGCACCGGACAGATGCTGGTCGTCGCTTCGGGGCCAGGCAACATCGATCTTTCCGTGCCGTCGGTGCTGACGCTCGCTGCCTATGTGTCGATGGCGGTGATGAACGGCAATGATGCGATGATCCTGCCCGGATTGCTGGTGGCGCTAGCGGTCGGCGCGGTCGCCGGCGCGCTCAATTTCCTTGCCATCAAGGCATTGCGGCTGCCGCCGATCATCGCGACGCTGGCCTGGAGCTTCGTCTTCCAATCGTTCGCCTTCAATCTCGGCGGCGAGGCCACCCTGAAGCCGCCGGCCATGCTGTCCTGGTTCACCTCGTGGCGAGTCGCGGGCATCCAGTTCATGCCGATCGCCGTCATGGTGCTGACGCTGTTGACAGCGCTCATCCTGCAACGCAGCGTCTGGGGCCGCCATCTGCTGGCAAGCGGACAGAGCGAACCGGCCGCGAAGCTGGCGGGCGTGGAGGTCGGGCGGGTGCGGCTGGCGGCCTATGTGCTGTGCGGCACGGCAGCGGCGCTGGCTGGGTTCCTGCTGTCGGGCTTCACCGGCGGCGCCGCGCTCAACATGGGCGACGCCTATCTGATGGAATCGATCGCGGTCGTGGTGCTTGGCGGCACCAGCGTCGCGGGCGGGCAGGCCAACGCGATCGGCATCTGGGGCGCGGCACTGTTCTTCAACCTGATGGCCACGATGCTGAACACGTTTCGCATCGAGGCCGGCGTGCGCTTTCTTTTGACGGGCGTGCTGATCATCCTCATCGTGGCGATCGTGCCGCGGCGAAGCGCCGCCTGAGGATGGATGGATCCACAATGCTGTTTGACGATGACCTCGATTATGTAGACCTCACCCACCGCATGCGCGCCGGCATGGCGGTCTGGCCGACGCATCCGCATTACTGCCAGGAAGTGGTCGAAGCGTTCGATCGCGGCGACGTCGCCTGCAATCACGCGCTTTGCATGAGCGAGCATACCGGCACGCATTTCGACGCGCCGCTGCATTTCGTCCCCGGCGGACGGTCGATCGCCGACGTTCCGGTCGAGCGCTTCTTCGGCCGCATGGTGACGATCGACGCCCGCGACACAGCGCCGGCCACGGCGCTCGGGCCGGAGGCAATCCGCGATTTTGAGACCCAACACGGCGCGATCGCACCTGGCGACGCCGTGTTCTTCCACTTCGGCTGGGACCGGTTCTGGAGCGATCCGGAGCAAGGCCACCGGGTGCTCGAGGACTGGCCGGGCCTGTCGCGCGAGGCTAGCCTGCTGCTGGTCGAGCGCCGTGTACGCATCGTCGGCACCGATTGCCTGTCGATCGACCGCTTCGGCTCCAGCGATTTTCCCGCCCACAATATCCTGCTCGGCGCGGATATTCTGGTCGGCGAGAATTTCGCCAATCTCGGCCTGCTGCCGCCCACCTGCTTCCTGGTCACCTTGCCGCTGGCGATCGAGGGCGGATCGGGGTCGCCACTGCGCGCTGTCGCCCTCGTCTCAAGGTCCTGAAAAGGTGAGCTGCCGTGGTTGATATCGTCGTCCGCAAACCGGGGGCACTCGCCGTTCAGACTGGCACCGTGCCACAGCCTGAAGCCGGAGAAGTGGTCGTGCGCGTGCAGCGCGCCGGCATCTGCGGGTCGGACATGCATATACTGCACGGATCGAACCCGTTTGCCGTCTATCCGCGCATCATCGGTCATGAGTTTGCCGGCGTCGTCACCGCGCTCGGCGCGGGCGTTTCCTCGGTGCGCGCGGGCGACCATGTCGTGGTCGATCCCGTAGTCTCATGCGGCCATTGCTATCCCTGCCGCGTCGGGCGGCCGAATGTCTGCGCCAATCTCGAGGTCATGGGCGTTCATCGTGACGGTGGCTTCCGCGATCTTGTCGCCGTGCCGGCCCGCAACGTCGTTGCCGTTCCCGCCGATATGCCGTTCGGCCTGGCGGCACTCGCCGAACCGTTCTCGATCGCCGCCAATGTGCTGGACAGAACCGGCTGCGGGCCGCAGGACACGGTGCTGGTCTACGGCGCTGGCACCGTCGGCGTCACCGTGCTGCAGGTGGCCAAGCTGCTTGGCGCGCGCTGCATCGTGGCCGATATCGACGAGGCCCGCCTCGAGCGCGCGTCGGGCTTTGGCGCGGATACGGCGATCCATTCGCCAAGCCAGCCGGTCGCGGACGCCGTGCGGGATGAAAATGACGGCCTTGGCCCGACGGTGATCATCGACGGCGCCGGTGTGCCGGCGCTTCTCGACGAGGCATGCCGCATCGCCAGCCCGGCCGGCCGCATCGGTCTGCTGGGCTTCTCGGCGACACCGTCCAGCCTCAGCCAGCAAGAGGTGGTGCGCAAGGAACTGACTGTCGTCGGCTCGCGCCTCAACCGTCAACTGCTGCCCAAGGTGGTGGAATGGCTGGCGAACAAGTGCCTCGAGCCGGAAGCGATGATCACCCAGGTCTTTGCCGCGGCGGACGCCAAGGCGGCCTTCGACCTGATCGACAGAGAACCGCAGCGGACCCTGAAGGTCCAGCTCGATTTCTCCTGAATGTTCCCGGGGCCGGCCTATCGAACACGCGGCATTCCAATATAGTCTGATCACTTCTGGTGAACGAAGACGTGGATTTGCCATGGACCTGGATCCTTCGACGCTCAATCGGACGCTTCCGTTGCGCGATCAGATTTATCACCAGATCCGCACCCTGATCGTCGTCGGTCAGATGAAGCCGGGGGAAGTGATCAACGAGGTGGCCATCGCCGAAGCCCTCGGCGTCTCGCGCACACCGGTGCGCGAAGCGGTCAAGCGCATCAGTGACGAGGGCCTCGTCACGATCCTGGCGCAGACCGGCACCTATGTCGCCCCGATCAACCGCGTCGACCTGGAGGAAGCCTATGTCATCCGCCGCGCCCTGGAAATGGAAAGCGCCAGGCGCGCGGCCGTCAAATTCACGCCATCAGCCGGCGAACTTCTGGAGGACAACATGGCGGCGCACCGGCTCGCCATATCGCGCGGCAGATATGCCACCGCGATCCAACTCGACGACGTCTTCCACCGCACCATCGCCGAGATCTGCGGCCTGCCGGGAATCTGGCGCGCCGTCGACATCTCCAAGGCGCAGATGGATCGAGGCCGCACCCTCGTCATCCCGAAGCCCGGCTATGGCGAACAGACGATCGAGCAGCACGGGGCCATTCTCGATGCGCTGAGGCGCCACGACGCCGAGGGCGCCGCGCAGGCGATGGAGCACCATCTCGAAACGTCGTTCCGCAACACGCTCGAAGTCGCCGCCGAGCTTCTCGGCTGAAGCCGGCCGCACTGGATCGATCAGACATGCAAAGGCGGATTGATGGCGCGTGTCCGCCTCGGCACGATCTCGAGTTCGCCATCGGGCACTGCGGCCGCGATGCCGACAATGTGCCGGTCCGTCAGATGCAGGCTGCGGAACGCCCAACGCGAGGCATCGTCATCGATCTCGTCGCCGAAATGGGCAATGGGCGGAGAGACCTGCAGGTCGAGCTCAACCTTCTTCACCGGCAAGGAGAGGCCAATGCCGCGCGCTTTCACATAGGCTTCCTTGAGCGTCCACAGAGTGAAAAAGAAATCCTGTCTCGCCTGCCCGCTCATCGCCTCGAAGCGCGCGCGTTCCCAGGGCGAAAATACCGCCGGCGCCAGTTCGGCGAGACCGACATCGCGGTCGCAAGGCTCGACGTCGACGCCGATCTCCGCGAAAGTGGCAACCGCGCAGGCCACCAGGCCATGGGTGTGAGACAGGCTGAAGTGGAGGCTGCTGACGCCCAAGGTGTCGTCGATGAAGGGGCGGCCATACCGATTGGTGTCAAAGCGCCAGTGTTCCGGGGCGACAGCGCGATAGCGCGACAGGGTGGTCCTGACCAGGCCGCGCACCGCGAGATGCTGAAGCCGGGCCGGTTCGGACTTGAAGGCGTCGTGCCGATCGCGTTCGGGTCCGCTCAGAAGCCGCAGGCAGGCGGCTTGGTCATCCACGCCGAAGTCGTCGAGCTGCACGTACCACAGATCGACCTGGCCGCGTCGTGGATCGCTTTCTTTCATGGCCGGAGCCGGCCTGGCACGGGTGACGACATCACGATTGTTCCAGGCAAATCCGCCGCGCCGATCGCGGCCCGATGACGATCCATGAGCGGAGGAATGCGATGCGCGTCTTCATGTTGCCGGGACAGGGATCACAGTTCACCGGAATGGGCAAGGACCTCTTCGATGAGGTCGGCGCGGCGGTGAGGCGGTGACGGCCGCATCGAGAACTGGCTCTATCCCTGCAATCGCCCCAGACTGTCGGCGAAGCGCTGGACCATTGCGAGGCCAGTCTCATTGGGCCGCATCGCTGGCGCCCGGTCCTGTATGGCGATGCCGGCGCGGGCGCCGAACAGCCGCTTCCCGTAGCAGATCAGATTCTCGATGCCTTGCATGACGAAGACCGCTGCCGGCAGCATTTTGGCATATTCGGCCTCGGCTGCGACTTCATTGCCGGCGCGAAACGCCTCATAGGCGCGCACGGCATGGTCGATACAATCCGGCGCCAGGATCATGCCGCGGCAGCCGATGCGGAAATTGTCGATCAGTTCCAGACCGCCACGCCCGTTGAAGACGGGTGTCCGCCCCTCGGTGCGCTCGATTAGTCCGGCAATGTCGGTGACCGGGCCTTCGCCCTTGATCAACCTTATGTTGGGATGCTGCGTGACGAGGTCGCGGATTTCATCCGATGTCAGACCACGGCCGAAAAAAGCCGGCGCATTCTGGATCGCCACGGGCAGGTCGGTCGTATCGGCGACACGGCCGAAGAAGCGTATGTACTCCGGCGCCCCGTAGGATCCCCCAGGCGGCGGCTGCAGGATCACCCAGTCGGCGCCGACGCTTTCGGCGTGGCGTACCTGAGCGACCTGCTCGGCCACCGACGCGCCGAAGATGGTGAAGGCGAGCGGCACCTTGCCGGCGGTGTCCTCCGCTGTCCAGTCCATGATTGTTCGACGCTCGGCTTCGGTCAGCTTGGCGACTTCCGTCGCAAGGCCAAGTGCCGCCATGCCATGCACGCCGTTCGCCAGGCAGATCTCGACCTGCCTGCGCATTGCCGCGCGGTCGAGTTTTTCCTGGCCGTCGAACAGCGCGTAGAGAATGGCGTGGATGCCGTGGAAATCATCGGGCCGCAACTTTGGCATCCGTTCGCCCTCAATGGCTTTCGCGCGGAATGGCGTGGCCGCGGCTACCGACGAGGAAATCGAGGTCGGCGCCACGATCCGCCTGCAACACATGCTCGGTGTAAAGACCCTGATAGCCGCCGCGCATCGCCGGCTCCGGCGCAGCCCAGGACATCCGCCGTTTCGCGAGTTCCTGCTCAGATACGTCGAGATGCAGCTTCCGCGCCTCGACATCGAGTTCGATGACGTCACCACTCCTGACCAGCGCCAGCGGACCACCGACAGCGGCCTCGGGCGCGGCATGCAGCACGACCGTGCCGAAGGCGGTGCCGGACATGCGGGCGTCGGAGATGCGGATCACGTCGCGGACGCCCAGCTTCAGGAGCTTTTGTGGCAACGCCATGTTGCCGACCTCGGCCATCCCGGGATAGCCCTTGGGGCCACAATTCTTCAGCACCATGATCGACGTCTCGTCGATATCCAGCGCGGGATCGTCGATGCGCGCCTTGTAGTCGTCGATGTCCTCGAAGACAACGGCACGGCCGCGATGCTTCATCAGGCTTGGCGAGGCGGCCGACGGCTTGATGATGGCGCCGTCGGGTGCCAGATTGCCGCGCAACACCGCGATGCCGCCGTGCGGTGTCAGCGCCTTGTCGCGCGGGCGGATCACCTCCGGATTGTAGTTCTGGGCATCCGCAATGTTCTCACGCACGCTCTTGCCGGTGACGGTCAGCGCATCGAGATCGAGCATGTCGGCGATCTCTTTCATGACAGCCGGAATGCCGCCGGCGTAGCAGAAATCCTCCATCAGGAAGCGGCCCGACGGCATCAGGTCGAGGATGGTCGGCACGTTGCGGCCATACTGGTCCCAGTCATCCAGGGTCAGCTCTGTGCCGACGCGGCCGGCGATGGCGAGTAGATGCACGACCGCATTGGTCGAGCCGCCGATAGCGCCATTGACGCGGATGGCGTTGGCGAAGGCCTGCTTCGTGAGGATCGCCGAGGGGCAGAGATTCTCGTTGACCATTTCGACGATGCGCCGTCCTGTCATACGGGCGATGCGGCTGCGGCGCGCGTCGACCGCCGGATAGGCGGCATTGCCGGGCAGTGCCAGGCCGAGCGCTTCGACCATCGAGGCCATGGTCGAAGCCGTGCCCATTGTCATGCAGTGGCCGGGCGAGCGCGACATGGCGCTCTCGGCATTGGCGAAATCCTGCTCGCTCATCACGCCGGCACGCACATCCTCCGAGAATTTCCAGACATCGGTGCCGGAGCCGATCTCGCGACCCTGGAAACGGCCGTTGAGCATCGGACCGCCGGAGATGACGATCGCCGGCAGGTCGCAGGAAGCCGCGCCCATGACCAGCGACGGCGTGGTCTTGTCGCAACCGGCCATCAGCACGACACCGTCCATCGGGTTGCCGCGGATCGCTTCCTCGACATCCATCGATGCGAGATTGCGGAACAGCATCGCCGTCGGCCGCAGATTGGATTCGCCGCAGGAGAACACCGGGAACTCCAGCGGCAGGCCACCGGCCTCCAGCACGCCGGCCTTGATGTGCTCGATCAGTCCGCGAAAATGCACATGGCAGGGCGTGAATTCGGAAAATGTATTGCAGATGCCGATCACCGGGCGGCCGTCGAAAGCGTCGTCGAGCAGGCCGTTGTTCTTCATCCAGCTGCGGTGGATGAAGGCATCCTTGCCGAGGCCGCCGAACCAATGCTGCGATCGTCTCTTGGTCATGGATTTTTTCCGGCGTTCAGGCGGGGTGCTGAAGCTGGCTCAGCCCGCCATCGACGACGAGGGTCGCCGCGTTCATGAACGGGCACTCGTCGGAAATCATGAACACCGCGGCGAGCGCGATCTCGCGCACCGAGGCGATGCGGCCGCCGGGATGCAGCGCCAGAGTGTGGGCGCGCGCCAATGCCGGATCGGCAAAGCTGTTCCAGTAGTCGACCGCCTTCTGCGTCTCGACATAGCCGGGCGCCAGCGCATTCACGCGCACGCCTGGCGCCGCATATTCGAGCGCCAGCGACTTGGTCAGCCCGAGCAGCGCGTGCTTGGCGACCGGGTAAGGAAAAGTGTGCGGAATGATGGTGAAGCTGTGCGTCGAGGCGATGTTGAGGATGGCGCCGCCACCACTCGCGATCATGCCCGGCAGGACCGCCTTGCTGCAATTCCAGGCGCCCTTGACGTTGACGTCGAAATTGCGGTTCCACTCGTCCTCGGTCGCTTCGAGCGGCGTCGAGAACACGTTCATCCCGGCATTGTTGATCAGTGCGTTGATCGGCCCGATCTCGGCGGTTGCCTGCCGGACGGCAGCATGAATCGCGGCCCCGTCGCTGATGTCGGCTGTTGCATGGCCGACATCACCCTTCGATGCGGCCAGGCCGGCAACGGTCTTGTTCAGAAGCTCACCATCCTGATCAACCAGAAACAGTTTTGCCCCCTCGGCCAGACAGGCCTCGGCGATGGCCAGGCCGATGCCTTGCGCGGCACCGGTCAGAAAGATGCGTTTGCCGGACAGACGCTCAGCCATCGCGGTCACTCCCCTTGGAGACGGATCAACGCCGGCCGAGCGCCGACGAGCGCAGATTGTCGAGCAGCACGGCGAGCAGCAGGATCACGCCGCGCACGATGTACTGGTAGAAGGCCGGGATGTTGAGCAGGTTCATGGCGTTTTCGGCAATGCCCATGATCAGCACGCCGACGATGACGCCCGACATGGTGGCGCGGCCGCCGGCGAGCGAAACGCCGCCGAGCACGCAGGCCGAGATGACCGAAAGCTCGAGCCCGACCGCCGCGTTGGGCTGGCCGGAGGTGATGCGCGACGCCAACAGGATGCCGGCGATGCCGCAGACGACGCCCTGCAGCGCGAAGATCCAGATGCGCGTCCAGTCGACATTGACGCCGGCCAGCCGCGATGCTTCCGGATTGCCGCCGATGGCCAGCGTGTTCTTGCCGAAAACAGTGCGGTTCAAGACGAAGCCGAAGATGCCGAAGAGGACGGCCAGCACCCAGATCGGCGTCGGGATGCCGAGCAATTTCGACAGCGCCAGTTGGTAGAAATCCGGGCTGTTGATACCGACGGCGCGGCCGTCGGATGCAATCAGCGCCAGGCCGCGCACGATCTGCATGGTGGCGAGCGTCGTGATCAGCGCGTTGATGCGGAATTTGGCGATGACGACACCGTTGATGAAGCCGACGAAAGCACCGCAAGCGATCGCCGCCAGCAGCCCGAGCAGGATCGAACCGGTATAATTCGACGCCATCACCGCGACCATGCCGGCGAAGGCGACGATCGAGCCGACCGACAGGTCGAAGTCGCGCGCGGCGAGGCAGAACATCATGGTGCAGGCGACGATGCCGACGGTGACCACCGACTGCAGCAGCCCGAGCATGTTGCGGTCAGTGAGGAAGTTCGGCACCAACAGCGACACCAGGGCGAAGGCGACGATGAAGATGACGACGAGACCCTGTTCGCCGAGCAAGAGCTTCTTCAACTGGTCGGTCATGCCAAGGTCCTCAGGATGCGATCGCGTCGGGGGTTTTCGTGTCGGGAAGGGCTGCGGCCAGGATCGCCTTTTCGGCGAACTGGTTCCGGTCGAGTTCGGCGCTGATGCGGCCGCCGCACATCACCAGGATGCGGTCGCAAATGCCCATCACCTCGGGCAGTTCAGACGAGACGACGATGATCGCCAAGCCGTCTTCGGCAAGCTGGTAGAGCAGTTCGTAGATTTCCGCTTTGGCGCCGACATCGATACCGCGCGTCGGCTCGTCGACGATAAGGACGCGCACGCCCTGCTCCGACAGCCAGCGGCCCAGGATGACCTTCTGCTGGTTGCCGCCGGAGAGGTTGATGATGTCCTGCTTGCGCGAGGGCGTGCGCACCTTGAGCTTCTTGATGAAGGTTTCCGCAGTGGCGATCTCGCTGGCGCGGTTGAGCACACCGAAGCGGGTGTGATGGCGCCGCGACGAGATGTTGATGTTCTCCTCGATCGAGCGGCCCTGGATGATGCCGTCATGCTTGCGGTCTTCCGAACACAGCACGATGCCGGCGCGGATCGCGTCATGGGGATCAGTGGCACGAACGATCTTGCCGTCGACGGTAATGGTGCCGCCCGATCGCGGGTCGGCACCGAAGACCAGCCGCATCAGCTCCGAGCGGCCGGCGCCGATCAGGCCGAAGAAGCCGACGATCTCGCCTGCCTTCGCCTCGAAGCTGGCCGGCGTCTTCAACTTTGCGCCGGAAAGGCCTTCGACCTTCAGCCTGACATCGCCTGATTTGCGTGGGCGAAAACCCCAGATGTCGGAGATTTCGCGGCCGACCATTTCGGCGACGACCTGGTCGCGGGTGACGCCTTTCAGCGATGCGTGGTGCGCCGCGAGCTTGCCGTCGCGCAGAACCGTCAGGCTGTCGCAGAGCCGGAACACCTCGTCCAGCCGATGCGAGACATAGATGATGACCTTGCCCTCGCCGCGCAGGCGGTCGATCAGGGCAAACAGGATTTCGCTTTCGCGCGAGGACAGCGACGAGGTCGGTTCGTCCAGCGCGATGACGCGCGCGTCGAGCATGATCGCCTTGGCGATCTCGACCATCTGGCGCTCGCCGATGGACAGCGTCTTGACCTTGCGGCGCATGTCGATGTCGATGCCCGCGGATTTCAGCTTGGCACCGACATCTTCCAGCATCCGTCGGCCAGCGATGATGCCGGCGCTGGCGGGAAAGCGGCCGAGGCTGAGGTTTTCGGCAACGGTGAGCTCGGGGACCAGTTGCAGTTCCTGGTGGATGACGATGACGCCATTGTCGAAGGCATCCCGCGTCGATGAATAGGCCTGAACCTTGCCGTCGATGCGGATCTCGCCGTCGTCGGCATGCTGATCACCGGACAGGATCTTGATCAGGGTCGATTTGCCGGCGCCGTTCTCGCCCATCAGGCCATGCACGGCGCCCTTGTCGACGCCGAAGGAAACGTCCGACAGCGCCTTGACGCCCGGATAGGTCTTGGTGATGCGCGAGAAGTCGAGAAAGGACACGGACGTCGATCCTTCTGTGTCACGACAAAACAGGCGGCGGGATGAGCCGCCGCCTGTTGTACAGGGAGGATTATTCGATGCCGAGGCCCTGGCGGACCTTCTGGTAGTCGTCGCGCTTGGCGAGTGCACCGGAGGTCAGGATCAGCTTCTCCGGTTCCTTGTTGTTGGCGACCCAGTCATACATGTTGAGCGCCGTCTCGTAGCCATGGCGCTTCGGCGAGATGATCACCGTGCCGACAAAGCCGGTGGCGGTCGGCTTCTTGAACTCGTTGATCGCCGAATCCGCGCCGCCAATGCCGACGCCGATCATGCCGTCGGCGGGAATGCCGACGCTTTCGGAAGCACGCACGGCGCCAAGCACGGCTTCGTCGTTGAGGCCAAAGGACACCCACTTCTTGATGTCGGCATGGGCGTTGAGCACAACCGTTGCGGCATTGAGGGCGGCTTCGGTGTCGGTCTTGGCCTGCGGCGCGTCGAAGATGTTCTCGGCCTTGAAGCCGTTCGCCTTGAGCACCGAGATGGCGCCTTCGACACGGTCGACGGCGGTCGGCAGCTGGTCGTAGGAGACGCGGATGGCGCCGACTTCGTCGGCCTTCCAGCCGCGCGCCTTCATTTCGTCGACGATGGCCTGGCCGACGGCCTCGCCGATCTTGGTGGCCGAAATGCCCATATGCGGCACGTCTTCCAGCGCCTTGCCGTCAGCACCGACCAGGCGGTCGTCGACGGTCATCAGCTTGAGGTTGTTGGCGGTGGCCTTGGCAACGATGCCGGGGCCGAGCTTGACGTCCGGGGTGCAGACGATGAAGCCTTGCGCGCCCTGGGCGCCGAGATTGTCGATCGCCGACATCAGCTTCTCACCGTCCTCGGCGCCGATCTTGACCAGGGTGAAACCCTTTTCCTTGGCGGCCTGGTCGGCGAACTTCCACTCGTCCTGGAACCACGGCTCCTCGGGCTGTTTGACGATGAAACCGATCTTGGTGTCCTGAGCATATGCAGCGATGGTCGTGACGGACAGCACGGCAAGCGCGCCCGCGACGAGCGCGGTCTTCAAAAGTCGCATGATTACCTCCCAGCGATGGCCGGGCGCTCAGCCCGGATGCAGAGTCTCTAATTCTTTTTATCATACTCGTCAATTGATCTGGTATGATAATTAAGATACATGCTCTGACCAGGGATCGCTGGCGCAAATCATCCGCATCCGGTAAGGCCGGGCCGGTTGTGCGAAATCAGCGGGTTCGCCGCCTTGGAGGAGGGCTGAGGTGACCGAAACTTCTAAGAAGGCTTCAGGCGATACGGCCGCCCGCCGCCCGCGCGTCATGCCCGATGTGACCAAGGCAATCGCTTCGGACATCTTTTCCGGCCGCTACCCGGCCGGCTCCTCGCTGCCGACCGAGAACGAACTTGGCGTCGAATATGGCGTCAGCCGCACCGTCATCCGCGAGGCGCTGAAGGTGCTGGCGGCCAAGGGGCTGGTGCTGTCGCGGCCGCGCGTCGGCACCATCGTCTGCGCCGAGGACGACTGGAACATCATCGACCCGCAAGTGCTGGCCTGGCACGCGCCGCATGCGCTCGACGACAAGCTGTTCGACGCCATCCTCGAAACGCGCCGCGCCATCGAGCCGCTGGTCGCCGAGCTTGCCGCCACAAGAGCGACCCTGCAGGAGATCGCCAATCTCGAAGCGGCGTGGCGGGGGATGGCCGGCGCCGGTGAGGACCTCGCCGCCTTCTCGCGCAGCGACATTGCCTTTCACCAGATCGTCTATGCCGCGAGCCACAATCCGATCTTCCGGCAGATCGGCAATCTGATCGACACCGGGCTGAAATTCTCGCTGGAGGCAACAGCGGTGATTTCACTCGACCGGCGCATGGAAGCCGTGGCGGCGCACCGCGAAGTGGTCGAGGCGTTACGCATGCGCGACGCCGAGGCGGCGCGTGGTGCTGCAAACCGGATTCTCGACCTTGCGGCGCGCGACCTCGTCAGCGCCAAGAAACTCAAGAACAACTGAGACCAGCATGAAAATCATCTCGCTCACCACCTACATCGTGCCGCCGCGCTGGCTGTTCCTGAAGATCGAGACCGATGCCGGCGTCACCGGCTGGGGCGAGCCGGTGGTCGAAGGCCGTGCGCTGACCGTCGAGGCAGCGGTCAAGGAGCTTGGCGATTATCTCATCGGCAAGGACCCGCGCCTGATCGAAGACCACTGGACGGTGATGCATCGCGGCGGCTTCTACCGCGGCGGACCGATCCTGATGAGCGCCATTGCCGGCATCGACCAGGCGCTGTGGGACATCAAGGGCAAGGCGCTCGGTGTGCCCGTGCACGAACTGCTCGGCGGAAAGCTGCGCGACACCATCAAGGTCTATTCCTGGATCGGCGGCGACCGGCCGGCCGAAGTGGCGGCGGGCGCCAAGGAAGTGGTTTCGCGAGGCTTCCTGGCGCTCAAGATGAACGGCACCGAGGAACTGCAGATCGTCGACAGCCACGACAGAATAGATGCCGCGATCGAACGGGTCGCAATGGTGCGCGAGGCGGTCGGCCCCAATATCGGCATCGCCGTCGATTTCCACGGCCGCGTGCACCGGCCGATGGCGCGCATCCTGGTCAAGGAGCTCGAGCCTTACCGGCTGATGTTCATCGAGGAGCCGGTGCTCAGCGAAAACCGCGAGGCGCTGAAGGAGATCGCCGCCCTCGGCTCGACGCCGATCGCGCTCGGCGAACGGCTCTACAGCCGCTGGGACTTCAAGTCGGTGTTCGAGGAAGGCGTCGTCGACATCATCCAGCCCGATCTGTCGCATGCCGGCGGCATCACCGAATGCCGCAAGATCGCGGCGATGGCGGAAGCCTATGATGTCGCGGTGGCGCCGCACTGCCCGCTCGGACCGATCGCGCTCGCCGCCTGCCTGCAGCTCGATGCGGTCAGCTACAATTGCTTCATCCAGGAGCAGAGCCTCGGCATCCACTACAACGCCGCCAACGACCTGCTCGACTACGCCGCCAACAAGGACGTTTTCCGCTACGAGGATGGCTATGTCGCCATCCCCGATGGTCCGGGCCTGGGTGTCGAGATCGACGAGGAGTATGTCAAGGAACGTGCGAAGGAAGGCCACCGCTGGCGCAACCCGATCTGGCGCCACAAGGACGGCTCCTTCGCCGAGTGGTGATCGGGACTTGCCCGGATCGCCGCCGCCTCGTCCGCATTTTGCCAGAAGTGCCTCGGCGCAGACCCGCGTGAACCAAGTGTGCCGCGTACGCAGAAAATCAGCCTGATCGCGCCGCCAGTGTTGCTCGATTCCGGCCATGATGGCGGGATTGCTCCAGGTGGAATGCCCACCCGCCGTGTAGACGGTGACTTCGCCTGCGAAAAGCCGCTCCCTGGTAACCAGGAAATCGACCCGAGATCGCCGGCGATGCGCGGTGCGATGGCGGCGGCCTGACGAATGCATTCGACAAGGCGCGGCGTCACCGAGAGCGCTTGGTCCTGGGATAATCGATGTCGCGGCCCGGCACGGATTGGCACGACGATCAACGGCGCCGACAAGTTCATCAAGCGTGAGCGCATCGCCCTCCTGCCGGCCGGCGACAACCTCAAGACCGGCCTGCATATCGGCAGCGAGGAGACCCGCGCCTTCCGGCTCGGAGGAGCTCAACGAGCGCTTCAACACCTGGTCGGGACTTCGGAATAGACATCGCATGGGCGGCGAACTGTTCGCCGACCACGGTCGATCCAGGCCATTGTGTGACGAGTGGGCATTCACTAGTCTTTCGGCCGGGTCGAGGATCGCACGCATGACGCCGAAACTGAACCGCTGGAAGCGCTTTGCCGACTGGGACGAGCGGCCGTTGCGGCTGGACAAGTTCGCGGCGGAAGACCCCGCCAACGGCTTCTCCGCCTTCTCCAGCCCGGCCGATCCCAAACCCGGCATCGGCATCCAGGGCGGGCGCGTCGTGTCCCTCGATGGGGTGCTCGAACACGACTACGACATGATCGACCGCTTCATAGCCCGCCACCACATCGACCCGGAGGTGGCGCCTGAAGCGATGGCGCTGGACTCGGCGACCGTCGCACGCTGGCTGGTCGACATGAACGTGCCGCGCGAAACGCTGGTGCGACTCGCGCACGGCATGACACCCGCGAAACTCGCCGAGGTGGTGTCGCAGCTCAACGCGTTGGAGATAGCCTTCGCCTATTCGAAGATGCGGGCACGCAAGACGCCGGGCAACCAAGCGCATGTCACCAACGCCAAGGACGACCCGCTGCAGCTCGCCGCCGACGCGGCGACCGCCGTCGCCTTTGGCTTCGACGAGATCGAGACGACCATGCGCGTGTCGCGCAACGCCTGGTCCAACGCGGTGGCGTGTGCGGTGGGCGGCGCGGTCGGCCGCTGGGGAACGCTGTTCCAGTGTTCCAGCGAGGAAGCCGAAGAGCTGCGCATCGCCATGGCCGGCTTTACCTCCTACGCCGAAACCGTTTCCGTCTACGGCACCGAAAAATCGTTCACCGATGGCGACGACACGCCATGGTCCAAGGCATTTCTCGCCGCCGCCTATGCCTCGCGCGGCGTCAAGATGCGCTGCACGTCGGGCGCCGGCTCCGAATTGCTGATGGGCTTCCACGAGGCAAAATCGCTGCTTTACCTGGAAGCGCGCTGCCTCTGCCTACAGCGTGGCATGGGCGTGCAGGGCACGCAAAATGGGGGCATCGACGGCGCGCCCTTGACCGCGACGATCCCCGGTGGCGTCCGCGAGCTGATGGCCGAGAACCTCATCGCCGTCTGGCTCGATCTCGAATGCGCGTCCGGCAATGACGCGCGCTCCACCGAATCGGAAATTCGTGTCGGCGCCAAGATCCTTCCCTATCTGATCGCCGGCTCGGACCTGATCTGTTCGGGAATGGGATCTATCCTGAAATACGACAATTCGTTCAACCCGTCGCTGATCAACGGCGAGGAATTGGAAGACTATCTGGTGCTGCAGCGCGATTTCGAGGCCGATGGCGGGTTGACGCCACTGCCCGAGTCACGCGCGATCGAGCTGCGCGAGCGGGCGGTGGAGGCGATTGCGGCCGTGTTCGAGGAGCTCGGCCTGTCCTCGCCGACCGAAGACATGAAGACCAGCGTGGTTTACGCCTCCGGCTCTGACGATACGCGCAGCCTGATGCCGCGCGACGTGTCCTTCATCAGCGAGGCCATCAAGGAGCGCGGCATCACCGTGATCGATGTGGTCAAGGCGCTCGCCAACCGCGGTTTCCGCGAAGAGGCCGAGAACCTGCTGAACGTGGTGAAGCTGCGCCTTTCGGGCGACTATCTCCAGACCTCGGCCATGATCCGCAACGGGCGAATCGTCAGCGCGGTGAACGATCCGAACGACTATCTCGGCCCCGGCTCCGGCTATCGCGTGTCCGAAGAACGGCGCCTGCAACTCAACGACATCCGCGATGTGCTGGATCAGAAAGAAGTGCTGCGCTCGGAAGCCCTGCACGAGAAGGACGAGGCAAGGCACATCCGCTATCGCAACCTTGGGCCGGCAGCCAACGGGTCGGCGAAGGACGATGTCGTCATCGGCATCAGCCCGGCCTTCGGCTTGAAGCTCTACCGGACGACGGCCGGACATCGGCTGTCCGAAGTGCTTGGCGCGATGCTGGATGCAATTCGCGCGCGCGGGCTCAAGGCGCGCGTCGTTCGCTTTCGCCATACGGCCGATACCTCCTTCCTCGGTCTGTCTGCCGCCCGGCTTGCCGGCAGCGGCATCGGCATCGGCATCCAGGCCAAGGGCACGGCCGTCATCCATCAGCGCGACCGCCAGCCGCACAACAATCTGGAATTGTTTTCCAATGCGCCGATCACCAGGATCGAGCACTATCGCGCGCTCGGTGCCAATGCGGCGGCCTATGCGCTGGGCCAAATGCCAGAGCCTATCGTCGTGCCGCAACGGGGCGAGGCCATGGGTTCGCGCTACCACGCCCGCGTCGCCCTCATCTACGCCATCGAAACCGGGCTGACCGAAGCAGGTGCGGCTCCCGAAGAGGTCGACATCACCCTGACGGGAGCGAAATCGTGACCCATACGCGCGCCGACTATCCGCTCGCCGAAACCCAGCCCGGCGCCGTGACCGGCAAGCATGGCAAGGCGCTTCCGGAGATAACGCTGGATGCGGTGCTCGCCGGCCACGTGACGATGGAAGACCTTCGCATCACGCCGCAAGCACTGCAGGCCCAGGCCGACGTGGCGCGTGATGTCGGCCGGCCGACTCTCGCCCTCAACTTCGAGCGCGGGGCAGAGCTGGTCGAGGTACCGCAGGATTTCATCATGCAGGTCTACGAACTGCTGCGCCCAGGCCGCGCCAAGTCCAAGGAAGAATTGCTCGAGGCCGCCGCCACGATGCGCGAGACCTACCAGGCCGAACGCATCGCCCGTTTCATCGAGGAAGCCGCCGAGACCTACGCAGCGCGCGGCCTTTTTACCTTCCGCTTCTGAAAGGACCGCATGAGCTGGAAAACCGGATTCCGTTCGCTCTATTACCTCGGCGCGCCCGAGCCGGATGATCCGGTACTGGTGCCAGCGCAAACCGCCATACTGGTCATCGACGTTCAGAACACCTACCTGGGACGGCCGGATCGCGCCTCGCTTTCACCGCAGGAACAGCACCGCTACGATCTATGGACGCCGTTCCACGAGCGTATGCACGGCACGGTCATACCGAACACGGCGAGATTGCTGGAGTTGGCTCGGCAAAATGGCATCGAATGCCTTTTTGCCCGCATCGCCTGCCACACCAGGGACGGGCGCGATCGCTCGCTCTCCCAGAAAATGCCGGGCTGGAACAATTTGCTGCTGCCAAAGAACGACGCGCCGTCGCAGCTCGTTGCCGAGCTTCAGCCGGCCGGCGACGAAATCGTGGTGACCAAGACCACCGATTCCGCGCTGACTGGGACGAATCTGCGCCTGATCCTTCACAATCTCGGCATCAGGAATGTCATCTGCTGCGGCATCTTCACGGATCAGTGCGTGTCCTCGACAGTGCGCAGCCTGGCGGACGAGAGCTATGCGGTCATTGTGCTGGAGGATTGCTGCGCGGCGGCGACCGAGGATCTTCATCGCAAGGAGCTCGAAATCATCAACATGATCTACTGCCACGTGATGTCGAGCGCCGAGCTATGCAAAATCATGGCCTTGGCAAAGTGACGCGGCGTCCGTAGTGTCATGGCTGCACTCGCAGGCCGGGACACATCGGCCGCCACGTGCGGGGACCAAATACAGCTGTCACGAATGGAGAGGGCTTCATGGCCATAGAAACTGCACGCGGGACGATCGACGTCTCGAAGAGTAACAGCATCAATCTTTTGCACTCCAAGGCCGTGGGGCTCGCGGGAGTGCTCTTCCTGGCCGTCACCGGCGCGGCGCCAATGTCGGCGATGCTGGGTAATGTACCGTTCGCGGCAGGCTACGGCATCGGCAAATACACGCCGGCCGCCTTCCTGATGGCGACGATCGTGCTGACCATCTTCTCTGTCGGCTATGCCGCGATGGCATCGCGCGTCTCGTCCGTCGGCGGCTTCTACTCCTTCATCAGCCAGGGGCTCGGCCGTGAGGTCGGCATGTCGGCGGGCATTGGCTCGCTCGCCTGCTACTCTCTCTTCGAGGCCTCGCTCACTGGTTTGTTCGCATTTTTCGGCAATCTTTGGATTTCCCAGCATTTCGGCATCAACGTGCCGTGGATCGTGCTCGCGCTCGCCATGATCGTGGTCATCGCAGCACTCGCCTATCGCGACGTGAAGGTGTCGGCACGGCTGCTCGGGATAGCCCTCATTCTTGAAGTGATCATGCTGGTGATCTTCTCGCTGGGCGTGCTTTTCGCCCATGGCGGGACGAACTTTTCCGGCGATTCGTTGAATGTGTTCAAGGTGTTCACGCCTGTCGCCGAGCAGACAGTCGGAACCGTGGCCATACCCGCGGGTGCCGCGGCTGTCGGCATCTTCATGGCGTTCTGGTCCTGGGTCGGCTTCGAGATGGCGCCGAACTATGCCGAGGAATCCCGTGATCCGAAGCGCATCATTCCGCAATCGCTGCTGATTTCGGTCATTGGCCTTGGCCTGTTCTACACCTTCGTCAGCTGGTGCGCGGTGGCGGCCTATCCGACCGAGGCCGACATGGTGGCCAAGGCATTCTCCGACGGGGTGAACTTCTTCCTGACGCCGGTTCAGAGTTTTGTCGGTGGCTGGGGCTACCAGCTGATGTCGCTTCTCATCCTGACCAGTTCCTTTGCCTGCGGCATGGCCTTCCACAACACCGCTTCCCGCTATCTGTACTCGCTGGCGCGCGAGGGCGTCCTGCCGCAGGCGATCGCCGAGACGCATGATCATCACAAGAGCCCCCACAAGGCCTCGGCGCTGCAGTCGGTGCTGGCGGCGGTGTGGGTGCTCCTCTACGGTCTGGCCTACGGCTTCGACGATCCGTCGGGACAGGCCTGGCTTGGCGTCTATACGCTGTTTGCGGTGCTTGGCACCGGACTGCTGCTGGTGCTGCAAGCCGTTGTCTCGCTGGCGATCTACATGTGGTTCAAGAAGAACGGCGGCGGCAGCATGCTGACGACGGTCATCGCGCCGCTGATCTCGCTCGTGGTCCAGCTGGTCCTCGTCTACACGCTGGTGGCCAATCTCGCGACGCTCGGCGGCACCAATGGCTTCGCCAGGAGCATCCCCTATGTCGGGCTTGCGATCCTTATCGTCGGCCTGATCTGGGGCTTCGTGCTGAAGTCCGCCAACCCCCAAGCGTACCAGAACATCGGTCACATGGTGAACGAAGGCTAGGGCATCCACCGCCCTGGATTTCTTGTGGCAACGGGGACAGGGTATCACTCTGTCCCCGTCTCATTTTGGAGCTTCAAATCATGACCCAGTCTTTGAAGGGTCGGTCCGTCGTCGTTACCGGCGGATCGAAAGGCATCGGCAAGGGCATAGCGCGGGTGTTCGCGCTGTCTGGTGCCAAGGTCGCCATCATCGCGCGCCATCTCGACCAGGCCGAAGCCGCGGCCGCCGAGATCGGTCACGGCGCCTTTGGCGTGGCTGGCGATGTCACCTCGCTCGCCAGCGTCGAGAGCGCGTTTGCGACCGTGGCCGCAAGAAACGGGGGCATCGACGTGTTGTGCGCCAATGCCGGAATTTTCCCGCAGGCGCGGCTCGAAGACATGACTTCGGAACAATGGGACGAGGTTGTCGACACCAACCTCAAGGGCACCTTCCACGCGGTCAAGGCGGCGGTTGCCTATCTCAAGAAATCCGACCAGGGCCGCGTCGTGCTGACGTCGTCGATCACCGGCCCGGTCACCGGTTTTCCCGGCTGGTCGCACTACGGCGCCACCAAGGCCGGGCAACTCGGCTTCATGCGCACCGCCTGCATCGAGCTGGCGAAATACGGCATCACCGTCAACGCCGTCATGCCGGGCAACATCATCACCGAGGGCCTTGCCGGTCTGGGCGAGGATTATCAGAAGACCATGGCGGCCTCGATCCCGCTCAAGCGGCTCGGAACCGTAGAGGACATCGGCTACGCCGCGCTCTACTTTGCCTCGAAGGAGGCAGCCTATGTGACAGGGCAGACGATCATCGTCGACGGCGGCCAGATCCTGCCGGAGAGCCTGGAGGCCCTGGCATGATGATGGCGACCGTCTAGGAGAACCTGCTGAGATAGGCCTCGCACAGCCCGACCGTTCCCTCGGTGTAGGGCAGGCCCATCGATTGGGCGAGGTCTGTCTCGGCGTGTGAGCCGATCCACGCAACCAGGAGCAGGCGGCGCAGCATCACGAAGGTCGGGATTTCATCCTCGTCCGCCTTGGGCAGGTCAAGCACTCGGCGATAGCCGGTCGTCCACGATTGGATAAGATCGGCTGCCTGCGGCTCGTGCTCATAGAAAGAGATGGGCGTCGCCGCGTCATACATAAACCAGCCGAAGCCGCAATCGTCGAAGTCGATGACCTTCACCGTCTTGCCGTCGATCAAAAGGTTGGCGAGCCGCAAGTCGCAATGAATGAGGCCGAAACGGTCATGGCCCTTGCCGAAGGCGGCGAGCCTGCGGCCGATCAGATCCGCGGTGCGGCCGAAGAGTTTAGCCTTGTCGCCATCGACGCCCATGCCGTCGCGCCAGCGTCCCCAATGGGGGCTTTCCTCGCCGAGGCTCGTCTCGAAATCCCACACATGGCGGCTGAACCAGGATGGGCGCTTCCATTGCCGGGCGTGGATGTGCATGCGGGCCGTCACCTCGCCAAGCACCTCGAAAGGTTCGGCGAGCGCTTCGCCTATGCCCGGCTCCGAACCGGTCTCCCATTGCGACAGCACGACATTGCGGGGTTGCGCAAGCCTGGCATGGCCGACACGCTGGATCTGCTCGCCATCCTTGCCGGCCACCGGCACGGGGGTGGGCACGATCCCGGTTTGGCGCAAATCGGTCAGCCAGGCCAGTTCGGACTGGATGGCCGTCCTTGAATGGTAGCCGTCGCGATGGATGCGAAGCGCCCAGCGCCGGCCGTCGCGAGCTGCAATCTTGTAAGTCGCGTTCTCCGACAGGTTGATCATCGCGACGGAAACATCCGCCGGCAAATCGTAGTTGGCGGTGGCCGCCTCCGCCGTCTCCTGCAGGATGCCGAGTTGCTGGTCATGGGTGAGAGCGTCGAAATCCGTCACTGTCCGTCCTGCCCGATCATTTTGCCCTTGTCCCCTGCCGGAACCCACACGATCCCGGCAAGTCCAGCCGCCAGCTCGAGCTGGGCGCCTGGCAGTTTCAACCAGGTTCGGGACATGTCAACTCGCCTTGTCTGCCTGATGCAGCAACTCCCGCGCGCGCGGCATAGCCGCGTCGAAGCGATCCATGATGTCCCGGCAGGTTTCGTGATCGAGAAGCACGCCAGGCTTCCACTGCAGCACCCGCTTGTCGAGCGACGAGAAGATCGCCCAGACGCCCTGCTCGTAGAGTGCGCGTGACACGAAGACGGCGCCTTCAGGGTGATTGCTGAATTGCAGGCCGAGGATGACGCCTTTCTGGCGCACCCCGGTGAAGACATCGCCGTGACGAGCCTGCATCTCACGCATGGCCTGCGCCATGAACTCGGTCACGGTGCCGACATTGGCCACCAGTTCAGGCCGCTGCAGCATCTCGATGACCTTGTGAGCAACGACACAGCCGAGTTCGGCCCCGCCGGTGGTCGAGATGTGGGCCGCCCCGTCCTCGTTGAGCCAGCCGCCCGCCCTGTCGTTCACCAGCGTCGCGCTGATCGGATAGAGGCCGCCGGACAGGCCCTTTGCCGTCACCATGATATCCGGCTGGACGCCATAGGCCTGCCAGCCCCACATGCTGCCGGTCCGCATCAGGCCGGTCTGGACCTCGTCGGCGATGTACATCGCGCCATGCTTTTCGCACAGCGCCTTGCAGGCGCTGAGATAGCCGTCCTTCGGCATTGGGAAGCCGTACGTGGCGGGGATCGTCTCCATGATCAGCGCCGCGACGTCGTCGCCCTTCAGCGCCTGCTCCATGGCGTCGATATCGTTGAACGGAACCTGGATGAACGTCTCCGGCTGGTCGGAAAGAAAGATCTTGGTGAAGCGATCGTCGCCGGTCGCCACCGCAAGCCCCGAATGCCCGTGATACCCCTTGATGATCGACACGATCTTGCGCCGCTTGGTGGCGTAGCGGGCGCTCTTGATGGCGATGTCCACCGCCTCGGCGCCGCCCGGCGCGAAGATCGCATATTTCAGTCCCGGTGAGACATTGACGAGGGATTCGGCCAGCGCCGTCCGCGCCACGGAGGGAAACCAGTGGTTGCCGATGTCGAAATAATCGAGCGCGCTCTTCAGCGTCTCGACCAGTTCCGGATTGCGATGACCGAGATTGTAGGTGCCGCCATTGAGGTGCAGGTCGATCAGGCGGCGGCCCGACATGTCGTAGAGGAAATAGCCTTCCCGCCTGCCGATCACCAGATCGATCCCGGCTTTCTGCCAGAACCTGGTCTTGTCGGGATTCCAGAAACGGATTGCCTTGTCGAAAAAATCCTGCTTCGACTCGAACTTGAAGGGGCCGAAGTCGTACATGCCTGTCTTTTCCCCAGAGGTTGATCGGCGCGCATCCAAGCTGGCGAGGCTCGTCCGACGGATGATGCAGGATTACAGGCCAGGGAGAAAGGGGGCTGAAAGATGATCCTGAAGGACAGGACCGCGATCGTTACCGGGGCAGGATCGGGCATCGGCAGGGCGGCAGCGCTGATCATCGCGCGCGAGGGCGCTGTGGTCGGCGTAGCGGACCGCAGCGCTGACGGCGCGAACGCGACCGTCGACCAGATTGTTGCCGCAGGGGGCCGGGCGAAAGCGCTTGTGTTCGACCTGACCGACGATCAGGCGCTTGAAGCCGGTTTCCGCGATTTCATCGACACGCAAGGCAGGATCGACATCCTGCACAATCATGCCGGCGTACAGGTAGAGGGTGACCTGCTCGGTGTGAGCGTCAAAGGCTTCGACACGTCCTGGACGCTCAACGTGCGGGCTCACTTCTTCGGTGCCCGCATCGTCATGCCGTTCATGAAAAAGGCGGGTCGCGGGGTCATCCTCAACACGTCGTCGAGCTCCGGCGTGCTCTACGACCGCGAGATGATCGCCTATACGACGACCAAGCACGCGGTGATCGCGATGACGAAGCAGATGGCGGGCGACTTTGGCCGCTTTGGCATTCGCGTCAACGCGCTTTGCCCCGGCTGGGTCGACACGCCCTTCAATGGCCCTTTCATCGCCCAGATGGGAGGCCGGGAAGCCATCGAAGCCTACATCCGCGAAAAAGTGCCGCTTGGACGTTGGGCAAGCGTCGAGGAAATCGCGGAGGCGGTGCTGTTTCTTGTGTCCGACCGGTCCTCGTACATGACGGGCCAGATTCTGGTTGTCGATGGAGGAGAGACGGTGGTCTAGCGCGGTTCGTCGTTTCACGGGAACCGTTCTATCGAAATGCTCGCCGGGTTACTCATCAACAAGAGCGGCAACGATCAAGTTTGCGAAGGACTGTTTGGTGGAGCCAATCGGAATCGAACCGACGACCTCTTGAATGCCATTCAAGCGCTCTCCCAACTGAGCTATGGCCCCACTTCCGGCAGTCAGCCGGCGCCGTTTCCGGCGAAGAGATCAGCGCGGGTTGGAACACCGCGCCGTTAGTGCAGGCGGCTTCTAACCCCGCCTTTCCCAGATATCAAGCCTTGAAGAGCGGCTTTTTGTTCACAGGCCGAGAAAGCCTGCAAACGCTTGCGTTTCAGGTCGATCAGACCTCGTCGTCGTCGTCGCCGACGCCGATCATGTCGGCAACGTCGTCGTCTTCTTCCTCTTCGTCGGCAAGGAAAGTGTCATCCTCGTCGTCGCCGAGGTCGACGTCCTCGTCATCGCCGAGGTCCGGCAGGTCGTCACCCTTGACGTCCTCGTCGGCCTCTTCGAGCGAGACGACTTCAACGCCTTCTTCGTCCTCGGCGTCCACTTCCTTCTCGGCCACTTCCTCTTCCTCCTCGAGGGCGGCGATCTTGCCTTCCTCGAAATAGGAACGCGGATAGGTCTTGCCGGTGTAGGGCGAGACGATCGGGTCCTTGTTCAGGTCGTAGAATTTTCGACCCGTCTCAGGGTCGATACGCTTTGTGCCAAGTTCGTTTTTTGCCACGGCAAGCCTCGTCAATAAAAGAGTGGTCCCCTTAACCACAGTTTGCAGCGCTGTCAAAGCGAAAAGCCGGCGTCACAAAACCAAGTCCTGAAAGGCCTCGCGCCAAGTGACGACCATGGGGATGACCATTTCGCCCCGCCGTGATACGAGACCGCCGCAACAAATGAAAAGCGCCGGCACGCCGGCATTCCGTCCAGGGAAATTCCATGTCTCACGCCGCCGCTCCCAAGCCGGCCACCGCCCGCAAATCTCAAGCCCTTTCCGGCACCGCCCGCGTACCGGGCGACAAGTCGATCTCGCACCGCTCCATGATGTTCGGCGGTCTCGCATCCGGTGAAACCCGAGTCACCGGCCTGCTCGAAGGCGAGGACGTCATGCGTACGGCTGCTGCCATGAAGGCAATGGGCGCGCATATAGAGAAGCGCGGCGCCGAGTGGGTGATCCGCGGCACCGGCAATGGCGCACTGCTGCAGCCGGAAGGCCCGCTCGATTTCGGCAATGCCGGCACCGGCTCGCGGCTGACCATGGGCCTGGTCGGCACCTATGACATGGAAACCACCTTCATCGGTGACGCCTCGCTGTCCGGCCGGCCGATGGGCCGCGTGCTCGAGCCGCTGCGCCAGATGGGGGTGCAGGTGCTGAAGGCGACACCCGGCGACCGCATGCCGATCACATTGCACGGCCCCAAGCACGCCGCCCCGATCACCTACCGCGTGCCGATGGCCTCGGCGCAGGTGAAATCGGCGGTGCTGCTTGCCGGCCTCAACACACCGGGCATCACCACGGTCATCGAACCGGTGATGACGCGCGACCATACTGAAAAGATGCTGAAGGGCTTCGGCGCCAATCTGTCGGTCGAGACCGACGAGCGCGGCGTGCGCCACATCTTCATCGAGGGTCAGGGCAAGCTGACCGGCCAGACGATCGCGGTACCCGGCGACCCGTCCTCGGCCGGCTTCCCGCTGGTCGCGGCGCTGATCGTGCCGGGTTCGGACATCGTCATCGAAAACGTGCTGATGAACCCGACCCGCACCGGCCTTTTGCTGACCTTGCAGGAAATGGGCGGCCAGATCGACATTCTGAACCCGCGCAACGCCGGCGGCGAGGATGTCGCAGATCTGCGCGTGCGTTATTCCGAGCTTAAGGGCGTCACCGTGCCGCCCGAGCGGGCACCGTCGATGATCGACGAGTACCCGGTGCTGGCTGTCGCCGCCAGCTTCGCCGAAGGCGAGACGCTGATGCAGGGGCTGGAAGAGCTGCGGGTGAAGGAGTCCGACCGGCTTTCGGCCGTCGCCAACGGGCTGAAGCTCAACGGCGTCGATTGCACCGAGGGCGAAGCTTCGCTTGCCGTGCGCGGCAAGCCCGGCGGCAAGGGATTGGGCGGGCATCCCAACGGCCAGGACACGACCGTGCAGACCCATCTCGACCATCGCATCGCCATGAGCTTTCTGGTCATGGGGCTGGCGACGGAAAAGCCGGTGACCATTGATGACGCGGCGATGATCGCGACGAGTTTTCCGGAGTTCATGGGATTGATGACGGGGTTGGGCGCGGAGATCGCTTGATGAAGCGGGACTTGTTAGCGGTCGCGACTTACCTCGGATTTGCGCTGGTCCCGTATTTGATTGAACGCATCGCCTTCAAGAAAAGATTCGGTATCTTTGCGATCCTTTTTTGGCTCTTTGCTCTGCAGTTTCTTGTCACGTTCGCTTCCGTTCATACCGGCGAGTTCCTGGAAAGAAACGGCTGGAGCATCCTTGCAGGATTCTCGCGCGCAATCGGCGCCGTGGCTTTTGTAACAATTGGCATCATACCCTTTATCTTGTTGCCACTGTCGATTTTGATCGCTCTGGTCGTGCTGGGGCTCCGTCAATTCAGGCAAGTCAGATGACCCCGACCTTCACCATCGCCATCGACGGACCCGCCGGCGCCGGCAAAGGCACGCTCGCCCGGCGGCTCGCCGACCATTACCGGCTGAACCTGCTCGACACAGGCCTCACCTATCGCGCGGTCGCCTATGCGCTGATCCAGCACGCGCTGCCGCTCGACAATGTCTCGGCGGCCGAAACCGCGGCGCGCCAGGTCGATCTGGCAAGGCTCGACCGGGCGGTGCTGTCGGCGCATGCGGTCGGTGAGGCCGCCTCGAAAGTCGCGGTGTATCCGACGGTGCGGCGCATCCTCGTCGAAAAGCAGCGGGCCTTCGCCAAGACGCCGCCGGGCGCGGTGCTGGACGGGCGCGACATCGGCACCGTCGTGTGCCCCGATGCCGACATCAAACTCTATGTGACGGCGAGTGCGGAGGTGCGGGCAAGGCGCCGGCTGGCCGAGATCGAAAGCATCGGCGGCACCGCCAACTTTGCTGAAATCCTCGCCGATATCGCGCGCCGGGACGAGCGCGACATGGGCCGTGCCGACTCACCCTTGAAGCCGGCCGCCGACGCGCACTTGCTTGATACCAGCGAAATGGCTATAGAAGCCGCGTTTCTCGCGGCCATGGCGATCATCGACGACGCGCTGGCCAGGAGAAACAAGGCCTGATCCGGGTTTTCTCCCGTGTTTCCGTTGCCGGAAGCGCAGAAAATACCCATATCGGGCACGAACCAGCCTGCCAGCATTCTTTATGCGCCGGAATTGCCGCTTAGAAAGCGGCCCAGGGCTTTTTTCAGCCCGGAACGCCGGCAGGCCAACGCAACGCTAACCCACGGCGCCCGTCCCGCTTCCAGATGCGGGGCACTCCAGGAGAAAATATGTCAGCTGCAAATCCCACTCGCGATGATTTCGCGAGCCTGCTCGAAGAATCTTTCACCGCCGGCCATTCCGGCGAAGGCCAGGTCGTCAAGGGCATCATCACCGCCATTGAAAAAGACATGGCCATCATCGACGTCGGCCTGAAGGTCGAAGGCCGCGTGCCGCTGAAGGAATTCGGCGTCAAGGGCAAGGACACCACCCTCAAGGTCGGTGACACCGTCGAAGTCTATGTCGAGCGTATCGAAAACGCGCTTGGCGAAGCGATGCTTTCCCGTGAAAAGGCCCGCCGCGAAGAGAGCTGGGTCCGTCTCGAAGAGAAGTTCACCAAGGGTGAGCGCGTCGAAGGCGTCATCTTCAACCAGGTCAAGGGCGGCTTCACCGTCGACCTCGACGGCGCCGTGGCCTTCCTGCCGCGCAGCCAGGTCGATATCCGCCCGATCCGCGACGTCTCCCCGCTGATGCACAACCCGCAGCCCTTCGAGATCCTCAAGATGGATCGCCGCCGCGGCAACATCGTGGTGTCGCGCCGCACCGTGCTCGAGGAGAGCCGCGCCGAACAGCGTTCGGAAATCGTGCAGAACCTCGAAGAAGGCCAGGTTGTCGAAGGCGTCGTCAAGAACATCACCGATTACGGTGCGTTCGTCGACCTCGGCGGCATCGACGGCCTGCTGCATGTCACCGATATGGCATGGCGCCGCGTCAACCATCCGACCGAAATCCTCAACATCGGTCAGACGGTCAAGGTGCAGATAATCCGCATCAACCAGGAAACCCACCGCATCTCGCTCGGCATGAAGCAGCTCGAGAGCGATCCGTGGTCGGAGATCGGCACCAAGTTCCCGATCGGCAAGAAGATCAAGGGCACCGTCACCAACATCACCGACTACGGCGCGTTCGTCGAGCTGGAGCCGGGCATCGAGGGCCTCATCCACGTTTCGGAAATGTCGTGGACCAAGAAGAACGTGCATCCCGGCAAGATCCTGTCGACGACGCAGGAAGTCGACGTGGTGGTGCTCGAGGTCGATCCGGCCAAGCGCCGCATCTCGCTCGGCCTCAAGCAGACGCTGGAAAACCCGTGGGAAGCGTTCGCGCGCAGCCATCCGGTCGGCAGCCAGGTCGAGGGCGAGGTCAAGAACAAGACCGAGTTCGGCCTGTTCATCGGCCTGGAAGGCGACGTGGACGGCATGGTGCACCTCTCCGACCTCGACTGGACCCGTCCGGGCGAGCAGGTCATCGAAGAGTACAATCGCGGCGACATGGTCAAGGCGCAGGTGCTCGACGTCGACATCGAGAAGGAGCGCATTTCGCTCGGCATCAAGCAGCTGGCCAAGGATACGGTCGGCGAGGCGGCCAACAGCGGCGAACTGCGCAAGAACGCCGTCGTCACCTGTGAAGTCATCGGCGTCAAGGATGGCGGTCTGGAAGTGCGGCTGGTCGACAGCGGCATCGAGACCTTCATCAAGCGCTCTGACCTCAGCCGTGACCGCGACGAGCAGCGCCCCGAGCGCTTCACCGTCGGCCAGAAGGTCGACGCCCGCGTCATCGCCTTCGACAAGAAGACCCGCAAGCTGCAGGTCTCGATCAAGGCGCTGGAAATCGCCGAAGAGAAGGAAGCCGTCGCTCAGTACGGTTCGACCGACTCCGGCGCTTCGCTGGGCGATATCCTGGGTGCCGCGCTGAAGAAGCAGGGCAGCTAAGTCCTTCGCAAAGCTCTAAACAAAACCCCGCCGGAGCGATCCGGCGGGGTTTTTCTTTGACTTAGAGCAGTTCACCGTTTCACGGAAACGGCGAACCGCTCTAACTCTTTGTTTTGGCGCAATTCCGGACGGAAAACCGTTCACACTTTTCCTGGAATTGCTCCAGTTCTGAAACTTGTGCCTATAAGTCAGGCCCGGCCGTAGAGCGGCACCAGCGTTCCGCTCATCGCCTGGTTGGCGGGCGAAACGAGATAGGCGATTGCCTCGGCCGCCGCTTCGAGGCTGACCCATTTGGTGAAATCGGCATCCGGCATGTCGGCGCGGTTTGCCGGTGTGTCGAGCGTCGACGGCGCCACGGCATTGACCAGGATGCCCTTGGCCTTGAGCTCTTCCGCCATCGCCACGGTCATGGCCGCCACCGCCGCCTTGCTGGCCGTGTAGGCGACCATGCCGGCGCCGCGCCTGGGGTCGAGCCCGGCGCGCGCGGTGACATTGACAATGCGGCCTGATGTGCCCGACGCCAGCATCGAGCGGATCGCCGCGCGGCTGCACAGGAAAGTGGTGCGTGCGTTGGTGTCCATCATCTCGGCGAAGGAGGCCGATTCGATCTTTTCCACCGGCGCCATGGCAAAGCCGCCGGCGAGATGGATCGATCCCCACAAGGCGGGAACCTGAGCATAGAAGCCTTCAACCTTGGCGGAATCCGACAGGTCGACATTGTGCGCCAGCTTGACGTTCTCATGCGCGGTGAAAGGAAAATGCTGGGGTGCCGCGGCATGCGCGTTCGGTACGTGGCAGATCGCGCCCTGTTCCAGCAGCCGGCCAACCACCGCACCGCCGAGCGCGCCGGTTCCACCGGTCACAACGATATGCCTGCCTTGAAGTATTTCCGTCATCCTGGACCGCTCCTGTCGTATTTTTATGATTTTGTCGCTTGTTGCGCCGCCCCGACGCGAAGCGTCGCGCCTTTCGGGCGATCACTCAACTGATATCTCGACATGGCAGCCGTCACGTCTTTGCATGCGTCAGGACGCATATAGTGGCAATGCCGTCAGCCATGAGGCTGTTGCGGTACAACAGCCGAGCCGGCGTAGTATCCGATGCAGGTTGGAAAATCACCGGCGGCCTGAAGGCTTCAATCGACCGTGATTTCGATGACGCAAGGCAATCCAGTTGCCCGGGCGCGCTTGAGGGCCTGCGGCAAGGCGCCGATCTCGGCCAGCCGTTCGGCGCCGATGCCATAGGCTTCGGCCAGCTTGCAGAAATCCGGCGGCGCCGGCGAGACCCCGACGGGTTCGACGCCGACATCGAGCATCGAGGTCTCGATCTCGCGATAGCCCCTGTTGTTCCAGACCACGAAAATAACCGGTGCGTCGGAATCAAGCGCGACACCCAGTTCCGGCAAAGTGAACTGGAAGCCGCCGTCGCCGGTCAGGCAGACGACCGGCGCGTCGGGCATGGCAAGCGCCGCGCCGATCGCCGCCGGCGGGCCATAGCCGAGCGCGCCGAAGCCGGTGGCGGCATTGAACCAGCCGGCCGGCCGGTCGTGGTCGTAGTAGAGGTTGGCGGCGTAGATCGGCTGCGTCGAGTCGCCGACGATGATCGCGCCCGGCAGCGTGTCGCGGATCATTTCCACGGCATGCACCTGTGCCAGATAGGCCGGGCTCAGCTCGGCGACCGCCGCCTTGCGTGCAGCGGCGGCGCGTGCCTCGCCCTCTGGCGCGGCCACATGAGCAGAGCCGATGGCGGCGAGCAGGGCTTCGATCGCCTCGGCGCAGTCGGCCTGGATGCCAACCGTCACCGGGCGGCGCGCGAGCTGGTCGGCGCCGATGTCGATGCGGATCAGGTTGGAGGGCAGCACGAAACCGCCATCGCCATAGCCGTCATAGTCGGTCGGGCCGAATTCGGTGCCGGCGGCAATCACCAGATCGGCCTCGGCCATCAGCGCGCGAACCGCCTTCAGGCTTGGGCTTGCCGGCACGCAGAGCGGGTGGCGGTGCAGCAGGCCGCGCGCATTGGTGGTCTCGACGACCGGCGCACCCAGTTTCTCGGCCAGGCGCCGCAAGGACGCTTCGGCGCGCTTGGCGCCACCGCCGGCCAGGATCAGCGGACGGCGGGCAGTGGCGATGAGTTTGGCCGCGCTCGCAATCGCCGCGCCGTCCGGCGCCGGCGGTGCCGCGTTGCTCAGCAGTGCCGCGATACCGTCAGCCGGCTTGACCATGACATCGGTCGGGATCTCGATATGCACAGGGCCGGGCCGCGACGATGAAAACAGGGCGAAGGCCTGTGCCAATGCGCGCGGCAATTCGCTCGCCTCGGTGACGCGCTGCGACAACAGCGCCACCTTCTCCATCATGCCGCGCTGATCCGGCAGCTCGTGCAGGAAGCCCAGGCCCTTGCCCAGCGTCGGCATGGCGTTGACGCCCGATATGACCAGCATCGGCACCGAATCGGCGCGCGCCTGGCCCATGGCGGTGATGGTGTTGGTCAGCCCTGGTCCCGTGATGACGAAGGCGACACCGGGCCTGCCGCTGGCGCGGGCATAGCCGTCGGCCATGAAGCCGGCGCCCTGTTCGTGGCGCGGCGTGACATGGCGGATTTTCGAGCGCGCGAGGCCACGGTAGAGCTCGACCGTGTGCACGCCCGGAATGCCGAAGACAGTGTCGACGCCGTGGGCTTCGAGCAGCGTGATGAGGGCTTCGCCGAGTGTTGTCATTGGTTTTCCTCCCTTAGAGCCGATCACAGTTCGGAAACAGTGATCGGCTCGGTCCCTTTGTCTTCAACGCAATTCCGGACGGAAAACCGCATGTCACTTTTCCTGGAAATGCTTCAGCGGCGCGAGGCCCAGTTCGGCCTCGATAGTCTTGATGCCAATCGCCGCCAATTCGCCAGGCGAGAACATCTCGCCGGCCAGGCAGCCTTCTACCCAGAGCCCGTCGATGATCGCGTTGATCGCAATGGCATGGTGGCGCAACTGGTTTGCGTCCGCCTCGCGCTGTTCTGCCGCGAGCACCTCGGCCACAACGGCTTCCACCTCGTTGCGAAAGCCAAGGTAGCCTTCACGGTGAGCACGAGCCAGGGCCGGATCCGCACCGGCGCGGCCGATGAAGGTTGCCCAGAGCGAAAACACCCGCGCGTCGATGATCGGCGCGTTGAGGTTGGCGGTAACGAAAGCCGCAAGGCGCTGGCGCGGCGAGGCATCTTCCATGACCAACGCCGCTTTCGCCTGCTCGGTCATGCGGCCCATCAGCGCAGCATAAGCTTCCTGCAGCAATTCTTCCTTGCCGGGGAAATAGTGCCGGATCAGCCCGGCGGTGACGCCGGCGCGCAAAGCGATGGTGCGCAAGGTGGCGCCCTGCAGGCCATGTTCCGCCACGCTGTCCAGAGTTGCCTCGATCAGATCCTGCCGCCGCCGCTCCTCGCCCTCGCGACGGAACCTGCGGCGGGAAGGCGTATTCATTGGCGCAGGATCGGCCGCGTCAGGCATGTCGGCCCGCCCTCGCAGGCGATGCAGAGCGCATCCGCCTCGAAGATTTCGACCGTGCAGCCGGCGGCTTCCATCGCGGCTTTGGTCTTTGGAAAGCCTGCAACGGCAATGACCTTGAATGGGCTGGTCGGCAGCACGTTCAGGCTGAGGCCGTTGGAAGCCGCGAACTCTTCGGCGTCGCCTTCCACCAGCCGGATGTTGCGCGCCTTCAGCATCTGGTAGAACGCGGCCGGCAAAAGCGGTGAATAGACCAAAGCGAGGTCGTCGGCCAGCGGGCTGATCACCGACATCAGATGCAGGCAGGCCTCTTCGCCCTGCCACAGCGGCAGGTCAAAGCCATAGACGGAAACGCCCAGCGGCGTCAGCAGGTTGGAAACCTGCTGGATGCCTTCCTGGTTGGAGCGGACACCGCGCCCGATCACGAGCGTGCGGGCATCCAGCCATACACAATCACCACCTTCGACCTGGCCTGGAGCCTCGACGCGGCCGAGGATCGGAATGCCCAGCCTTCTGTAGGTTTCCTCATGCAGCGAGGGCTCGTTGGCGCGCAAGGGCTTGCCCATGGACAGAATCAGCGCGCCGCGCTCGGTCATCAACGATGGGTCGTGCGTGAACACCGAATCCGAAAGTCCATCGGCCTTGTCCTCGATCCATTCGATTTCGGCGCCGGAAGCCGCCACCAGTTCGGCAAGGAGCGCGTGCTGCGATGCTGCTTTCGCTGGATTGAATCCTGGGCCATAGTGCCAGGCAACCCTGTCGGCGTCGCGCATGGCGTTGGCCGCCGACCGCATCAGCACGCGTCGCAGCGGCGCTGCCATGGACTGTGATCCGAAAGCGCTCATCGAAGCCCTTTTTTAGCTGAAAAAAATCGAGAAAATTTCATGGAGCGCTATTTATACACTTGCACAACAAGCTCGCAAGTGCCGTAATGAGTGGGATTGACGGGCTCGCGCCGTTGGGTCCATGCTGAAGTCTGGAGCGGGGCAGTACAGCGTATATGTTGATTAGCCGAATGGACGTTCGACGAACTGCCGCCGACCATACAGAGGTCACCCGGTGAGCGCGGTGGAAGCTGCCGCAGTCCAATCCGGCAAGGCGCAGGACGGCGCCGCCGAAGCCATCCATGTCGAGAACCTGCACAAGAAGTTCGGCCAACTGCATGTGCTGAAGGGCGTGTCGCTGTCGGCGCGCGATGGCGAGGTGATCGCCATCATCGGCGGCTCAGGCTCAGGCAAATCGACGCTGCTGCGCTGCATCAACTGCCTGGAAAACCCGACCAGCGGCATCATCCGCGTCAATGGCGAAGAGATCAAACTGAAAGCCGATAGCCACGGCCACACCATCCCGGCCGACCGCAGGCAAATCGAGCGTATCCGCTCCAAGCTCGGCATGGTGTTCCAGAATTTCAACCTCTGGAGCCACATGACGCTGATCGAGAACGTCATCGAGGTTCCGGTGCATGTGCTTGGCGTCAAGCGCGAGGTGGCGATCAGCGAAGCCGAAAAGCTGCTGGCGCGCGTCGGGCTTGCCGAAAAGCGCGACGTCTATCCCGCCTACCTGTCTGGCGGCCAGCAGCAGCGCGCCGCGATCGCCCGCGCGCTTGCCATCAATCCGCGCGTCATGTTGTTCGACGAGCCGACCTCGGCGCTCGACCCGGAACTGGTCGGCGAGGTGCTGAAGGTGATCGGCGACCTGGCGCGCGAAGGCCGCACCATGGTGCTGGTCACCCACGAGATGAAGTTCGCCCGCGAGGTCGCGACCCACGTCGTCTACCTCTACAACGGGCTGGTCGAGGAAGAAGGCCCGCCGGAGCAAATCTTCGGCGCACCGAAATCCGAAAGGCTGAAACAGTTCATCCGCAACATCGGCTAGGGACAGGCCGGGACGGAAGAAAACCGGGAACCAACAACAAACTGGGAGTTTGAAATGAAGACTGCTCTGAAGACATTCGCCGCGGCACTGCTGCTCGGCGTCGCCGCCATGGGCGTGGCCAAGGCCGATCCGGTCAAGATCGGCGTCGCCGCCGAGCCCTATCCGCCCTTCACCTCGCCGGACGCGTCGGGCAAGTGGGTCGGCTGGGAGATCGAGTTCATCGACGCCGTGTGCGCCGAGGAGAAACTCGACTGCGTCATCACGCCGGTTGCCTGGGACGGCATCATCCCGGCGCTGACCACCAAGAAGATCGACCTCATCGTCTCGTCGATGTCGATCACCGACGAGCGCAAGAAGACGATCGACTTCTCGGACAAGTACTACAACACGCCGACGGCGATCATCGGACCGAAGGACCAGAAGTTCGGCGCCTCGCCTGACGACCTCAAGGGCAAGGTGCTCGGCGTCCAGGTGTCGACGGTGCACGCCGTCTACGCCAAGAAGCATTTCGGCGCCACGGCGTCCGAGATCAAGGAATACCAGACCCAGGACGAGGCCAACCAGGATCTCGCCGCCGGCCGACTCGACGCGGTGCAGGCCGATTCCATCGCACTCGGCGAATTCCTCAAGTCGGACCAGGGCAAAGCCTGCTGCGACCTGAAGGGCATGGTGGCGCCGGATCTCGAGGTGCTCGGACCGGGCGTCGGCGCCGGCGTGCGCAAGGAAGACACCGAACTGAAGGAAAAGATCAACGCCGGCATCAAGGCAATCCGCGCCAACGGCAAATATGACGCGATCTCGAAGAAGTACTTCGATTTCGACATCTACGGTGCCGACGCGCAGTCGAACTGACGACCCTCGCATGAGCCGGAGACACGACGCCAAGTCGTGCTCTCCGGCTTCCCACTCATGCTTGCCGCCGGCCGCTGGCGTCGGCGGATAGAGCCAGCAATCCGGGGGCAAAGCTGATCGACGCATTCCTTCCGGCCTCGGCGGCCGGCATCATCGAACTCCTCTCGCCCGCGCCCGTCGGCTGGGGCGGCACACTCATGCTCGGGTTGCTGCATTCGCTGGAGATTGCCGTTGGCGCCACGATCGTCGGCCTGCTCATCGGGATCTGCGGTGCCTATGGCAAGCTTTACGGCGGACCGGCCGTGCGCGACCTGCTCGCGGTCTACACCACCGTGGTGCGCGCCGTGCCGGAACTGGTGCTGATCCTGCTGCTCTATTATGCCGGCACCGACCTGATAAACCAGGTACTGACCGCGATCGGTTACCAGCGTGTCGATATTAGCGGGCTGGTGGCCGGCATAGCCGTGCTCGGCTTCTGCCAGGGCGCCTATTCGACGGAGGTCATGCGCGGCGCGATCCTGGCCATCCCGCAGGGCCAGATCGAAGCCGCCCGAGCCTTCGGCATGTCTCCCGGCCTTCTCTTGCGGCGCATCACGCTGCCGGCGATGCTGCCCTTTGCCATTCCAGGTCTCGCCAATCTGTGGCTGATCGCGACCAAGGACACCGCGCTGCTGGCCGTCGTCGGCTTCTTCGAACTGACGCTGGCGACACGGCAGGCGGCAGGCGTCACCAAGGCCTATCTGATATTCTATCTCGCCGCCGGCGTGCTCTATCTCGCGGTGACGCTGTTTTCGAACTTCCTGCTTGGCCGCGCCGAGAAATGGGCACGGCGCGGCATGCCTTCGATCAAGGAGGCACGCTGATGGCGGGCGAAGCAGCCATCATCAACACGGCGGCGCGCGCCTCGCTCTGGCTGCAGCCGCATCGCATCGTCCTCATCCTGATCGCGCTCGGGCTGGTGTTGTCGGCCGCCTTTTTCATGCGCTGGGACTGGCTGCCGCAATATTGGGAAATGGGCCTGATGGGCATCTGGCGCGCCCTGTGGATCCTGGCTGTCACCTGCGCGCTCGGCTTCCTGATCGCCATGCCGGTCGGGCTGGCGCAGGCCGCCGGTTCGATCTGGGTCGCGGCGCCGGCGAAAGTCTTCTGCACCATCATCCGCGGCACGCCGCTGCTCTTGCAATTATGGCTGCTCTATTACGGGCTGGGCTCGCTGTTCCCGCAATATCCGTGGATCCGCGACTCCTGGATGTGGCCCTATCTCAGACAGGCCTGGCCGTACGGCGTTCTGGCTCTCACCCTGTCCTTCGCCGGTTACGAGGGTGAAGTGATGCGCGGCGCCTTTGCCGGCGTGCCCAAGGGACAGTTGGAAGCCGCCCGCGCCTTCGGCATGAGCCGCTGGAAGATCTTCCGGCGCATCTGGCTGCCGCAAGCCTTCTACAGGGCGCTGCCGACGCTGACCGGCGAAACCGTGCTGCAGCTGAAGTCGACGCCGCTGGTGGCGACCATCAGCGTCATCGACATCTTCGCCGTCGCGGGCAAGGTGCGACAGGACACCTACCTCACCTACGAACCCTTGCTGCTGCTGGCGCTGATCTACATGACGATCACCGGCATCCTGGTCTTCGCCTTCAGCAGGATCGAGGCGCGGATTCCGAACAAGATCGGCTAAAGCTTTGCCTGGAATTGCCCTGGAGCCGCCAGGCCCCCGTACCGTGGACTTGCAACAGCTGATGTGTCCGCCGTTTTTCTTGCAGTTGCGGACGATTTTCAACACAAACGCCGCCTCATGTGCTGTTAGACCCAACCAACCAATTGCAGCAATCGCAGGACGGCCATGATGCAACTCAGTCTCGACCAGGCAAGAGGACTGTGCCGGATGGCGGCACTCGGCGCCGGCGCCAATGAGGAAGCGGCGCAATCGCTGACCGCCTCGATCATAGCAGCCGAGGCGGAAGGGCTTTCGACCGTCGGGCTGTCGCATTTCATCGATTATCTCGAAGCCCTCGAGGCCGGGCGCATCGACGGCAATGCCGATCCGGTGATCACAAGGCCGGCGCTGGCCGTCTATCTCTCCGACGCACGCGGCGGCCTGGCGCATACCGGCTTCGACCGGACGATCGGCGACCTTGCCAAGGCGGCGAAGCTGTTCGGCGTCGCCATCTTCTCGCAGAAGAATGCCTATACGTGCGGCGCGCTCGGCTATTTCACCGGAAGGCTGGCGGCACAGGGGCTGGTGTCCTTCGCCGCCACCAACGGTCCGGCGGTTCTTGCCGGCTCGGGCTCGGTCAAGCCGGTTTATTGCACCAACCCGATGTCGTTTGCCGCCCCCGCCGCCGATGGCGCGCCGCTGGTCATCGATCAGTCGTCGAGCGCCACCGCCTTCGTTAACATTCGCAAGGCGGCCGAGGACGGCAAGAAAATCCCCGAAGGCTGGGCGCTGGACGCCAGCGGCAACCCGACCACCGATCCGGCGGCCGCCATGAAGGGCGCCATGCTTGCCTTTGGCGGCCAACGCGGCGCCAACATCGCACTGATGGTCGAAGTGCTGGCGGCCGGACTGTCGGGCGCCAACTGGTCGCTCGACGCGCCCTGGTTCAGCGGCGGCCCGGACAGCCCCGGAACCGGCCTGTTCGTGCTTGCCGTCGAGCCCAAGCTGCTCGATCCGGATTTCGAACAGCGGATGAAGGACCAGCTCGATCGCCTGCGCCGCCGCTATGGCGTGCATGTGCCGGGCCGTGCCCGGGCCGAAGCCGCCGAGAAAGCCCAGGCACGCGGCATCACCGCGCCCAAGGCAGTGGTGCAGCGTATTTCCGAATTCGCCGAGCGCTATTCCGCCTGAAGAGAATTTTCCGCGCCTCGGTGAACCTTCCCGCGCGTCGCGACGACGAATAGCTGTCCGGGTCGGGTTTGCCCGGTCGGTGTCTTCTGTCGGATGCGTCCAGGGCTGGGGCGGGCGTCTCACGCCACGCTGATACCGTCTCAGGTCAGGCCGCCTCGTTGGACCCTGGTTTCGACATGATCTTCACCCGGAAAACCCCGCTTCGGCGGGGTTTTCTGCGTTTCGTCCTTTGAACGCAATAACATGATAATGACAGTTAACTTTTGTTAACTTGACTTGATGGGAGCCATCGGGCGTTTGCGAGGGGTCATCACAACAACAGGAGCTACGATGTCCGCAACCACCGACGCTTCCCGCGGCAGACTGATCATTCCGGCGCTTGGCCGCCTGTATTCGTCGCTGCATGATGCCGGCGAAACCGTGCTGCGCGTCGTCGCCGGCGCGTTGCTCACCGTCCATGGCTCGCAGAAGATCACCAATCCTTTCGGCGCCGCCGAAATGGTCGAAGGCCTCGGCTTCTATCCCGGCGCCTTCTGGTCGCTGCTTCTGTCCTGCACCGAGTTCTTTGGCGGTATCCTCATCGCACTCGGGTTTTTGACGCGCCCGGCCGCCTTTGCCGGGCTGTTCGTGCTGCTAGTGACGGTCTGGTTCCACTGGGTGACGATGGGCCAGGGTTTTTCAGGGACCGAAAAGTCGCTTTTGTGGGCGGCGATCCTGCTCTTCTTCGTCATTCGCGGCGGCAACCGGCACTCGGTCGACGCCCGCATCGGCAAGGCATTCTAACAAGCTTTCGAGAGGGGTGGCAGCGACGACGCGTCACCCTTTGCCTTTGGCGCAAAACCGACTATGAAACGGCTTCAGCCAAGCCATCTGGAACGTGCGCCGGAGCCAGCCATGACCGAAATCCTGCAGACCCCAAAGCTCGTCGTCGTCTTTGGCGGGTCAGGCTTCGTCGGCCGCCATGTCGTGCGCGCGCTGGCCAAGCGCGGCTACCGCATCCGGGTCGCCTGCCGGCGGCCCGACCTTGCCGGCCATTTGCAGCCGCTCGGCAATGTCGGCCAGATCCAGCCGGTGCAGGCCAATGTGCGCGTGCGCTGGTCGGTCGACCGTGCCGTGCAAGGCGCCGACCATGTCGTCAACCTCGTTGCCATCCTGCATGAGACCGGCCGGCAGAAATTCAACACCGTTCACGAATTCGGCGCCCGCGCCGTTGCCGAGGCCGCGCGCTCGGTGGGTGCCGGGCTCACCCATATTTCAGCGCTCGGCGCCGATGCGGACTCCGAATCGGATTACGCGCGCACCAAGGCGCTTGGAGAGAAGGCCGTGCTGGAGACGATCGCCGGCGCGGTGATTTTCCGGCCGTCGATCAATTTCGGACCGGAAGACGGCTTCTTCAACCGCTTCGCCAACATGGCGCGCTATTCGCCGGTGCTGCCGCTGATCGGCGGCGGCCATACCAAGTTCCAGCCGGTCTATGTCGGCGACGTTGCCGAGGCGGTGGCGCGCTCGGTCGACGGCAAGATCGGCGGCGGCCAGACCTATGAGCTTGGCGGCCCCAATGTGCTCACCTTCAAGGAGTGCATGGAAGAGCTGCTCACCGTGATCGAGCGCAAGCGCCTGCTGGTGCCGGTGCCGTGGTGGGTGGCCAACATCCAGGCCTCGATCCTCGGCCTGTTGCCCAATCCGCTGCTGACCAAGGACCAGGTGATGCAGTTGCGCGAGCACAACATCGTTTCGGAGGCCGCCACCAAGGCCAACCGGACACTCGCCGGGCTTGGCATCCAGCCGCAATCGATCGCGACGATCCTGCCGAGCTACCTCTGGCGCTTCCGCGCCGCCGGCCAGTTCCAGCAGCGCAAGCCCGCGGCATAAATCCAGCTCTCAACGACTGCGGCGGGTGACCTGCATCGGCAACCCGCCTTGCGGCTGTGTGGTCAGTTTCTGCACCGGCCAAGGCTTGGTCTCGGCCGTGGTATCGAAGCGGAAGCGAGACAACAGGATCGCGAGTGCGATGATCGCTTCCTGCATAGCGAAGCTGGCGCCGATGCAAACGCGTGGTCCCGCACCGAACGGCAGATACTGGAAGCGGTCGATCTTCTCACGGTTTCCCGGATGGAACCGTTCCGGCAGATAGGCATCCGGCCTGTCCCACAGCTTCCTGTGGCGATGCACGACCCAAGGCATCACCAGCACGGCCGCGTGCTTGGGGATATAAAGATCCTTCCACATTTCCGGTTCGATCGGCTCGCGGTTGATCGACGGCGCCGGCGGATAGAGCCTAAGCGCCTCGTCGAAAGCCGCGCGGGTCAGCGGCATGGCGTCCAGCCACTTCGTCGGATCGGGTTCGCGCGCCAGCACCTGGTCGATCTCCTGCTCGACCCGGTTGCGCTCCCACGGCGATTCGGCGAGGCAGTAAAGCGTCCAGCCCAACGCCCGCGCGGTGGTCTCATGGCCGGCGCCGATGAAGGTGATGATGTTGTCCTCGACTTCCGAGCGCGTCAGTCCTTCCGGGCCTTCGGCCTTGAGCAGCAGCGTCAGGAAATCCTGTGGCACGCCATCGGGGTCACGCTTGACCCTCTCTTCGCGCATCTTGACCGTATCGGTGACGATCTTGCGGAAATAGGCCATGGTCTTGCGGCCGCGGATGCGGGTGAGCCGTGGCAGCCAGTCGGGCGCGCGCAACAGGTCGAGCGGATCGACGCGGCCCATGGTCTCGAACAAGCGGTCGATCTCATTGGCGAAACTGCCCGGCTCGCCCGCGATCTCGCCGGAGAACAGCGTCTCGGCGAGGATATCGTAGGTGAGCAATGTCATGTCATGGGCGATGTCGGATATGCCGTCCTCTTCGTAACGGGTGACGAACTCCAGAGTGCGCTTCAGCATCGGCTGGGCAAAGCCAAAGATGTGGCGTGGCGTGAACACCGGCGCCATCGCCTTGCGCGACCGCTTCCAGACCTCGCCCTCGGCGGTCAGCAGGCCATCGCGCAGGATCGGCCGCAGGATCTTCTGGCGCACCGTCGCCATCTTGTAGTTCTTGGCGTTGTCGACCAGCACATGGCGGATGAGGCCGGGATCGTTGGCGACGATCAGATGACCACCAACGCCATTCGCGGAAATCCAGGGCTCGTTATAGGTATGCTCACCCCACAATTCGAGCGGATTGCGGTAGACGATACGGATCATCTCCAGCGTCGAAGGCGGCGTCGTGCGCGGCTTCGGCGCGGGGGGAACAAAGGGGGCGGGCTGAATGTCCATGAAGTGCTCCGCTACTCCCATCAATGTAGTGGCTGGCACCCCGGACGTCCATGTGACCGAACGGCAGACCGAACCACGACAGCAGAACGCGAAGACAGACAGTCTGTTCATCCGATCGTGACCGCTCCGCCAGGTGACCCGCCTTGTCCGCCAGGACACTCTGCCGTAGTGACGGTCACCAACAGATACCGCCTGACAAAGGAGCCCGCCTTGAAGCACCAGTTGAACATCGTCATCGGCAGCACGCGGCCCGGGCGCGCCGGCCCGGTTTTTGCCGAATGGCTGGAGACATTCGCGCGCGAGCACGGAAAATTCGAGCCGGTGCTGACTGACATCGCCGCGTTCCATCTGCCGGTGCTGGACGAGCCGCATCATCCAAGGCTTGGCAACTACCAGAACGACCACACCAAGGCCTGGTCGAAGGCGATCGCCGCCGCCGACGCCTTCGTCTTCGTCGCGCCGGAGTATAATTATTTCGTCGCACCCGCGATCGTCAACGCGATCGACTATCTCGCGCGCGAATGGAAGTACAAGCCGGCCGCCATTTTCAGCTATGGCGGGGTCTCCGGCGGCCTGCGCGCGGCGCAGGCGCTGAAGCCGCTCCTGACCGCGGTGGGTGTCATGCCGATCTCGGAAGGTGTCGCGTTGCCGATGTACCAGAAACTGCTCGACGAGAACGGCGCCTTCAGCGCCAGTGAACAGGTGACCGGCGGCGCCAAGGCCATGCTGGACGAGCTGTTGCGCTGGAGCGAGGCGTTGAAGCCGATGCGCGCTGACTGAAGGAGCCGGTTTTAGCCGAGTCCCCGGCTTGCTCACGCCATAAAGAGGTGGAATGGTCGGCACGCGACTGAGCCGGGGGGCGGTTCGACTTGCGTTTGCTGTTTGCCTTGCTGCTGTTCTTGTCAACGACCGCCACAGCGGTGGCGGAACGGCGCATGGCATTGGTCATGGCAGAGGATGACTACCGGCTGGTGCGGCCACTCGCCAATCCCATCCATGACGGCGAGGCGATGGAAGCGGCGCTGAAGAAGCTCGGCTTCGAGGTTGTTCTCGAAACCAACCGGGATCTGCGGCGCATGCGGCGCGCGCTCGACGATTTTCGCGAAGATGCCAAAGGCGCCGACGTGGCCCTGGTCTATTTCTCCGGCCATGGCGTCGAAATCTCGGGCGACAACCGGTTGCTGCCGGTCGACGCCGACGCGTCCTCGCTCGACGCGCTGGACAAGACCAGCCTGCCGCTGGAAGAGCGTGCGCGCTGCGGTGGCCGCCACCGCCAAGGTCGGGCTGATCGTGCTCGATGCGTGCCGCAGTGATCCGTTCTCGGGAAGCAGCAGCGACGGGCGCGGTGCAACCTCCCTGGCCAAGGATGTCGCCGACAAGGTCAAGCCGGGCCTCGGCCGCATTGGGCGGGCGGAAAACATCCTGTTTGCTTTCTCGGCAGCACCCGGCGAGACGGCCGCCGACGGCACCGGCGACAACTCGCCTTTCACGACGGCGCTGACCAAATATCTCGGCACCGACGGGCTGGAAATCCGCTCGGTGCTGACACTGGTGCAGCAGGAGGTCTACGACCTCTCCCGCGGCAAGCAGCTGCCCTATGTCGAGAGCGGCCTGCCGAAACTGTTCTTTGCTGCTGCCGCCAAGGAGCAGCTGCCGGAGCGCGAACGGCTGCTGCTGGCCATGGCCGACGTGACGCCGGAAATGCGTGGCGAGGTCGAGCAGATCGCCAGCGACGCCGACATGCCGCTTGCGCCGCTCTATGGCGCGCTGCTGTCGAAGGATCTTGCCTCGCTCGGCCCCGAGCAACGCTCCGCCAAGCTCAGGGAAGCCGCGGATGCCTTCGTCAAGGTGCAGCGGGAAATGACCACGCTGGCCTCAGGTGACCCGGAGGTGACGCAGTTGCGGCAGGAAGCGGAACGGCAGCTTTCGCTCGGTGCTTTTGATGCGGCTCGCGCCAAGCTCGCCGAGGCAGCGGCAATAGACAAGGATTCGCGCCAGCGGCTGAAGGCCAATTATGTGGAGCGCACGCTTTCGGAAGCGGCAACCCATTCACTGGAAGGCGGCGCGGCAAGCGCTCTGCTCCGGTACCAGCTGGCCGCGGATGGCTATGAGAAGGCGACAGCGCTCTATCGCGAGGTCAATGGCGAGGACATTCCAGCTGACGATCGGCTGCAGCAGCTTCTCACGCTTGCCCGGCTCGGCGATGTCTACACGACGCTGGGCAGGCTGGATGAGGCCGGCAGGGCCTACAAGGAATGGAACGAAACATCAACAAGGCGCTCCGGCACCGATCCGAAAAATATTTTCTGGCAACGGGATGTTTCGCTCAGTCTGGACAAGATGGGCGATACCGCCGTTGCCCAAGGCAAGCTCGCCGATGGCCTTGCCGATTACCAGGCATCGGCTGATATCGCCGAGAAGGTGGCTGCAGCGGCCCCGACCGAACTCGAATGGCAGAGCGATCTTTCCTTTGCCTACGACCGCATCGGCTACGTCTTGCGCTCACAGGGCAATCTCAAGGACGCGATGCCCTATTACCAGAAGGCGCTGGAGATTTCCAAACGGGTGGCCGGGCTCGAGCCCGACAACATCGTCTGGCAGCGCCGGCTCGGCGTGGCCCACGATTCGATCGGCGACGTGTTGATCATGGAGGGCGATTACAGCCGGGCGCTCGACGCCTTCAGTTCGGGCTTTGCCATATGGCGCAAGTTGACGGAGCTGGATCCAGCCAATCTCTCCTGGCAGCGCGATCTGTGCGTCTCTTACACCAAGATCGGCGACAGCTTGCAGATATTGGGCGACTACAAGAACGCCATCGTTTCCTATCAGGCGGGTCTGGCCGTGAGTTCCGCACTGGCCAACGCCGATCCTGAAAATCTCGAGGGCCAGCGGGATCTCGCGATCCTTCATGACAGCATCGGCGACGCGCAGTTCATGCTGCAGGCAAAAGCAGAGGCGCTGGCCGCATTCAACAAAGCCAACCACATCTGGGAATCGCTGGTGAAGGCCGACCAGAGCAACACGCGATGGCTGCGGGATCTCGAAATCAACTACGGCAAGCTGGGCGACGCGTATCTGGCGAATGGCGAGCCGGAAGCGGCGCTGGCCGCCTACAAATCGGCATTCGATGCCTCTCTTACCCTCACCGGAAATGACGCCACCAACAGCCTCTGGCAACGCGATCTGGCGGTCAATTGCGGCAAGATCGCCGATCTCCTGGCAAAATGGGGCAACAACAAGGATCTCGCCACCCAGTTGTACCAGCAGTCGCTCGACATTTCCGAGCACTTCGCTGCCATAGATCCGGACAATGCGATGTGGCTGCGCGATATGATCATCGACCATCTCAAAATGGCCGAAATGGGCCTCGATGCCCGTTCGAATTTGACCGAAGCCCTGAAAATCGCGTCCGAGATGCGGCAGGCAGGCGTCCTCTCGCCCGCGGACGCCTGGATTCCGGAGGAATTGAGCAAGCGGCTCAAGCTGCTCGACGCCCCGGCCAAATGACGAAGCCAGCACCGGAAACCCTGATGGGCACCGTTGCCTGAAAGAGTCGGTTTTCGGCCTGGCTTGCTCGCGCCATAAAGAGGTGGAATTGTCGGCAAACGACTGAGCCGGGGGCGGTTCGACTTGCGCTTGCTGTTTGCCTTGCTGCTGTTCTTGTCAACGACCGCCACTGCTGTGGCGGAACGGCGCATGGCATTGGTCATGGCAGAGGATGACTACCGGCTGGTGCGGCCACTCGCCAATCCCATCCATGACGGCGAGGCGATGGAAGCGGCGCTGAAGAAGCTCGGCTTCGAGGTTGTTCTCGAAACCAACCGGGATCTGCGGCGCATGCGGCGCGCGCTCGACGATTTTCGCGAGGATGCCAAAGGCGCCGACGTGGCCTTGGTGTATTTCTCCGGCCATGGCGTCGAAATCTCGGGCGACAACCGGTTGCTGCCGGTCGACGCCGACGCGTGCTCGCTCGACGCGCTGGACAAGACCAGCCTGCCGCTGGAAGAAGTGCGCGCTGCGGTGGCCGCCACCGCCAAGGTCGGGCTGATCGTGCTCGATGCGTGCCGCAGCGATCCGTTCTCGGGAAGCAGCAGCGACGGGCGCGGTGCAACCTCCCTGGCCAAGGATGTCGCCGACAAGGTCAAGCCGGGCCTCGGCCGCATTGGGCGGGCGGAAAACATCCTGTTTGCTTTCTCGGCCGCACCCGGCGAGACGGCCGCCGACGGCACCGGCGACAACTCGCCTTTCACGACGGCGCTCACCAAATATCTCGGCACCGATGGGCTGGAAATCCGCTCGGTGCTGACACTGGTGCAGCAGGAGGTCTACGACCTCTCCCGCGGCAAGCAGCTGCCCTATGTCGAGAGCGGCCTGCCGAAACTGTTCTTTGCCGCTGCGGCCAAGGAGCAATTGCCGGAGCGCGAACGACTGCTGCTGGCCATGGCCGATGTGACGCCGGAAATGCGCGGCGAGGTCGAACAGATCGCCAGCGACGCCGACATGCCGCTGGCGCCGCTCTATGGCGCGCTGATTGGCACCGACACCAGCCATCTCTCTGCCGACAGCCTGAATGCCCGGCTGCGCGAGGCGGCCGACGCCTTCGTCAAGGTGCGCAGTGAAATGAAGACGCTCGCCTCCGATGATCCGCAGGTGACAGAGCTGCGCCGGCAGGCCGAAGAGCAGCTTTCGCTCGGCGCCTTCGATGGCGCCCGCGCCATCCTCGCCAAGGCCGCCGACATCGACAATGTTTCGCGTCAGGCGCTGAAGGTCAATTTCGTCAGCCGGACCCTGTCCGAGGCCGCGACGCGCTTCCTCTCCGGCGGTGCGGCGCGCGCCGACCTCGACTACGCCACCGCCATTGGTGACTATGAATCGGTGCTGGTGCTGTATGGCGAGGCCGGGCAGACCTCGCTGAATCTGGAACAGGCCGACCGCCAGAGCCGCACGCTGGAGGAACTCGGGATTCTCTATACGACGGTCGGCAATGTCGAGGCGGCCGGCCGCGCCTTCGCCGCCCTGTTGGCCAATCTCGAGCAGCGGTCGCGTCAGGAAACCGACCCCAGCGTCAAGCGCGATCTCGCTATCAGCCATATCAAGCTCGCCAACATAAAAATAGTGCAAGGCGACCTGCCAACCTCCCTGGAAAATTATGAGGCGGCAAGGGACATGCTGCAGGATTTGACTGCAAGCGTGCCGGACAAGAAAGATTGGCTGGGCGACCTTGCCATGGCCAATGACAAGATCGGCAACGTGCTGGCGACACAAGGCGATGTGGGTGCGGCGGCCCAGGCCTATCAGCAAAGCCTGTCGATCAAGCAGAAATTGGCCGATGCCGAACCGAACAGCGCCTATCTGCTGCGCGACCTGACCATAACCTATGACGAAATCGGCGACCTTGCCCGGACCGCCGGCCAGTTGGACGGCGCCCAGACGGCCTTTGAAGAGAGCCTGAGAATTCGGCTGGTGCTGGCCGATGACAAACCCGATGACCCTGAGCGTCAGCGTGCTGTCTCTGTCAGCCACGACAGGATCGGTGACGTCTTGCGCCTGCGCGGCGACCCCGCCGGTGCGCTCGTGGCCTACACCAAGAGCCAGACGATCGCCGAAGAAATGGTGCGCCGTGACCCTAACGACACCGACTTGAAGCGCGACCTGTCGATCAGCTACGCCAAGATCGGCAACGCGCTCAACGACCAGGAGAACTGGCCGGCAGCGCTGACTTCCTATCAGCAAGCGCTGACTGTCGCGCGTGACTTTGCCGCTGATGACCCCGGCAACACCGAATGGCAGCGCGACCTCTCGGTCTGTCTGGAAAAAGTTGCTGGTGTGCTTGATGCCCAGGGCGATGTCAGTGGCGCGCTGCAAAACTACCAGGACAGCCTTGCCATTGCCGACCGGCTGGCGAAGCTCGACCCAGGTAATTCCGACTGGCAACGCGACCTGTCGATCACCCTGTCGGAAATCGGCATGCTGGAGACCAAGCAGCGCCATTTCGAGGGCTCCAAGAAGGCCTTCGAAGCCAGCCTCGGCATCCGCCAGAAACTGGCCCAGTCCGATCCGGACAATGCGATCTGGCAATTTGATCTGGTCCAGGCCTACATCAACTATGCGTATGTGGCCAAGGATCCGAAGGCGGTGCTGACCAAGGCGCTGAACCTGACGCTGGAGCTCGACCGCACGGGTCGGCTGGCGCCTAGAGACAAATCCACGATCAAATATTTGCGCGGCCTTCTCGCCAAACTCGGCGCCCGAAAAAAATAGCCGGCTGCCAGCCCGGGATTCGACCCGGAAATGCCTGCAAACCTTGGAAAAACCGCCTTTAGCGCCTATATCTAGCCGATATCAGACGCGCGATTCGGGGCCGATTTTTCGCGCAGTACAAACGGCATCTAGACAACAGGTTTTCATGAGCGACCAGACCGAGAACACCAACGGCGCCGAAGCCGAATACGGCGCCGATTCCATCAAGGTTTTGAAGGGGTTGGACGCTGTCCGCAAACGCCCCGGCATGTATATCGGCGACACCGACGACGGTTCGGGCCTGCATCACATGGTTTATGAGGTGGTCGACAACGCCATCGACGAGGCCTTGGCCGGTCACGCCGACCTCGTCACCGTGACGCTCAACCCCGATGGTTCGGTGACGGTGATCGACAATGGCCGTGGCATTCCGACCGATATCCACACCGGCGAAGGCATTTCGGCGGCCGAAGTGATCATGACGCAGCTGCATGCCGGCGGCAAATTCGACCAGAACTCCTACAAGGTGTCGGGCGGCCTGCACGGCGTCGGGGTCTCGGTGGTCAACGCCCTTTCGGCATGGCTGAAGCTCAAGATTCGCCGCAACGGCCAGATCTTCGAGATGAGCTTCACGCACGGCAACGCCGATGCGCCGTTGAAGGCGACGGGCAGCTACGAACAGGACAAGCAGCCAGGCACCTATGAGGGCCGCAGCGGCAGCCAGATCACCTTCTTTCCGTCGTCCGAGACCTTCACCATGGTCGAGTTCGACTTCGGCACGCTGGAGCACCGGCTGCGCGAGCTCGCCTTCCTCAATTCCGGCGTCCGCATCATTCTGACCGACGCCCGCCACGCCGACATCGTGCGCCATGAGCTGCACTATGATGGCGGCCTCGAAGAGTTCGTCAAATATCTCGACCGGGTCAAGAAACCGCTGATCGAGAAACCGATCGCCATCAAGGCGGAGCGCGACGGCATCACCGTCGAAGTGGCGATGTGGTGGAACGACAGCTACCACGAGAACGTGCTGGCCTTCACCAACAACATCCCGCAGCGCGATGGCGGTACCCATCTGGCCGGCTTCCGTGGCGCGCTGACGCGCCAGATCACCGGCTATGGCGAGTCCTCGGGCCTGACCAAGAAGGAAAAGGTCTCGCTGATCGGCGACGATTGCCGCGAAGGCCTGACGGCCGTGCTGTCGGTCAAGGTTCCCGACCCGAAATTCTCCTCGCAGACCAAGGACAAGCTGGTTTCATCGGAAGTCCGTCCGGTGGTCGAAGGGCTGGTCAATGAGGCGCTGGGCACCTGGCTGGAGGAGCATCCGACCGAGGGCAAGGTGGTCATCGACAAGGTGATCCAGGCCGCGGCGGCGCGTGAAGCGGCGCGCAAGGCGCGCGACATCACCCGCAAGAGCTCGCTCGGCGTCACCTCGCTGCCGGGCAAGCTGGCTGACTGCCAGGAGCGCGATCCGGCGAAATCCGAAATCTTCATCGTCGAGGGTGACTCGGCCGGCGGCTCGGCCAAGGGCGGCCGTTCGCGGCAGAACCAGGCCATTTTGCCGCTGCGCGGCAAGATCCTCAATGTCGAGCGCGCCCGCTTCGACCGCATGCTCGGCTCCGACATGATCGGCACGCTGATCACCGCGCTCGGCACCTCGATCGGCAAGGACGAATTCAACGCCGACAAGCTGCGCTACCACAAGATCATCCTGATGACCGACGCCGACGTCGACGGCGCCCATATCAGAACCCTGCTGCTCACCTTCTTCTTCCGGCAGATGCCGGAGCTGATCGAACGCGGGCATCTCTATATCGCCCAGCCGCCGCTCTACAAAGTGACGCGCGGCAAGAGCTCGCAATACATCAAGAATGAGAGCGCCTTCGAGGAGTTCCTGATCGATTCCGGGCTGGAGGAAGCCTCGCTTACGCTGGGTTCAGGCGAAGTCCGGATCGGACAGGACCTGCGCGGTGCCGTCGAAGACGCGCTGGCTGTGCGCCAGCTCATCAACGGCCTGCACACACGCTACAACAGGGGCGTGGTCGAACAAGCCGCGATCGCCGGCGGGCTCAACCCCGATGTCTTCAACGACCTTGGCGGCGCCAACGCGATGGCGGAGCGGATTGCGCAACGCCTCGACATCATCGCCGAGGACACCGAGCGCGGCTGGACCGGCCGCATGTCGACCTCGAATGACGGCAGCGGCGGCTATGTCTTCGAGCGCACCGTGCGCAGCGTCAAGGAATACGCCCATCTCGACATGGGGCTGATCAATTCGGCTGACGCCCGCCAGCTCGACCGCTACGCACAGCGCCTCACCGAGGTCTACGGGGCGCCGCCGGTGCTGCGCCGCAAGGATGTCTCAGAAGTCGTTTCGGGACCGCTGGCGCTGCTCAACGCCGTCTTTGCGACCGGCCGCAAGGGGCTGACCATGCAGCGCTACAAGGGTCTCGGCGAGATGAATGCCGAACAGCTCTGGGAAACCACGCTCGACCCGAATGTGCGGTCGCTGCTGCAGGTCAAGGTCAACGATGCGACCGATGCCGACAGCCTGTTCTCGCGGCTGATGGGCGACGAGGTGGAGCCACGGCGCGAATTCATCCAGGACAATGCGCTGTCCGTCGCCAATCTGGATATTTGATGCTTGTCGCCCAAAACTGCACAACGGTTTTTGGGCGAACGACAAGCATAAAAACAAGGCTTAAAGCACGTCTTCTGAAGCCGTTTCGACGCGACGCGCCTTAAGGCAGTAGCGATGCTTCGAAGAAGCTTGCCAGGGCGGCGTTGAGGCGCTGATGAAACGCGGCCCGGTCGAAGCCGGGTGCGTCAACGCAAGCCATGGGCGCAATGGCGCGCAGGCGAGTGCTGCAAGGCGGCAGGAACGCATAGTGGCCCGCCAGCGGCTCGACATGATATTCCGGCGGTCGGGGCAGCGCCGAACGAAGGTGTTCTTCGTACCAGGGGTCGGGTTGATGCCGGTCGTTGGCCGCGCGCCATAGAAGCACCGGGATTTGAACCGTAGCGAGGCCGGCACGGTCAAATGTAAAGCCGAACGCGGGCGCGGCAGCTGCAATAGCGCGGATTCGCCGATCAGGCTTCCACGCCTCCGGCGGCGGCTGGGGCGCTTGTGCGACGGAATGGACCCCCGCTTTCGCCAGCGTGGTGCAAAGATCATGCTGGGGATTTGCCGCGCAGTATGGGTCGATCCTGCCGAGATCGGGTATTCCGCCCGCTTCGACGAGCACGGTGAAGCCGCCATTCGAAAATCCGAAGGCGCCGATGCGCTGCGGATCGATGTCAGCATGTCCTTGCCAGTCCTTCAGCATAAAATCGATCAGCCGGCTCAGCTGGGCGGGCCGGCGCCATAGCATCAGCACCTTGCTCTGGTCGTCGTAGGTGTCGCCGGCATGGCTGACCGCGGCGACGATGAACCCGGCTCTCGCCAACGCGATCGCTAAATCATAGTGACCCGCATAGGATCCTCCGCCGCCATGCGAAATCACGATAAGCGGCAGTGCACGGCCTTTTACCGGGCCGGAAGGCGCGACGCGCTGCTTGAAGAATTCCAGCGGCACATCGCGCGGCTCGGCTGAAGTCGGGTACCAGATGCCGGCGGCCAGCGGTGGTTCGCCGCCATTGGGAATGCGAACGGCTTCGAAGCCCACGGGGGAATGCGCGAGGTCTTCAGCAACTGGACTGACCGATGTCGCGCCAATCGTCGGACCGGCTGTAGCCGCCGGGGTCAAGGCTCCGGTGAACAGACCAGAGAGCAAGACCAGGCCGGCGAAAATTGCTGAGCGCGAGCCGCCGGCTGGGGCCGAAATCCGCCGGACTCTTGCTTTCTGCTTCTTCTGGAATTTCCTTGGAGTCATTGTCTTCCTGCTCGGCAAGGCACTTCGAAGAAAATTCGTAGGGCTGACGGGTCGGATCCAGCGAGACTTGTGAGTCAAAGGCAGGGACGACGCCTGGATTTCCGCTTTTGCCCGACTCGACCTATGGGTCAAATCACAACAACATGATCGCTTGAGACATTGGAGCGAACCGGCGCTCCGAATTGTTCCATCGCCAGCAAACAAAATCATTTCAAAACGCTCCGGAACGGAAGTCCTCCGACGACATTGTGACAGCATCGATCACAATTTCTCACAGGAGGCCTTCATGGGACGTGGCATTTTGCTCTGGTTGCTCGGTATTCCGATTCCGATCATCATCCTCATCATGCTTTTCGTACGATAGGGGGCGTTGATGCAGCCCACCGTATCGGCTATCGACCTGTCCGCTTCAGAAGAATCATCCGCCACAGCCGTCAGCTGGGGGCCGATCATCGCTGGCGCCTTCGCGGCCTCTACCTTGACCTTTATCCTGATGCTGCTCGGCTCAGGGCTTGGGCTCAGCATGGTCTCGCCATGGTCGGGGTCCGGCGCGTCGATCACCACCTTCGCGGTGCCCACCGCGATCTGGCTGGTCATCGTGCAATGGCTGTCCTCCGGCGTCGGCGGCTACCTTGCCGGACGCCTGCGCACCAAATGGGTCGGCATCCACACTGACGAAGTGTATTTCCGTGACACCGCTCATGGCTTCCTTGCCTGGGCGCTGGCCACACTGCTCGTCGTCGGCGTCCTGGGTTCAGCGCTTTCCGCAGCGCTTGGTACAGGCCTGCAGGCTGTCTCCACCGTAGCGTCGGGTGCCGCCATGGGTGCGTCGGCCGGAGCCTCCGCCAATGCCGGCGGCGCATCGACCGACAATGCGACCTCCTATCTGGTGGATTCGCTGTTCCGTCCGGCCGATCCGAGCAAGCTCGCGGCGGCTGGTCCGGACGGTAATGCCGCCGCGGTTGGCCAAGCCTCACGCATCCTGGTCGCCACTGCGGCGGCGGGCGAGATTTCGGCCGACGACAAGACCTACCTGTCGCAACTGGTTGCCGCCCGCACCGGCCTGTCCGAAGCCGACGCCAAGGCGCGTGTCGATGCCCTGGTTGCCAAGGTCGAAGACGCCAAGGTCAAGGCCAAGCAGGCCGCCGACACCGCCAGGAAGGGCAGCGCGACCTTTGCCCTGCTTGGCGCCTTGTCGCTGGTCATCGGCGCTTTCATCGCCAGTGCCGCGGCCGCTCTCGGCGGCAGGCAGCGCGACGAAGAGGAAGCGGTTTTCCTGACCAACCGCTAAACGCACGCGCCAAAATGAAAGAGCCCGGTTTCGAGAGACCGGGCTCTTTGCTATTCGGATATCGGGACTATCAGCTGGCTCAGTGATCCATGGCCTTGACGATTTCCTCGGTCATCTTCTTGGCATCGCCGAGCAGCATCATGGTGCCGTCCTTGTAGAACAGCGTGTTGTCGATGCCGGCATAGCCGGAGCCGAGCGAGCGCTTGACGAACAGGCAGGTGCGCGCCTTGTCGACATCAAGGATCGGCATGCCATAGATCGGCGACGACTTGTCATCACGGGCCGAAGGGTTGGTGACGTCGTTGGCGCCGATGACATAGGCGACATCGGCCTGCGCGAACTCCGAGTTGATGTCTTCGAGCTCGAACACTTCGTCATAGGGCACGTTGGCTTCGGCCAGCAGCACGTTCATATGGCCGGGCATGCGGCCGGCGACCGGATGGATGGCGTATTTGACGTCGACGCCGTTGGCCTTGAGCTTGTCGGCCATTTCGCGCAGCGCGTGCTGCGCCTGGGCAACCGCCATGCCGTACCCCGGCACGATGATGACCTTCTGCGCGTTCATCATCAGGTAGGCGGCGTCGTCGGCCGAGCCCTGCTTGACCGTGCGCTCGATGCCGTCATCGGCAGCTGCTGCGGTCTCGCCACCGAAGCCGCCGAGAATGACCGAGATGAAGCTGCGGTTCATGCCCTTGCACATGATGTAGGACAGGATCGCGCCGGACGAGCCGACCAGCGCGCCGGTGATGATCAGCGCCAGATTGCCGAGCGTGAAGCCGAGGGCAGCCGCTGCCCAGCCCGAGTAGGAGTTGAGCATCGAGACGACGACCGGCATGTCGGCGCCGCCGATCGGGATGATCAAGAGGATGCCGAGCACCAACGAGGCGGCGACGATCAGCCAGAACACCAGCTTCGATTCCGTGCCGACCAGCAGCACGATCAGCACGATGAGTGCTACGCCGAGGGCTGCGTTGATGAGGTGGCGGCCGCCGATCATGATCGGCTCGCCCGACATGCGGCCGTCGAGCTTGAGGAAGGCGATGACCGAGCCGGTGAAGGTGATGGCGCCGATGGCGACGCCAAGGCTCATCTCGATCAGCGCCTGGGCATGGATGTCGCCCGCGGTGCCGATGCCAAAACTCTCCGGCGCGTAGATGGCCGCGGCAGCCACCATGACGGCGGCGAGGCCGACGAGGCTGTGGAAGGCAGCAACCAGTTGCGGCATCGAGGTCATGGCGATGCGGCGCGCGGTGACGGCGCCGACGCTACCGCCGATGGCGAGGCCTAGCACGATCAGGCCATAGCGGCCGGCCGACGGGACAAGCGGAATCGCCAGCGCCAGCGTGGTGGCGATGGCGATACCCATGCCGATCATGCCGTACATATTGCCCTGGCGGCTGGTGGTCGGATGCGACAGGCCGCGCAGCGCCATGATGAACAGGACGCCGGAAACCAGATAGAGGAAGGACGCGAAGTTGGCGTTCATGGCGCTCTACTTGTCCTTCTTCTTGTACATGGCCAGCATGCGCTGGGTGACCAGGAAGCCACCGAAGATGTTGACGGAAACCAGCATCAGCGCCACGAAGCCGAAGCCTGCGGCGACACCGGAAGCCGCGATGCCGACCGCGAGCAGCGCGCCAACGACGATAACGGAGGAGATGGCGTTGGTGACGGCCATCAGCGGCGTGTGCAGTGCCGGCGTCACCGACCAGACGACGTAGTAGCCGACGAAGATCGCCAGGATGAAGATGGCGAAACGGAAGACGAAGGGATCGATGGCGCCGCCGGAGAGCGCGTGCGCGGCATCACCGGCCGCTTCGGCACCGCCTGGAGCATTTGCCAGGTTCTGCACCGCAAGCCTGACGGCAGCGCTTGCCTGGTCGAGCTGATCGAGGGCTTTCTGCAGGGTCTGATCCATCACGCTGTGCCTTTCGACTTGGACGCGGGCGACTTGGATGCGGCGGTCTTCCTAGGCGCGGACTTTTTCGGCGCGTCCGAAGCATCGGCGACCATCGTCGTGGCCGGGATCGCCGCGGGTTCGACATGCGGCTGCTGATCGGCCTTGGCGAAGGCGGGATGAACGACACGGCCGCCATCGGTCAGCATCGTCGCCTTGACCAGATCGTCATCGCGGTTGATGGCGAGCGTCTTGGTGGTCTTGTCGACCAGCGTCTCGAGGAAGGCGAACAGGTTCCTGGCATAGAGCAGCGAGGCAGATGCGGCGACGCGGCCGGGCACATTGAGGTGGCCGACGATCTTGACGTTGTTGGCCGTGGTGACGATCTTGCCGGCTTCAGCGCCTTCGACATTGCCGCCGCGCTCGACCGCGAGGTCGACGAGCACCGAGCCCGGCTTCATCGAGGCGACCATCGCCGCCGAGACCAGCTTCGGCGCCGGCCGGCCGGGGATCAGCGCCGTGGTGATGACGATGTCCTGCTTGGCGATGTGCTCGGCGGTCAGTGCTGCCTGCTTAGCCTGGTATTCCTTCGACATTTCCTTGGCGTAGCCGCCGGCTGTCTCGGCGGCCTTGAACTCGTCATCCTCGACGGCCAGGAATTTCGCGCCGAGCGAGGCGACCTGTTCCTTGGCGGCGGGGCGCACGTCGGTGGCGGTGACGACCGCGCCAAGGCGGCGCGCCGTCGCGATCGCCTGCAGGCCGGCGACGCCGACGCCCATGATGAAGACCTTCGCCGCCGGCACGGTGCCCGCCGCAGTCATCATCATCGGCAGCGCGCGATCATACTCCGAAGCGCCATCGATCACCGCCTGGTAGCCGGCGAGGTTGGCCTGCGAGGACAAGACGTCCATCGATTGCGCTCGGGTGATGCGCGGCATGAACTCCATCGAGAAGGCCGTCACCCCAGCCTTGGCCAGGGCCGCGACGGCAGCGTCGTTGCCGTAGGGATCCATGATGGCGATCACGGCAGCGCCGGATTTGTAGCTTTTCAGTTCGGCGTCCGTTGGCCGGCGTACCTTCAGGACGACATCGGCCCTGACGACATCGGAAGCCTTGCCGATGGCAGCACCTGCCTTGGCGAACTCTTCGTCCGGGATGCGCGACCTTGTGCCGGCACTGGTTTCGACAATCACGTCGAGGCCCAGCCCCGCCAGCCGCTTGACCGTATCGGGCGAGGCCGCGACGCGCGGCTCGTTCGCATCGAGCTCACGAGGGATGAAAACCGTCTGTCCCACCGCATGATCCTTTCGGCTGGAACCTGTTTGCGCAAAGTGTCGGCCGGAATATCCGGCACCGTCGATGGCAACGGGGTTTTGGAAGGTCTATCGCAGAATGAAAGCGCCGACGGCCAGTATCAGGACGAACAGGATGGTCGCCGAGAAGAAACCGGCGGCAAAGAAGCCGAAAGCCATCGCGATGAGCAACGCGCCGCAGAAAAGCGATCCGTATTTGGCCAGCGCGAGAAAGCCCGCATAGGTGCGGTCATGCTCGGCATAGTCCATCTTCGCGCCCAGTTCGACAGGACCGGTCGGCGAGTGATCAGCCATAGGAATACCCCTTCGAAGACATCTTTCAGGCACATACCGAAAAGCCGGGCCGAGAGCAATGGCGCTATTGCCGCATTGGGGCCGACAACTGCCTCAAGGGAAAATTGAAACTGCCGGCCGATCCCCAGCCTGTTGGCGGTGCGATCACCCGGCATCCTGCGTGAGTTCGGTTGAAGCTGCTGTGAGAATTTGGCGGTTCTGGACGACATCCTGCTGGATTATCGTCGCCGGACGAACAGCCGGTTGGTGAAGCGCCATGATCATACCCACACAGACATTTGACTGGAACGGCACGACCATTGCGTGGGGGTCCGCCGGCTCAGGCCCGCCGATCGTGCTCGTGCACGGTACGCCGTTCTCCTCGCATGTCTGGCATCGCGTCGCACCGGAACTGGCGCGCGACCATACGCTGTATTTCTACGATCTTCCCGGATATGGGCTATCCGGCAAGCGGGAAGGCCAGGACGTTTCGCTGGGTATCCAGAACAAGGCGCTGGCGGCGATGCTGGCCTTCTGGAAACTCGACCGGCCCAAGATCATCGCTCATGATTTCGGCGGCGCCACGGCGTTGCGCGCACATCTGATGGACGGTTGCGACTATGACAGGCTGCTGCTGATCGACCCCGTGGCGGTGCGGCCGTGGGGCTCGCCCTTTGTCCAGCATGTCCGTCAGCATGAGGCCGCCTTCGCCGGCCTGCCGGACTACATGCAGGTTGCGATTCTGAAAGCCTATATCTCGGGCGCCGCAGCGAGGCCTTTGTCGGACAGCGATATGGAACCCCATGTCGCGCCATGGACCGGGCCTGTTGGCCAGCCGGCTTTCTATCGGCAGATCGCCCAGATGGATCAGCGTTTTACCGACGAGGTCGAACCGCTCTACGGCAAATTCCGCTGCCCCGTCGCGTTGCTGTGGGGGGAGGAAGACCGCTGGATACCACCGCAAAGCGGCCAAAAGCTCGCGGCCATGCTGCCGAATTGCGGCTTGACACTCATTCCAGGCTCCGGCCATCTGATGCAGGAAGACGCGCCGGAGGCGATCGTCGCCGCGGCGCTGCGCTTCTTCGCCGGCTGACAGTTGGTACTGACGCAAAGCGCTACGCGCTTTTCCCGGGAGAACCGCTTCACACTTTTCCTGGAATTGCGCCGGCTTCAGCCGGCAAGATGCGGGAAGAGCCCGAGCAGTCCAACGACGATCAGATAGAGCGCGACGATGTAGTTCAGAAGCCGTGGCATGATGAGGATCAGCACGCCGGCGATCAGCGAGATAAGCGGCGTCAGCGCTAGCTGGGAAATATGCATGTCGAGTTCCTTTTGGCAGATCCGTCGAAATGAAGACGCGGAGCGAACGCACCGCAATCATCAGAACGCGGATCTGGCCGGAAGGCTCCAGACGCCTTGCAAAAATAGGGGCGCCTACGCGGCGGCGCGATAATATTTCGCTGTCGGCACGATGGACAAGGGCGTCAGTCGGTTGATGGCCGGATTGGCAAACATCAGCCGCTGCTCCGTCGGCGTCGACCTGAAGAATGGGAACCGTTCGAGTGTCTGGTGCATATTTTCGCCGGCAGGGATTTCGAACAGGGCGATCCGGGTAAGAACGCCCGGAAATTCCTTAGCCTCGGTCCGCTGTACAGCATTGAAATAACGTGAATAAAAATTGGAATGCTCGACCTTGACCGGCGTCAGCACCGAGTTCTGGCCAAAATAGAGCGAGGCCACCATGGCAAGCCTGAGTGTCAGGAACGGCAGCACTCCGGGCGCCGGCGCGCTGTCTGGATCGGTTGCAAACCGGGTTCCGTCGATAAAGGTTTCTCCGCGGGCAAGTCGCTCGAGCAATATTTCCGGATAGGCATCGACGGAGGGCGAATTCGGGTGCTCGGCGGAAATGTAGTGGAAGCGGATCGTGCTGACCAATTCGCCGTAGAAATAGACACCGAACCGGTAGGAATTGGGTAGGTTGTCCCAGCGATCCTCGAACATCCCGCTGGCGATTGGGCCACACATGCCTGAACGCAGATAGGATTTATAGCGAAGCCGGTAAATCGCCTCCAAATCCTCGCCTCCGGTAATGAGGCGATAATCGACATGCTCCAGAAGCTGCATCATCGATCGGTTCAGCACCGAATCCCCGGCTGCCCTGACCACGCCAGACGCATTCGTTGCAGCCCTTGCAGCATCCATTATCTGTCCTCGAAATTCCGCCTGCGGATAGGCTATTCGAGTCAAAATGAGACACAAGCAGAAACTTAGAGGTTGTTGATTTACCTTCTATTAACCTTAACGGCGAAGCGCCCATCTGAGAATGCCCCTGGTGAGCAATGCGCCGGAGAAGGATGGGGATCATAGCCTCCGGGACATGGCACCTCCATCAACAGACAGGTGCGTGGGCTAGGCTACATTGGGCTGAGGATCATCTTGGCGCGCGCGCCTGACAGTGCTGAAATCACGGCACCAATTGGGCTGTCCGTTTGCCGGTGGGACGCAGGTCGGCGGCGAATGGCCAGGTGACATTCGACATCGTTTCGATACCCGATGCACTGAGCGCGGCGCCGAACAGGAAGCCTTGCACGAGATCGGGCTTGACCTGCAAGGCCAGGATCTTGAGCTGCTCGAAGGTCTCGACGCCTTCTACGGTCACGGAAAGTCCCAGTGGCCGCGACAGGTTGACGATGCCCTTAAGCAGTTCCAACGAACGCGGGTTCTGGGTGACATCTATCAGGAACGAGCGGTCGATCTTGATCTTGTCGAGCGGCAGCTTGTGCAGATAGCTCAGGCTCGAATAGCCGGTGCCGAAATCGTCAAGCGCGATGCGAACGCCAATCTGCTTCAGTTCCTCGATGTACTGCCGCGTCAGCGACTTGTCGTCGAGCAGCGCGGTTTCAGTGACCTCGATCTCCAGTCGACCGGCGGCGAGACCGGAACTGGCCAGCGCATCACGAACCTTCTGGATGACGTCGCGGTTGCGGAAATCCTTGGCCGAGAGGTTGACCGAGACACTGGTCTGATCCGGCCATTTGGCGCATTCGGTGCAGGCTGCCTGCAACACGAAGGTGCTGATCTCGGAGATGATGCCCATTTCCTCGGCGAGCGGAATGAAGATGCCGGGCGAAATCGGCCCGAGATCGGGATGATCCCAGCGGCACAGCGCCTCGCAGCTGGCGATGCGCATGGTGCTCATCGACACGATGGGCTGATAGACGACCCGCAGGCTCTTGCTTTCCACCGCGCTGCGCAGATCCGCCTTCATCAGCTGGCGGTTGCGGAACGCCGCGTCCATTGCCGCCTCGAACAGCCGCCAGCCGTTCTTGCCAAGCTCCTTGGCCTTGTAAAGCGCCAGATCCGCCTTGACGATCATGGCGTCGACATCGCTGTCGTTGACCCGTGCCAATACCGCGCCGCCGCTGGCCTGGATGCGCAGCCCATGGCCGGCGACGTCCACCTCGCCCTGCAATGCCGCAAAGATCTCGTCGATCTGCGTGGTCAGATGGCTTTCATCCTCGATGCGGTCGAAGAAGACCATGAATTCGTCGCCGCCGAAACGGCTGACAGTGATGCCTTGCCCCGCAACAGAGGCGAGACGCTCGGCAACCGCGTAGATCAATCCGTCGCCGATCGGATGCCCGAGCGTGTCGTTGACGCTCTTGAAATCATCGAGGTCGAGCACGGCAAGGCCGCAGAGACGGTCGCGGTCTCCGGACGCCATCGCCTCGCCGACTAGCTCATGGAAATAGGCGCGATTGGGCAGGCCGGTGAGATTGTCGTAGCGCGCCATGAAGCGGATCTTGTCTTCCGCCTCGACGCGCGCCGTCACGTCCTCGAAGGTGATGACCCCCAGTTCCTGGCTGCCTTCGCGGGCCGAGAATTCATAGTGCTGGCCGTTGGCGAGGGAAACCAGCACCTTGCGGTCGCGGCCCTCGCGCAGGGCGCGTGTCAGCTGGGCCTCGATATAGCGGCAATCCTTCGGCGCCAGCATGCCGCCGGCGACACCACGCATCAAAAGACCGTGGATCGATCGTCCGAGCAGCGCATCCCCGGACTTGAGCGACATCAGATGGGCAGCTTCGGCATTGGCGACCGCCACGCGGCCGTTGGGGCCGAGCATGACAAGGCCGTGCGACATGGTGTTGAGGGCGCGATCGAACCTGTGCGCCAGCTTCCTCGCTTCCTTGTGGCCGATGACCGCCGAGAAAAGCACGTTGCGGACGTGGTCCGCGCTGTTGATGGTGATGAATGTCAGCGGGATGATCATCAAGCCCAGAACGACCGAAGGGACATCCATGCGCAGCAGGAGTGCAAGTGCTGCCGGACCAATGAAGGTCACGGAAAAGATCCGCACCATGAGCGGAGACCCGTAGTTCCGGCCAACAACGGTCACCAAGGTTGCGATGGCCAGCGACGTCGCGGCCAGCTCGGCAAAGGGATCGGGATAGACATAGATCGATATGAAGCACAGCGCGCCCAACCCGAGGCCCTGCAGGCTGCCCTTGAGGATGTAGTTGCGCTCCCACCGTTGCGCCTCTTGGACATTGGCTATTACACCGCCCGCTTTTCGGAAGTCACGAATGCCGAAGTAGCGGAAAAGGCTGATGGACAGCAGAGTAAAGGAGAAAGCCAGGAACAATGGATTGTGCGTGCGGAAGTAGATCATGAATCCGAGGATCCAGTAGCAGACGCCGCCAATCACCAGCATGTGGGCGTTGTCGAACAACGACCGCACAAACTGGATGTAAACATCCGCCGGGATGTTTTCGGTCTTTGTTCTGCCCATGTCGTCGGCCCAACGCTAGGCCTCGTCATCCCACATCCGCCTTAAGAAAGGCTTAGAACAGTGGTTTCAGCTCGGTTGCCGAAGGCGCGCAAAGGCAGGACAGGCCGGGAAATCAAGCTTCAGGTAAACAAGGCCTTCACTCGGCGGCCTGAAGTGCCGGCCCCGCCGGTGCGTTTGCGAGGCGCTGGAGCAACCGGGAGCGTTCGCCAGCTGCCTTTTCGGCACTGGCCTGCCGGACATGTCCATAGCCGCGAATGAGGGCGGGGACAGAGACGAGAGCGACCGCCGCATCGGCCTTATCAGGCGCCAGCGACTTGGCGACGAGCTCAAGATCCGCCTCATATTGTGCCAAAAGCTGACGTTCCCTGCGCCGTTCGGCAGTGTAGCCGAACAGATCGAAAGCAGTGCCGCGCAAGCCCTTCAGCGCCGCCAGCAGGCGAAAACCCTTCATCATCCAGGGGCCGAAGCTTGATTTCCGGGGGCTTCCGTCATTGCCGCGACGCCCCATGATCGGTGGAGCGAGATGGAATTCGAGTTTCTCGTAGCTCTGAAACTGCTTGCCCAGCTCGGCGGCGAAAGAGCCATCGGTGTAGAGCCGCGCCACCTCGTATTCGTCCTTGATCGCCATCAGCTTGAACAGGTTCCTGGCCGCCGCCTCGGTCACGGCGGTCGAGCCGGGCACGGCCTTGGCTTCCGCGGCGCGCAGCAGCGCCAGCCGGTCGGCATAGCGCTTGCCGTAGGCGGCGTTCTGGTAAGCGGTCAGGAAGGCGACACGGCGGGCAATGATTTCGTCCAGCGTCTGCGCGACCGGGGCGGTTTGTCCCGCCTTGCCCGGCTGGGCGACGAGGCCGCGCACGAAATCCGGCTGGTGCGCCGCACGGCGGCCCCAACGGAAGGCGGCGATGTTCATCGCCACCGCTTCGCCGTTCAATTCGATAGCTTTTTCAACGGCTTCCGCCGACAATGGCAGACCGCCATGCTGGAACGCAAAGCCGAGCATGAACATGTTGGCGCCGAGCGAATTGCCGAACAGCGCGGTGGCGGTGCGGGTGGCGTCGAAGAAATGCGTCTTGTCGTCGCCGGCGGCGGTGCGGATCGCCTTCTTCAGGCGTTCGATCGGCAACGAGAAATCCGCTGAGCGGGCAAACTCGCCGGGCATGATCTCGGCGGTGTTGGCGAGGAAGATGGTGTGGCCCTCGCGCACCGCCGTCAGCACCTTCTTGGCGCCCGAGACGACAAGATCGCAGCCAAGCACGAGATCGGCCTTCCCCGCCGAAACACGGATGGCATGGATGTCGTCCGGCGTGCGGGCAATGCGGACATGGGTGAACACCGAGCCGCCCTTCTGGGCGAGGCCGGCCATGTCGATCATGCCGCAGCCCTTGTCCTCGAGATGGGCCGCCATGCCGAGCACGGCGCCGACGGTGACGACGCCAGTGCCGCCGACACCGTCGATGATCGCCGCCCAACCCTCAGTGCCCAGCGGGAATTCGGCAGGCGTCGGCACGCCATCGAGCGGATCGGTCTTGCCGGCCAGGCCTTCAGCCTTGCGGATCTTGGCGCCGTGCACGGTGACGAAGGACGGGCAAAAGCCGTTGACGCAGGAGAAATCCTTGTTGCAGCTCGACTGATCGATCTTGCGCTTGCGGCCGAATTCGGTCTCGACCGGCTGGATGGAGACGCAGTTCGACTGCACGCCGCAATCGCCGCAGCCTTCGCAGACCAGTTCGTTGATGAAGACGCGCTTGTCGGGATCGGGAAAGGTGCCGCGCTTGCGACGCCGGCGTTTTTCGGCGGCACAGGTCTGGTCGTAGAGCAGGACCGAGACGCCCTTGACGTCGCGCAGCTCGCGCTGGACGAGATCGAGGTCGTCGCGGTGATGGATGGTGGCGCCGGCCGGGAATTCGGCCTTGCCGGCATATTTGTCTGGCTCGTCGGTGACGATAGCGATGCGGTCGACACCCTCGGCCCGCACCTGCCTGGCAATCATGTCCACCGTCAGGCCGCCCTCATGCGGCTGGCCGCCGGTCATCGCCACCGCATCGTTGTAGAGGATCTTGTAGGTGATGTTGGCTTCGCTCGACAGGGCGAAGCGGATCGCCAGCGTGCCGGAGTGGTTATAGGTGCCGTCGCCGAGATTCTGGAAGATGTGGCCGCGCTTCGAGAACGGCGCCTGGCCGACCCATTGCGCGCCTTCGCCGCCCATAGCCGTGAAGCCCAGCGTGTTGCGGTCCATCCAAAGCGCCATGAAATGGCAGCCAATGCCGGCGGCGGCGATCGAGCCATCCGGAACCTTGGTCGAGGAATTGTGCGGGCAGCCCGAACAGAAGAAGGGCGTGCGCGAGCCGATATCGGTGGCGTCCGCCAGCATCGCCTGGAACTGGCGCAGCTTGCCCACCCGCGCCGAGATTTCTTCCGACGGGCCGATGGTTTTGACGATCCTCTCGCCAAGGGCAATGGCGATCTCGTTGGGGTCGAGCGCGCCCTTGGCCGGGAATAGCCAGTCGCCGCGCTCGTCCTTCTTGCCGACGATGACCGGCTGCATGGCGGTGCCGTAGAGGCTTTCGCGCAGCTGCACCTCGATCAGCGAGCGCTTCTCCTCGACGACGACGATGGTGTCGAGGCCATGGGCAAAGTCGGCGATGTGATGCAGGTCGAGCGGCCAGGGGCAGCCGACCTTGAACAGCCGCACGCCGATGCGGTTGGCGGCGGCCTCGTCGATGCCGATATCCTCCAGCGCCTGGCGGACATCGAGATAGCTCTTGCCCAGGGTGATGATGCCGAGCTTCGGGCTGCGGCCGCCGGAATAGACGATGTGGTTCAGCCCGTTGGCATGGATGAAGGCGGAGGCCGCGGCACGCTTGTACTCATGCAGCCGCTCCTCCTGGCCGAGCATGTCGATCTCGTGGCGGATGTTGAGGCCGCCCGGCGGCATGTCGAACTCCGGCACGACGATGTTGAGCCGTTCGAGCGAGGCATCGACCGAGGCCGTCGATTCGATGTTGTCCTTGACGCATTTGATCGCCGCCCAGGTGCCGGCGAAACGCGACATGGCAAACCCGTAGAGGCCGTAGTCGATGATCTCCTGGACACCGGCCGGATTGAGGATCGGCACCATGGTGTCCACGAACAGGAATTCGGTGGCATGTGCGTTGGTCGAGGATTCGGCCATATGGTCGTCGCCCATGAGCGCAAGGACGCCGCCATGCTTCGACGAGCCGGCGAGATTGGCGTGGCGGAACACGTCGCCTGAACGATCGACGCCCGGACCCTTGCCGTACCAGACAGAAAAGACACCGTCATGGGTACCCTCGCCCAGCAGTTCCGTCTGTTGCGATCCCCAGCAGGCGGTGGCGGCAAGCTCCTCGTTGAGGCCGGGCTGGAAGACGATGTCGGCCCCGGCAAGCTGCTTCTTTGCCTTCCACAGCTGCATGTCGAGGCCGCCAAGCGGCGAGCCGCGATAGCCGGAGACGAAGCCGGCCGTGTTCAGGCCAGCACGGCGGTCGCGCTCGCGCTGCATCAGGAGCATGCGGATGACCGCCTGCGCGCCGGACAGGAAGATGCGCTCCTTCCCAAGGTCGAACTTGTCGTCGAGCGCGACATCATGCAGCGTCATCAGGCATTTCCTCTGCGGAGGCAGCGCGGGGGCAGGCAGCCAACGTCGGAGTCGGATGACGCATCCTTTCTCCCCTTGCAAGGCAGGTCAAACAAAATCGCAGGTGCCAGGCAACGCGAAACGAACAGTCCGCCGCCATCCCGAATCGGTACGAAACCGACCCGCGGACGTCGCCCGACGCACGAAAATTTCAGCAGTTGCCGCTGCGCTAGATGGCTTTCGAGCAATCCGGCTTCGGCTCATCCGGCAGCTTGCCGTCGGGATGGCCGACCAGATCGGGATTGGCCGTATAGAGCTGGTCGATGACCAGCGGCCGGTCGGGCAGCACCGACTGATCCTCCGTCGACATCAATGTGGTGTCGATCTTCTGCAGGACCGCACCGTCGGAGCCCTTGATGCTGATGGCGATCGCATAAGGCTTGTTCTTGACGACGCAGGTCAGCGCCGGGCTTTCCAGGGTCACTTTGTCGAGCTTCGGCCAGACCTTCTGCTCGACCACCAGCGGCGCGCCGCCAGCGGGATCCTGGAAGCTGGCGACCGCGACCTGGCCCTCTCCCATCGGCTGCAGGGGCCGCAATGTCACGACATAGGTTGCCCTGGCGAGACGATAGTTGAAGACGAAGATCTTGCCGGAGATTTCGAACAGCCTGCCTTCGCTTTCCTTGCCGGTGTCGCGGCAGGCGCCGAGCGCAGCGGCAGCAATCAATGCGGCGCCGACAACGATCGAACGGGAAAACCTTTTAAGCATCTTTGACCTCATTGGCCGCCAAGCGGCGGCGGCGATAGTGACGACTTGCCTTCTGACGGTTGCCGCACACCGCCATGTCGCACCAAAGGCGGCTGGAATTACGGCTTCTGTCGACGAACAACCAGGTGCAGTTGGGACAGATCCTGAGTCTTGTGACGGTGTCGTCGCGCAGCAGCGACAGGGCCGAAACCGCCAGCGCCACCTCGAAGGCGATCGGTGTCAGGGGATCGCCGAACGGCCTTCCCGCCGCGCCGATCTCGGTCCGGCTGCCGGCCAGGCCCTCGGCGCAGGCGCGCAGGAACTCGGGCAGGTCAGCGGTGGCGACCGCACCTTTCGACACCGCGCCGCGAAACAGCCGGTCGGTCGTCTCGCGGATCGACAGCACGACGGGCGCGATTGCCGTAGGCGAGGATACCGTAAGCGGCCTGTCTCCAAGCTCGGCGGCGCGAAAGCCGGTGGCCGCATCGGCGAAGCGGGCAATCTCAGCCGGATCATCGAAGCGGTCGAATGTCTTCTCCGGATCGCCGCGCAGCACGACGGTGTTGGCCGTGTCGAGCGCAAGTATACCGCCGGTGAAGCGGTGTGGGGTCCAGGATACCGTCATGGCAGAAATCTAACCGATAAATCGCATTTGACAAGTTAGATTCAGCAATGCAAACCTTCACATGGGCGCGGTCACCGCAGCCTTTGTCTTGCGCATGTCGTTGTCCCAAAGCCGCCGCGCTGTTTTGATCGACATGCTCCTGGGGTTTTGCATGCTCTACTTCTTCCAGCAGGTGCTGAACGGGCTGCATTCGGGCGCGCTCTATGCGTTGCTCGCCTTCGGCTACGTGCTGACCAACGGCATCCTGCACCGCACCAACCTGGCCTATGGCGCTCTGTTCGCCTTCTGCGGCCAGGTCATGATCCTGAGCGTCGCCTTCGGCTACCAGGTGCTGTGGCTGACGCTGTTGGCGTCGGTGCTGTTCGGCGTCGTCGCGGCATTCCTCTATGCCGCGCTGATCAGCCATGTCCTGTCGCGCAGCGTCTTCGAACCGTTGGCCGACCGCACGCCCAATGCCATCGTGGTGACAACGCTGGGCATCCTGATCGTCCTGTCGGAATCAAGCCGCATCGCGGCCGATACCCATGATCTGTGGCTGCCGCCAATGCTTGCCCAGCCCATCGTCTTCGCTGAAGGCGCCGGCTTCAAAGCGACGCTGACACTGATCCAGGTGCTCGACTGCGCGGTGGTGCTGGCGGCAGTCGCACTCGCCACCCGGGGGTTTGCCCGCTCGAACTTCGGCCGATCCTGGCGCGCTGTCTCCGACGACCCACGAGCCGCAGCGCTGTGCGGCGTCGACGTGCGCCGCGTGTTCCGGCATGCAGTGCTGCTCGGTGGCTTCTGCGCCGCCCTGGCCGGTGTCATGGCCAGCCTCTACTATGGCAATGTCAGCTTCGGTTCCGGCCTCGTCTACGGCCTGAAGATCCTGTTCGTGACGGCGGTCGGCGGCTATCTCTCGCCGCCACGGGCAGCCCTGGGCGCGGCCGCCTTCGGCATGGCCGAATCACTGTGGGCCGGCTATTTCCCGGTCGAATGGCGCGACGCCTGGATGTACCTGTTCCTGGTGGCCATGCTGATCCTGATCGGCGCCGGCCGCGACACCAGCAAGGTCGTCTGAACCATCAGACTTTGGTTGCATGACGCGGGGGCAGACCGCCCTTGTCCGGCTCCGCCCTTCATCCAACACCGATTTGCTGCTCCCGTCCGTGTTGACCCGTCCGGCCACGCGCGGCATACCGTTGGGCCACGCGGCGTGACGGCAGGGGGAGCCGGCACGCTGTCGGAACAAGGGAGGACTGCATGGAAGGGCCGCTCGCTCTGTCGCGGGTCATCGACCGCCTCAACGAATTCATCGGCAAATCGGTATCCTGGCTGATCCTGCTGGCGGTCCTGGTGAGCGCCGGCAATGCCGTCATCCGCAAGATCTTCGACGTTTCGTCGAATGCGTGGCTGGAGCTGCAATGGTATCTGTTCGGCGCCGCCTTCATGCTGGCCGCCGCCTACACGCTGAAGCAGAACGAGCATATTCGCATCGACATCGTCTACGGCTTGTTCTCACGCCGCGTGCAGCACTGGATCGACCTTCTCGGCCATGTCCTGTTCCTGATGCCGTTCGTGACGCTGATGGTGTTCTACTTCGTTCCCTACGTGTCCCTGTCGTTCCGCAGCAGCGAGATGTCCAACAATTCGGGCGGGCTGATCATCTGGCCGGCCAAGGCCATCCTGCTGGTCGGCTTTTTCCTGCTGGCGCTGCAGGGCATCTCCGAAATCATCAAGAAGATCGCCATCATGCGCGGCGACATGGACGACCCCAATCCGTTCGTGTCGGCACATGAGCAAGCCGAACTCGAAGCCAAGGCACTGGCCGACGAGGTGCGCTCATGATGGAGTTCATCGCCCAGAACATGGCGCCGATCATGTTCGCCTCGCTGATCATCTTCCTGCTGATCGGCTACCCCGTGGCCTTCTCGCTGGCCGCCAACGGCTTGATGTTCTTCTTCATCGGCGTGCTCCTCTCGCCCTATTCCGGAGGATCGATCAACCTCGCCTGGCCGCTTCTGCACGCACTGCCGGATAATTTCTACGGTAGCAGGGTGATGTCGAATGACACGCTGCTGGCCATTCCGTTCTTTACCTTCATGGGCATCGTGCTCGAACGATCGGGGATGGCCGAGGACCTGCTCGACACGATCGGCCAGCTGTTCGGGCCGATCCGAGGCGGCCTCGCCTATGCGGTGATCTTCGTCGGCGCATTGTTGGCGGCGACCACCGGCGTGGTGGCGGCATCCGTGATCGCCATGGGATTGATCTCGCTGCCAATCATGCTGCGCTACGGCTACGACCGCCGGCTGGCGTCCGGCGTCATCGCCGCCTCCGGCACGCTCGCCCAGATCATCCCGCCCTCGCTGGTGCTGATCGTGCTTGCCGACCAGCTCGGCCGCTCGGTCGGCGACATGTATGCCGGCGCACTGATCCCGGGCCTCGTGCTCACCGGTCTCTACGCCCTTTACATTCTCATTGTGTCGATCTTCCGGCCGAAAATGGTGCCGGCCCTGCCGCTCGAGGCCCGCACGCTCGGCCACGGCGTTCTGTCGCTGCTGGTGGCGTTGCTGGTCACAGCAGCGGTTTCCTACGCGGCGTATCGCTATCTCGCGCCAACCCATGGCGACAATGCCGACATTCTCGGCGCCACTGTAGGGGTGCTCTTCATCTACATCGTGGCGATTGCCGACAAACGCCTGAACTTCAACATGATGTCCAGGCTGGCGCAGCAGGTGGTCATCGTGCTGATCCCGCCGCTGGCGCTGATCTTCCTGGTGCTTGGCACCATCTTCCTCGGCATCGCCACGCCGACCGAGGGCGGCGCCATGGGCTCCGTCGGCGCATTGATCATGGCGGCGGCAAAAGGTCGGCTGTCGCTGGACGTGATCAAGCAGGCACTGACCTCGACGACACGGCTGTCGTCCTTCGTGCTGTTCATCCTGATCGGCGCGCGGGTGTTCTCGCTCACCTTCTACGGTGTCAACGGCCACATCTGGGTGGAGCATTTGCTGACCTCGCTGCCGGGCGGCGAGGTCGGCTTCCTGATCGGCGTCAACATCCTCGTCTTCTTCCTGGCCTTCTTCCTCGACTTCTTCGAACTGGCCTTCATCATCGTGCCGCTGCTGGCGCCGGCAGCCGACAAGCTCGGCATCGACCTGATCTGGTTCGGCGTGCTGCTCGGCGTCAACATGCAGACCTCGTTCATGCACCCGCCCTTCGGCTTCGCACTGTTCTACCTGCGTTCGGTGGCCGCCCGTGTGCCTTATCTCGACCGCCTTACGGGCAAGCAGATCGCGCCGGTGACGACGGGGCAGATCTATTGGGGCGCGGTGCCCTTCGTCCTGATCCAGGTGGTGATGATCGGCCTGACCATCGCCTTCCCGCAAATGGTGATGCGCTACAAGGGCACGGTGATCGATCCGGGCACGATCGACTACAAGGTGCCGGAAGTGCCCGGCCTATCGCCGCTCGGTACTCCGCCGGCGGGTGGCACAGCTCCTGCCAATGGCGGTGGCGCACCGGTAGCGCCCGGCACGCCGGACCTGTCGCAACCGCCGAGTTTCGGCGATACGCCGCCGGCGAAGCCGGCGACACCGACGCCGGACCTTTCGCAGCCGCCGAGCTTCAACTGATGGGGGCAACGCCATGAAAGCAGTGCGGCTGGAAGCGGTGGGCAGCATTTCGCTGTGCGAGGTCGACAAACCTGTCCCCGGCCCGGACGAGATTCTGGTGCGTATCGAGGCCTGCGGCGTCTGCGGCACCGACCGCCACCTTTTCCATGGTGAATTCCCCTGCCGGCCGCCAGTGACGCCCGGGCATGAGTTTTCGGGCATCATCGAGGCGGTCGGCAACGCCGTCTCCGGCTTTGCCGTCGGCGACCGTGTCACCGGCGATCCCAACATCGCCTGCGGGCGATGTCCGCATTGCCATGCCGGTCGGGTCAATCTCTGCCGCAATCTCAATGCCATCGGCATCCATCGCGACGGCGGCTTTGCCGACTATGTCGTTCTGCCGCACAAGCAGGCCTTCATCCTGCCCGCCGACTTGCCGCCGACGCATGGCGCATTCTGCGAGCCGCTTGGCTGCTGCCTGCATGGCGTCGATCTGGCCGAGATCAGGTCTGGCAGTTCGGTGGTCGTGCTGGGCGGCGGCGTGATCGGACTGCTCACCGTACAGCTGGCGCGGCTGGCCGGCGCCACCACCATCATCCTGTCGACCAGGCAGGCTTCACGCCGCGTGCTTGCCGAGGAGCTCGGCGCGACAGTGACGGTCGATCCCAGCGCAGGCGATGTGATTGATGCCATCGCCGGACCGGCGGGCTTGATGCCGGGCGGTGCCGACGTGGTGTTCGAATGCGCCGGCGTGCGCGAGACCGTCGAGCAGTCGATGCGGCTGGCAAGGGCCGGCGGCACGGTTGTCATCGTCGGCGTGACGCCGCAAGGCGTGAAGGCGGAATTCGAGCCCTTCGACCTGTTGTTCAGGGAATTGAAGGTGGTTGGCTCGTTCCTCAATCCCTACACGCATCGCCGCGCCGCCGAGCTTATCGCGTCGGGCACGATCGAGATCGACCGGCTGATCTCCAGGCAGGTGCCGCTCGAAGACGCGGCCGACGTGATCGCCAATCCGCCGGCGCCCGGCGAGGTCAAGGTGCTGGTGGTGCCAGGCCGGGGTTGAGGCAAAGCCAGCCGCGTCGGGGACCGCTTGCCGTCACGCCACCGATCGGCTATTCAGCCGGCGCCGAAAAAGACATGGCCGGTTCGGTAGTCCGGTCTCTTCCGTTTTATTTTTTTCGAGCATGATCTCTGGACAAACGGAAGCCGTTTGTCCGTGAAAACCGGACGCCACTTTTCGGGATCATGCTCGGCGGAGGCCTGTTCGCCGCATGAACGTGCGGGAGAACCCGCGGCCGGCAAGCGAGGCGAAAGCCCGCGGGCCGGTTGGGTCATGTCCGGATTTCCTGATGCCACGGTCCCGCCGGTTCTCGGTCTGCAGCCAAGCCTGTCCGCGTTTCAACCGTGACTGGACAAAGACCATGAAACTGAACCACCTCAACCTCATCACATCAGAAGCCGCGGCTCTTGCCGGCTTCTTCACCAGCCATTTCGGCTTCGAACTCGTCGCCATGCGCGGCAGGCAAGCCTTCGCGATCCTGCGCGGAGCCGATGGCTTTGCCCTCAACCTGATGACGCCGGGCAAGGGAGAACCCGCTGCTTACCCGGACGGCTTTCACGTCGGCTTTTTCGTCGACAACCCAGACCTGGTGCACGCCAAGCAGGCCGAACTGACTGCGGCAGGCTTCGCGCCGGGCAAGGTCGAGGACCTGACACGCGGCGGCTTCAACTCAACAACCTTCTATTGCATTGCGCCGGGCGGAATACTGGTCGAGATCAGTTCCTCGCCGATCTGAAAAAGAAAGACCCCGGGCAGCCGCCCGGGGTCTTTCAACGAATGCGATGGGATCGTTTTACAGCTTGCCGTTGCGCTGCTGGACCATCATGAAGGTGTCGTAATTGTACTCGGCCACCTGTGCCCAGAGATAGTGCTCCTTGCGGAAGCCCTTGATCGATTCCCAGATCTTCTTGAACGGCGCGTTGGAGGCTTCCATCTCGGCATAGACTTCGTTGGCCTTTTCAAAGCAGGCGGCCATGATGTCCTGGCTGAACGGACGCAGTTTGGCGCCACCGGCGACCAGCCGCTTCACCGCCGCGGGATTCACATAATCGTATTTCTGCAGCATGTTGGCATCGGCAGCCTGCGCGGCGGTGCGCAACAGCGATTTGTAAGCCGGCGAAAGCTCGTCGTATTTCGCCTTGTTGAACATCAAATGGACGGTCGGACCGCCTTCCCACCAGCCGGGATAGTAGTAGTAGGGCGCGACCTTGTAGAAGCCGAGCTTCTCGTCGTCATAGGGGCCGACCCATTCGGCGGCGTCGATCGTGCCTTTTTCCAGCGCCGGATAAATGTCGCCGCCGGCGATCTGCTGCGGCACGACGCCGAGCTTCTGCACCACCTTGCCGGCAAAGCCGCCAATGCGCATCTTGAGGCCCGAGAGGTCGGCGACCGTGTTGATTTCCTTGCGGAACCAGCCGCCCATCTGCACGCCGGTGTTGCCGCCCGGCAGGCCGAAAAGACCTTGCGTGGCCAGAAACTCGTTGAACAGATCAATGCCGCCGCCATGGTAGTGCCAGGCATTCATGCCGCGCGCGTTGAGCGAAAAGGGAACCGCGGCACCCAGCGCCCATGTCGGGTCCTTGCCCCAGTAATAATATGCCACCGTATGGCAGGCCTCGACCGTCCCGGCCGTGGTGGCGTCCGCGGCCTGCAGCCCGGGCACGAGTTCGCCCGCGGCAAAGACCTGGATCTGGAAATTGCCGTCGGTGGCTTCCGACAGCATCTTGGAGAACACCTCGGCTCCGCCATAGATGGTGTCGAGCGATTTCGGGAAGGACGACGCAAGCCGCCATGTCACCTTGGGATTGGACTGGGCGATTGCCGGGGCGGCAAGCGTTACCGCCGCCGCCGCGGCGCCCACGCCGGTCACGCCGGCCTTGCGAATGAATGAACGACGATCCATGCAGTTCCTCCCTTTTGGATCACAGACCGATATTCGGGAAATCCTCGGGCTCCCGCATCGGTTGACCGAAACAATACACGGGCGAGAAGTCTAGTCCAGCACGGCGGCCGGATTTGGTAACCAAGCCATGCGACCCTGCAACTATAGTCTAACAGGGGATTTGGTGGCCCATGCGACACGCCGAAACTTGGCATGGAAAAACGCCCGGAGATCGCCTATTTTGAAGACAGGACATCCCTTGCCCGATGGAAAACAGACCCAAAATGCACCAACCGCTCGTCGCCATATCGACCGACGTCCGTCAGTTCGACAACTACACCTGGCATGCCGCCCCGCAGCAATATCTGGAAGCAGCGATTACCGGCGCCGGCGTGTTCCCGCTGCTGGTGCCATCGTTCGGCGACAGGCTCGACTTCGACGAACTTCTTTCCTCAGTCGACGGTGTCATGGTCACCGGGTCGAAATCCAACGTGCATCCCTCGCTCTATGGTGGTGATGCCAGCGAAGCCAACGGTCCCTACGATCCGGCGCGTGACGCCACCACGCTGCCGCTGATCCGCCGGGCGATCGAGCGCGGTGTGCCGCTGCTCGCCATTTGCCGTGGCATCCAGGAGCTGAACGTCGCGCTCGGCGGCACGCTGGGCACCGAGATCCAGGAGCGCGAGGGTTCGCTCGACCACCGCGCACCGGTGAGCGACAAGCAGGACGAACGCTTCGCCATCCACCAGACGATTTCGATCAAGCCAGGCAGCTGCCTGGCCGGCGTGTTCGGTGCCGGCGACATCAAGGTCAATTCCTTGCACCGCCAGGCGATCGACCGGCTGGGGTCGAAGCTCGAGATCGAGGCAGTTGCCACCGACGGCACGGTCGAAGCGGTTTCGGTCAAGGGAGCCCGCGCCTTTGCCGTCGGCGTCCAGTGGCATCCGGAGTACTGGGTCAAATCGGACAGCAACTCGGCCAAGATTTTCCGCGCCTTCGGCGATGCGGTGCGCCTGCATGCGGCGGCAAAGGCTGGCTCGCGGGCTGCCGCGGAATAGTCAGTCGTTCCGATCGCTCGCCAGTGACAGCAAGGGCGTGACCGGGGCATAGGACTCGTAGCCATCTCCGTCGGCAACGCTGAAGGTGACAATCGGATCGATGCCGTTGGCGCTGAAGGCGACGGTGCCGTCATTCTGTTCACGCCAGAACTTTGCCTGTTCTATGCCAGGCAGCAGTCGACGGCATGTCGGAGCAACGGTAAGCAGGGACAAGCCATCCGAAATTTCGGCTCCGCGGCTGACCGCGCAGGCCGCTTCATCGCCATTGGCGACCAGCCTGTAGGTGTTGGACGGTGCGGCCTCATTGGCGACGCTTTCGCCATTGCCGTCATGAAACAGCTGAACGCCACCAAAGAGGGCGGCGGCAGCGATCAATATGGTAAGCACTTTCATCATTCTTCATCCATGCAGGCGGGCAGGATGAAGAATGATTTCAAAGGGTTAAGCTGACGTTAATAAATATGGCAACACGCCTTTGGGCCGCCGGACAAGGCGGGCGTTCCAGAACAGGGGCGGCATTGCTCCCGCCCCTCGGGTCGCGACTAGCTTCTATCAAAACTTGTAGCTGAAGCCGACGCGGACAGCCTGGGTCTTTACATCGGTCGGATAGTTGAAGCCGCTGTCGGTCGCCGGATTGTCGGTGAAGGTGCCGAAATCACTGTAGCGATACTCAACGCGGGTCGTCCATTTTGGCGAGAAAGCATATTCGACGCCGGCGCCCACGGTCCAACCCGCCTTGGTGTTGGATGTGCTGTCGGTCGTCGCGCCGTCATCGTAATCGGTGTGGAAGTGAGCCACGGCCAGGCCACCCGTGGCGTAGAGCAGGGCCGGTCCCGTTGCGTAGCCAAGGCGCGCCCTCAGCGAACCCTGGACGTCGATTTTGGTCTTGATGGTGCCAGCAAACACCGAATCCACTGAACCGCTCGCTCCCGAGCCCTCAATATCGCCTTCGACGCCAAGAACATATGAATCGAAGGCTTGATTGTAGCCGAGGTGAATACCACCGAGCACGCCGTTGGATTTCCACGAATCGGACCAATCGGAAAAGCCGCTCACTTTCGAGGAATCGTGGCTGTCGACATCCCCCCAGCCATACCCAATCTGAGCGCCGACATAGGCGCCGGTCCAGTCATAGGCAACGGGAGCCGAGACAAGCGCATCGGCGGCGATAGCGCTGCCTGAAACGACGACCAGCATTGTCGATGCAAGAAGAAAAGTTTTCACGTAGCGCCCCGCTCGTTAGCTGTTGGCAAAATACCTTGCTTCAGCCGCGTATCAAGCGCGTATCAGGATGCCGAGGTGTCAGAAGCAACCGATTCCCGACCTATGGTTGCAGATCTGCCACGTTTCGCGGCTTATTTGGCCAATCTTGTTAGGTCCTGACCTTCACATGCACCGTTTCCGGCACCGGTGTCAGGGGTCGGCGGTCTGTGAACCATGACACCAGATTGTCGACACACAGATCCGCCATGGCGCGGCGCGTGTGCTCCGATGCCGAGCCGACATGCGGCAACAGCGAGGTGTTGGGCGCATCGAGCAGCGCCTTGGGCACATTCGGTTCGTCGGCGAAGACATCGAGCCCGGCGGCAGCGATGGTGCCGTCGGCAAGCGCTGCCGCAAGTGCTGCCTCATCGACCGTGCTGCCGCGGCCGATGTTGACGAAGACGCCGTTGGCGCCGAGCGCCGACAGGATTTCGGCATCGACCGCCTTCTGCGTCGAAGCCCCGCCAGGCGCCACCGAAATCAGCGTATCGACCGCTTCGGCCAAGCCCTTCAGCGTCGGGTGGTACTGGTAGGAAAGGCCTTCGATACGGCGCCGGTTGTGGTAGGCGACCGGCAGGCCGAACGCCTCAAGCCGCCGGGCAATGGCCTGCCCGATGCGGCCCATGCCGAAAATGCCGACGCGGCGGGCGCGCAAGGTCAGCCGGCTCAGCGGATAGTTGCCCTTGCGCAGCCAGCTGCCGTCGCGCAACCAGTTTTCCGCGCGTGGCAGATCGCGGATCGTGTTGATCAGCAGCCCGATCGCGGTGTCGGCGACCTCCTCGGTCAGCACGTCGGGCGTGTTGGTGACCATAATGTTCTTCGCCGCGGCATGGCCAACATCGACCGAGTCATAACCGACGCCGAAGGAGGCGATGAGTTCGAGATTGGGCAAGGCATCCATCATCGCCGCGCTGATGCCGGCAAAGGAGGCAATGCCGCGCACCGTGCGGCGCATCTCCTCGGTGACGAGCGCCGGATCGGCACGTTCGATCCTGACCTGGTTGAAAGTACGGTCGATACGCCTGACGGCATGGTCGCTGAAGTCGGCCGGCACCAGAATGGCGACGGCTTGCAGCTGTTCGGCCTTGGTCATGCACGCTCCACCGGCTTGCCGGTCGACTGGCGCACATGCAGTTCCGGCTTGATCAATTCCTGCGAGGGCCGCACCGTCTGCCCGTTGAGCTTGTCGAGCAGCGCGCTGGCGGCGCGGCGGCCGACCTCGCGCTGGCCGTTCCAGACGGTGGTCAGCGCCGGCGTGGCGATCGCCGCCTCCTCGAGATCGTCGTAGCCGGTGACGGAGATGTCGATGCCCGGCACCAGGCCAGCACGGGCAATACCATTCATCAGGCCGATGGCCACAAGATCGTTCCAGCAGCAGGCGGCGGTCGGCTTGTCCTTCAGCGCCAAGAACTGCCCGGCGGCCTCGAAGCCGGCCTGTTTGGTGCGCGGGCCGGCGATGCGCCAGGACGGCCTGACCTCCAGGCCGGCCGCCTCCATGGCGTTGACATAGCCCTGGTAGCGATCGCGGCCCGTCGAAGTCTGGTCGGTGCCGCCGATCATGGCGATGCGCTTGTGGCCAAGCGAGATCAGATGATTGGTGGCTAGGCCTGTTCCGTAGGAGTCGTCGCCGCGAAAGACCGGCACGTCGGCGCCCTCGACGGTGCGGGCGATCAGCACCGCCGGCAGGCCATTCTCCTCGGCCATCAGGATGTCGGAGGCCGGCGTGCCGATGGCCGGCGACATGATGACGCCGTCGGCGCCGAGCTGCAGCAGCGTATCGATGAAGGTGCGCTGCTTTTCGAGCTGATCGTAGTGGTTGGACAGGATGAAGGTCTGACGGCTGCGGTCGAGCTCGCTCTCGATCGAACGCAGGATTTCGGCGAAGAACGGGTTCATGATGTCGTGCACGACGACGCCGACGATGCCCGAGCGCGAGGTGCGTAGGCTGGCGGCGCGGCGGTTGTAGATGTAGCCGATGGCGCGCGCATGTTCCTTGATGCGGTCGCGCGTCGAGCCGGCAACCAGCGGGCTGTCGCGCAGCGCCAGCGACACGGTGGCCGTGGACACGCCGAGTGCATCGGCGATCGTCGAAAGCTTGATTTTTTGTGCCAGCGCTTTGCGCTCCCCGAACGATCTGAATTCCGACCTAAACTGTTTAAAGGCGGCGTTATGCCACCGATCGGGGGCAAATCAAAGTTTTTTTGCCAACGCCTCGGCCTCGACATCGGAGGCCGCGCGGCTCTGCAGCCGAAGCCGATGCTCGCGGTGGACGATGTAGAGGCCGCTGGCAACGATGATGGCGGCGCCGACCAGCGTCCAGCGGTCGGGGAACTGCTTGAAGACGATCCAGCCGGAAATGATCATCCACACCATCTGCGAGTAGGGATAGGGCGCCAATGCCGTGGTCGTCGCCAGCCGATAGGCCTGCACCAGCAGCCAGTGTCCGACACCGCCGAAGACGCCAAGCATGAGCAGCACGAACCAGTGCCAGCCATCATGCGGCAACGAGAAGGAAAACGGCAGCATCGGTAAAAGCAGCACCGCCGGCGCGAGTGCGGAAAAAAGGATCAGGCTTTCCGACGTCTCGGTCGCCGACATGCGGCGCGTCATGATCACGTAAAAGCAGTTCGACAGCATCGAGCCGAGCGCGAAGAGGTGGCCGATGCCGAAAACGCCGACACCTGGCCTTGTGATGATCAGAACCCCGGCGAAGGCGGCCAGGATGGCCAGCCAGCGCCGCCAACCGGCCCATTCGCCGAGCAGCGGGCCGGCAAGTGCGGTGATCACCATCGGCCCGAAGAAATAGATCGATGTTGTCTCGGCCAGCTGCAGGGAGCGCAGCGCCAGGATGTTGCACATGGTCGAGCCGAACAGGAACACACCGCGCAGCACATGCGCCGGCAAGTTGACCGGACGAAACCGCATGGGTTGGCGCCAGCCGCGCAGCAGCGTACCGACCAGCACGACATGCACGGCAAAGCGCACCCAGGCGACGATCAGCGCGGAAACGCCGGCCAGGACAAGATATTTGCTTGAGGTGTCGAGGAAGGTGAAGCAGACATAGGTGGAAAGCATGCACAGGATCGCCACGGGCGGCGTCGCGCTTTCAACTTGTTTTGGGAGAGCACTCACTTGCAGGCCGGGGGAAAAGCTGGGCTGGAGCCCACCTTTGCGGGAATTGTCGCTTGCCGGCAAGCCAAAAGCGTCTGGCACAACAAGACGCGTCGGCAGGCTTAGCCGGCCCTCGTCTCGCAAGTGATGGCCCAAACCGCTGCCCCCGCTCGGGCCAAGGTGACCGGCTACATGCATTGTCTCTGTTGTCGATCGACGTCGAAAGCATGCTGCCTTGACGACATGCGGCTTTCCGCCTAGCTCTGATGCCATGATCGCAATGGCTTTGATCGTCGTAAGGGAGCGCATGGGCAGGATGGTGTAACCATCCGGCGGAAGCACCCATGCGCGGTAAGCAGGCTCCTGACGGGGCCTTTTTTATGCCCGGAGTTTGGGCCGCCTCGTCAGACTTCAATCCCACCGACAAGGCGAGCGAGATCATGACGAGCGATACCCCCATTCGGAGTCCGGGCACAGACATAGCCGGGAGAGCGATAATCTCCGAACCCGCTGCTCCACCCCGACTGATTACCCTTATCCTGCTTTCGGCTCTTGCCGTGTTGCCGGTGAACATGATCTTGCCGTCGCTGCCGAATATTGCCGCAACGTTCCAGGCCGATTTCGCATTGGTCAATCTGTCGGTTGCCGGCTTTGCGGTCATCACCGCCGTCATCGAGGCCATCGGAGGCGCACTATCGGACCGATTTGGGCGCAGGCCGGTCGTCTTGATCTCTCTGTCTACCTTCATCATCGCGTCCATTGGCTGCGCTCTGGCTCCCAATATCGGCATTTTCCTGCTGTTTCGCACGATGCAGGCGTGCATCGGCCCCTGCTATTCCGTCGCTCTGGTCATCATCAAGGAGACATCGGATGAGCGCGAAACCGCCAGCAAATTTGGTTATCTCGCCATGGGGTGGGCGCTCGCGCCCATGGTCGGTCCTCTGTTTGGCGGGTCATTGGATGAACTGTTCGGATGGCGGTCAAGCTTCGTTGTCTTCGCGATCCTCGGTGCAGCCGCCTTCGCCTTATCGATGCGCGAGATCAGAAGAACCCCATTGTCGAGAGCGCACAGGAACTACCTTGCCTCCTACAGGCTGCTCCTGAGTTCGGCGCGGTTTTGGGCCTACACACTGTGCATGGCCGCCTCGATGGGGGTGCTTTATGTCTTCCTGGGCGGAGCCCCATTGGTCGTCGGTGACGCGCTCGGTGGATCAAGCGCAAAGCTCGGCTTCTACATGGGATTGGTCCCTACCGGCTTCATTCTCGGCAGCTATCTGGCCGGGCGCTACGCCTCGAAGACCTCGCTCGGCGCCACGCTTGTTTTTGCGCGCCTCCTGACCTGCGCCGGCCTGTTGACCGGTCTGGTGCTGTCGAGCTTTGGCATCACTCACGTCCTGGTCTTCTTTGCACCTTGCGTGTTCATCGGCATCGGTAACGGATTGACCATGCCTGCCGCCAACAGCGGCGCCTTGTCGGTACGACCGGCTCTGGTTGGCACCGCCGCAGGACTGACCGCCGCAATGCGGATCGGTGGCGGGGCGCTGATAGCCTCCATCGCCGGCCTGTTCCTGGCGGATTCGATCCCTGCGCTGTTCATCATGATGCTGATATCGGCGGCACTCGCATTGTTGGCGGCGCTGTATGCCGCCCTTCTCGACCGGCGGCAGCCAACCGATTGATCCCCTATGCGTGCATGCGGGCGCCCTTGGTGATCTTGTCGACGAGCTTCTTCTCGGCACGCAGCGCGATGCCAACCACCTTGGCGTCTTCAGGCGCGAACTCGGCGAAGACGGCGCGGTTGGCGGCGTCGAAGCCGGTGGAAAACATCTCCTCGACATAGAGCGAGGTCGTCACGTCACGCTCCAGCGCGCGCCGGTGGATCGTGGCGAGCGTCGCCTGGACGGCCGAAAGCACGATGACCGGCTGGATCGACAGGGGATTGTAGAGATGGCCTGATCGGTCGCGATAGGGTTCGCCGATGATGTCGGGAAACTGCGCGACGATGCCGCTGGTCAGGAAGGCGGTGACGTTGAGCTTCTGCCAGACCGGCAGATCTTCCCTGAGCACGATTGCAAATTTCGTATCGAACATGAGAAAATGGACCATTCGAGGTTGTGCCCCGATGTCGGGGCTGAAGGAGACGATGTCGTTCGAATTAGACCGCCAGGCCTTCGAGGGTCTTGGACGTTTGTGCACTGATGCGGCGGAAAACTGCATCATCTCGGCTCCAGATCCTGCGGGTATGGAGCGGATCGAGGCGCGCTTTCACGGCAGTGCCTTCGATCTGCATCGCCACGATACCTATGCGATCGGGGTGACGCTGCAGGGCGTGCAGACCTTTCGCTATCGCGGCGCGACGCGGCTAAGCCTGCCCGGCCAAATCATCGTGCTGCATCCCGACGAATTGCATGACGGCGGCGCCGGCACCGAGGATGGGTTGCGCTACAGGATGCTTTATCTCGAGCCGTCGCTGATGCTGGACTGCCTTGGCGGCGCTTCGTTGCCCTTCGTCAGGGATGCCGTGGTGAGGGACGACGCTTTCTGCACCACGCTGCTTTCAGCGCTGGGACCATTGGAGCAGGAACTCGACGAGTTGTTCGTCGACGACTTCCTGGCGCAGCTGATGCAAAGCCTGACGCGGCATGCCGGCCAGCCGGCAAGGTCGATGACCAGGACGGCATGGCGGGCGGCGGCGCTGGCGCGTGACTATCTCACGGAGAACGCAATGCGCCCAGTGCGGTCCGGAGAATTGGAGGCAATCACCGGGCTCGACCGCTATGCCTTATCGCGGCATTTCCGCGCCGCTTTCTCGACCAGCCCGCACCGTTTCCTGGTGATGCGCCGGCTTCAGCGTGCGCGGCGGATGATCACCGCCGGCGAACCACTGGCGCAGATCGCGGTCGAGGCCGGCTTCACCGACCAGAGCCACTTCAACAGGCAATTCAAGAAGGCGTTCGGCATCACGCCAGGACGCTGGTCGTCGCTGATCCGGGACTCGGCCCCGGCAGCGGCCTGATCGTTGCGATCAGTCGTCCGACTCGGCGTTGTCGTCGATCAACACCAGTTCCTCGTTGGAAAGGTTGGCCTCGATGCGGGCAAGCAGCTTGAACAGCGCCTTCTGGTCCTTCTTGTCGAGGCCCTTCAGCGCCTGCTTTTCGGTCTTCTTCACCGACTTCTCGATGGCGTGGATGATGTCACGGCCTGTGTCTGTGAGGAAGATGTGCGCCTGGCGGGCATCGGCCTCGGAGGCGCGCTTTTCCAGAAACCCCTGGGCCTGCAGCCGGTTGATGGTCTTGGTGATGGTCGGCGGGCGCACGCCGAGGCGACCGGCAAGGTTGCCCGGTGTCTGGCCGTCCTCGCGGTCGAGCGCCAGCATGATCTGGTCCTGGCCGGCATAGAAGCCGTGCGCCAGAAGCCGGGCCGCCAGCGCGGTTCTTGCCAGCCTTGCCGCCGAATGCAGCCGGCTCATTGTTGCAGTCTTGTCCGCCTTGGCCATGGTCATCCCTCTTCGGCCGTACCGGTGCGTGCAGCATAGACGCAGCCGGCCGGTTGGCAATCGACGATCGAAAAGATTCCGGCGCTCCAAACAGCTTTGCCGGCAAGCATTGCGGTGTCCGCCGTCGTGATGCCAGATGTTTATTTCAGTTAGATGACAAACGAGTTTCCGTAGCGCCGGATTCACAGCAGCCACGACGCAGGCGCGGTCTGACGATCGGCAGACCCGGACAACACACCCTCTTTATCGTCTCGTCGCCGAAGAGGCGACCCTTCCCGTCGACAATAACCACAAGACAGGCCACACCGGCCGCTTTGGACCATTGGTTTGCCCCGTGCAAAAGCCCCGCACACATCCTATATGGAGCCGACAATCCCTTTTCGCGGCCTGGATTTTCAAGGCCCGGTCATTTTCGAGGCAACCATGAGCGATGCACAGACGCAGATCCCCGTAACCGTTCTCACCGGCTATCTCGGCGCCGGCAAGACGACGCTGCTCAACCGCATCCTGTCGGAGAACCACGGCAAGCGTTACGCGGTCATCGTCAACGAATTCGGCGAAATCGGCATCGACAACGACCTGATCGTGGAATCCGACGAGGAAATCTACGAAATGAACAATGGCTGCGTCTGCTGCACGGTGCGCGGCGACCTGATCCGCGTCGTCGAAGGCCTGATGCGCCGGCCGGGCCGTTTCGACGCCATCGTCGTCGAGACCACCGGTCTCGCCGATCCGGTGCCGGTGGCGCAGACCTTTTTCATGGATGACGACGTGCGCTCCAAGACCAAGCTTGATGCAGTGGTGGCGCTGGTCGACGCCAAACACCTGCCGCTCAGGCTCAAGGATTCCAAGGAAGCCGAGGACCAGATCGCCTTCGCCGACGTCGTCGTGCTCAACAAGACCGATCTGGTCACCCCCGAAGAGCTGGCCAAGGTCGAGGCGACGATCCGCGCCATCAATCCGGCGGCCAGGATCCACCGCACGACGCGCGCCGGCGTTGCCTTGTCGGAAGTGCTCGACCGCGGCGCCTTCGACCTGTCGCGGGCGCTGGAAAACGACCCGCATTTCCTCGAGGCGCATGACGACCACGATCATCACGACCACGATCACGATGGCCACGATCACCACCATCATGACCATGACGGGCATGATCATCATCACCACGACCACGCGCATCCTTCCGACATCCATGATGTGACGGTGCAGTCGGTGTCGCTGCGCGGCGGTGAGATGGACCCGAAGAAATTCTTCCCGTGGATCGAGAAGATCACCCAGATGGAAGGTCCCAACATCCTGCGGCTGAAGGGGATCATCGCGCTCAAGGGCGACGACGAGCGCTATGTCATCCAGGGCGTGCACATGATCATCGAGGGCGACCACCAGCGCGCCTGGAAGGACGGCGAGAAGCATGAGAGCCGGCTGGTGTTCATCGGCCGCGAGCTGGACGCCGAGCGGCTGAAGAAGAGTTTTGAGGCCTGCCAGGCCTAGGCGCGGTCACGCTGTGTAAGGAGGGTTGAATATTCCTAAATGTACACATATCATGTGTACATTTAGTGGCGAGGAATGACCCATGCCTAGATCAGCCGACAACAAGACCGAGCGCTACCAGATCCGCATTCCTCCGGTGCAAAAGGCGATGATAGCGCGTGCTGCTGCACTGTCTCATAAGGATATGGCCGGCTTCATCCTCGACAAGGTCGTGCCCGAAGCACAGGCCGTGATCGATGCAGCCGAGGTTACGAAAGTGGCGGACCGCGACTTCAAGCGCATCCTCGAACTTTTGGAGCACCCGCCCAAACCCAACGCCAGGCTCAAGGCAGCGATCGCCGCCTTGCCGGATACTCTGTGACGCTTCCGTCCTGGCACGAGGAGCCTATTGCCAAACGGCACGACCGGGCGTCCTTCGATTGTGGTGACGCGCAGATGAATGACTTTCTGCGACGATTCGCGCGACAGAGCCATGATCAGAACGCAGCCAAGACGTTCTGTGCGATTGATGATGTGGCTCCAGAACGGATACTCGGCTTTTACACAATCGCACCATCCGCCGTGGCTCATGAAATCGTTCCCGAGGCGATGACAAGAGGCTTGGCACGACACGAGGTTTCCGGCTTCAAGCTTGCCCGGCTCGCGACCGATCACCGCACTGCCGGGCAAGGCCTCGGAGGGCAATTGCTTGCCGCCGCAGCGTTGCGCTGCCTGCGGCTTGCTGGAGAAGGTGGTGGCATCCTGCTCATCATCGATGCCAAGAGCGAGCGGGCGGCTAAATGGTATGCCAGCTACGGAGCCGAACGCCTCCAAGGATCGGATTTGACCCTGGTGATGCCGCTAGCAACGTTCGCACCCGATCTGCGAGCCAAGGGACTGCTTTGACAATAGCCTCTTGCGTCGAGTAAGCCCGAGCCGGGTTTGCAATCTCGTCCCATTGAAACAAAGATAATCATGCCCACAGTCGCCCCGCTTGATCTCGAAGGCCATTGCGTCGCCGCCGTCTTCCTCGGCGACGTGCCGCATTTTGCGCTGGCCGACGGAGCTATCCATCGGCTCGACAATGGCCACAAGACGGTGCAGGCCAATGACGGGCTGCTCGCGGCCTTCCATGATACGGCGAACGACCGGCTGATCACCGGCGGTGAAGACGGCAAGGTGTTTGCCGTCAAGGCGGGCGGCGAAGCCACCGAACTGGCAAGCGCTGGGAAAAAGTGGATCACCAGCGTCGCCGCCGGGCCGCAAGGCGCCATTGCCTATGCCACGGGCAAGACCGCCTTCGTGCGCTTCGCCGATGGCAAGACACGGGAATTTGGCCATCCGCGTTCGGTCGAGGGGCTGGCGTTTTCGCCCAAGGGCATGCGCTTTGGCGTCGCCCGCTATAATGGCGCGACGCTGCATTTCCCGGCTGCCGAGGGCAAGCCGGTGGAGCTCGAATGGGCCGGTGCCCACACCGGCATCACCTTCTCGCCGGACGGCGCCTTCCTCGTCACCACCATGCAGGAAAACGCCCTGCATGGCTGGAAGCTGGCCGACGGCAAGCACATGCGCATGACCGGCTACCCCGGCAAGGTCAAAAGCCTGTCATGGAGCGTCAAAGGCAAATGGCTGGCGAGTTCCGGCGCTCCGGCGGCGATCGTCTGGCCGTTCTCGGGCAAGGACGGCCCGATGGGCAAGGCGCCGTTGGAACTCGGCACACGCGGCAACGCCATGGTGACGGCGGTCGCCTGCCACCCGAGCCAGGATGTCGTCGCCGTCGGCTATGACGACGGCATGGTGATGGCGGTGCGTTTTTCCGACGCCAAGGAAGTGCTATTGCGGCGACCCGGCAAGGGCGCCATCACCTCGATGATGTGGGACAAGGCAGAACGGCGTGTCGCCTTCGGCAGCGCCGCTGGCGACTGCGGCGTTATCGATATTACGGCGTAGCTTCAAGATCGCCGATCATTCGGCGCCGCAGGACACCTTGCCGGTCAACTCCGCTGGCTTGCCGTCCTTGTCCGTGTCGGCGGCATTGTCATAGACGGCAAGCGTGTACTCCCCATCATAGACGCCTTCGTCGCTGGCCTTGGTCAGGATTGTCAGTTCGACCGAATTGAAGGTGTTTGCCGCCTCGTACTCGCGGTAGATGTTGAGGCGCAGCTCCTTGGCGTCCAGCCAGTACTGGGTCAGGTTGGAATCCTCAAACACCGTCTTGCGCAATCCATCGCCAACCGGCCTCGCCTTGATTTCGAGATCGCCGCGAAAGTTGAAGGTCGGGCCGCCCATGCCTCTGGTGACGCCGGCGCCGACGTCGAATGTCACCGCCATATCGTCGACGTTGCACCAGATGCCGCCTGAGGCGAAGGCCGTGCTGACCGTCGACAGCAGCATTGCCGCACAGATGATCGTCCGCATTTTAGTCCCCCCACCTCAATTCCCGCAGCTATTGGCGCCGACTTCGGCAGCACGGTCAAGCGCCGCTGCCAAAGGCTGAGCCAATGCAGGGCCGACGCGCGGCCAATTGCGGTTGAGGCCGTGGATTGGCTAAGAGGTACGCACGAGAGGGGTTTCCATGCACAGCAACGACAGTTCGAGGACCATCGGCGGCATTAGCCGTGACCGCATTGCGCAATTGCGCGAGACCGAGGGCGCGGCTTTCCGAGCAGCACGGCCTAAATCGCAAGCCAAGGTCGGCAATGGCCTGCCCGGCTTCTTCGGCGGCGTGCCGATGCATTGGATGAACGACTGGCCGACACCGTTTCCGATCCTGGTCGACAACGCCAGGGGAGCTGCGATCACCGACATCGACGGCAACAAGCTCGATGATTTCTGCCTTGGCGACACCGGCTCGATGTTCGGCCATTCGCCGCCGCCGGTGGCGCGCGCGATCCGCCGCCAGGCCGGACGCGGCCTGACCTATATGCTGCCCTCGGAAGACGCGCTTGCCATCGGGCCGCTGCTGCAGCAGCGCTTCGGCCTGCCGTTCTGGCAGATCGCAACGACGGCGACCGACGCCAACCGCTTTGCGCTGCGCGTCGCCCGCGCCGTCACAGGGCGGGAAAAAATCCTCGTCTTCAACGGCTGCTATCACGGCTCTGTCGACGAGACGATGGTGCGGCTGATCGACGGCAAGCCGGTCAATCGGCCGGGACTGGCGGGCGAATTCCGCGACCTGACCCGCACGGCCAAGGTGATCGAGTTCAACGACATCCCGGCGCTCGAAGCAGCGCTCAAGGACAGGGATGTGGCCTGCGTCATCGCCGAGCCGGTGCTGACCAATTCCTGCATGGTGCTGGCCGATCCGGGCTTCCATGACGCGCTGCGTCGGCTGACCCGCGCAGCCGGCACGCTGCTCCTGATCGACGAGACGCACACCATCTCGACCGGCCCCGGTGGCTACACCAGGAAATATGGGCTCGATCCGGACTTCTTCGTGCTGGGCAAGCCAATCGCCGGCGGCGTGCCGGCGAGCGTTTGGGGCATGAGCGACGAGGTCGCCTCGCGCTACGCCGGCTACAACAGGACCAAGGAGCCTGGCTATTCCGGCATGGGCACGACGCTGTCGGCCAATCCGCTGCAATTCGCCACCATGCGCGCCACACTCGAAGAGGTGATGACGGCGGAGAATTACGACCGGATGGACCATCTGGCGCGGCGTCTGGATGCCGGGCTGACCGGCGTGATCGACCGCTATCGTCTGCCCTGGCATGTCGCCCGTGTCGGCGCCCGCGTCGAGTTCATTTGCGCGCCCGGCCCGTTGCGCAATGGCGCCGAGGCGGAGACGGCGCATGCGCCGGAACTGGAAGCCGCCATCCATGTCGCGCTGGTCAATCGCGGCGTGCTGATCGCGCCCTTCCACAATATGATGCTGATCTCGCCGGCGACGTCAGGTGCCCAGGTCAACCGGCTGATCAGCGCCTTCGCCGCGGTTGCGGCAAAGCTTGCGGCATGAGACAAGCGGCCATGGACAATGCCATCGTGACCTCACCTTCGGGGTCCTCGCCCACCGAAGCGAAGGCCTTTCTCGACGCCCATCCCGAGATCGAAGCCTTCGATATCGTTTTGACCGACGCCAACGGTGTCGGCCGCGGCAAGATCGTGCGCCGGCATGAGCTGAAAAGCATTTTCGAGGGCGGCCGGCATATGCCGATCTCGATCCTCGGCCTCGACATCACCGGCGAGGATGTGCACGAGACCGGGCTGATCTGGACGACCGGCGACGGCGATCTCAGGGCATGGCCGATCCCCGGCACGTTGGTGCCGCTCTACGGCACCAACCCGCCGCGCGGCCAGGTGCTGATGGCGATGTATCATCTCGATGGCCAGCCGATGTCGTCGGACCCGCGCCTGGCTCTGGCCCGGCAGGTCGACATATTGGCGGCCAAGGGGCTTTATCCGGCCGGCGCCTTCGAATTGGAATTTTTCCTGCTGGCCAATGAACGCGATGCCGAGGGCAAGGTGCAGCCGGCGCGCGCGGTGCTCGATGGCCGTGTCTCGGGCAAGACGGAGGTCTATTCCGTCGACCACCTGCACGGCATGGAGCCGCTGTTCTCCGACATCTACGCCGCAGCCAAGGCGCAAGGCATTCCGGCCGAGACGGTGATTTCGGAATACGCGCCGGGCCAGTACGAATTGACGCTGAACTACCGCAAGGATGTGATGCGGGCGGCCGACGACCTCGTCATGCTGAAGCGGCTGGTGCGGGCGCAGGCGCGCCGCCATGGCGTGACCGCCTGCTTCATGGCCAAGCCGATCGAGAAATATGCCGGCTCGGGCATGCATTTCCATGTCTCGCTGCAGGACAAGGCCGGCCGCAACGTCTTTGCCGAAGCCGGCGGCGAGAGCTGGTCACTGCCCCTATTGCAAGGGCTCGGAGGCCTGATCCAGACGATGGCGGAATCGATGCTGGTGTTTGCGCCGCACGCCAATTCCTGGCGGCGCTTCGTCTCGCAATCCTATGCGCCGGTGGCCCCGACCTGGGGCGTCAACAACCGTTCGGTGGCGCTGCGCGTGCCGGCCGGCGACGCGAAAAACCGTCGCATCGAGCACCGGCCGTCGGGCGTCGACGCCAATCCCTATCTGATCGCCGCGACGGTGCTCGCCGGCATCATCAAAGGCCTCGACGAGGGGCTTGATCCTGGCCCCGAAACGACCGGCAATGGCTATGAGGCTGCCGTCACGCGTACGACGATGCCGGCTGATTGGCGCGCGGCGATCGAGGCGGCCAAGGCGTCCAGCTTCCTGAAAGGCGCGCTTGGCGAGGACCTGCACCGCACCTTCGTGGCGATCAAGCAGTCCGAATATCTACGCGTGGCGCGCACGGTCAGCGAACTGGATTATCATCTCTATCTGCATGAGGTTTGACGACCTTGTGATGGGCGGCGATCACTTTTTTCGCCGCCTATGTCAAATGAGGTAGCGCGCCAGCCCATCAGAACATATCATGAACGGATGAGCGCTCTCACCGTCCCTCGCCAATTTCTGCATCTACGATTGCAGCTATTGCATCAACCGCTCGTCCTCGAATGTGAAGCGCGCCCGCTTCAGCATCGACGAGGTGGTCAAGCTGACCATGGATTTCTACCGGCGCAACTACATCGAGGGCTTGTTTCTTTCGTCGGGCGTTATCCGCTCGCCCGATGAGACCATGGGCGGAGATGGTCGAAGTGGCGCGACGGTTGCGGCTGGAAGAAAAGTTCTCCGGCTATATTCATCTGAAAACCATCCCGGAAAGTTCGGCGGAACTGGTCGAGCAGGCCGGGCTCTACGCCGACCGGCTGTCGATCAATGTCGAGCTGCCCACCGATGAGGGCGTCAAGAGACTGGCGCCGGAGAAGAGACCTGAAACGATCCGCCTTTCCATGGCCAGGCTGCGCCAGAAGATGGAAGAAAAGGCCGAGCCGACACTGAGGACCAAAAAGCGCGAACGCTTTGCGCCCGGTGGCCAGTCGACACAGATGATCGTCGGCGCCGACAGGACCTCCGATGACGGCATTTTGCACACCAGCGCCCGGGCGCCGCCAAGGGCGATGCGCCTGATCAAGACGGTACCGAAGCGCTGTGGCGCACCTATTTCGAGAACATCTTCAATCCGGCACGGCTCAAGGTGAAGGCCATGAAGGAGATGCCGAAGAAATATTGGCGGAACCTTCCCGAGGCCTCGCTCATTCCAGAACTGATCGCAGGAGCGGACAAGGTCGCCAAAGATATGATTGCGAAGATGCCGACGACACCGGCGCCGCACCACGCCAAGGTGCAGGCCAGGCATTGGCCGAAGCAGCTCGCCGAGACGCCGCAAGATGGTGACGCCAGCACCATTTCCGAGTTGCGCGAGGCGGCGAAAGGCTGTCGCCGCTGCCCGCTGTGGCGCGATGCGACGCAGACCGTTTTCGGCGAAGGGCCTGATAACGCCAAGGTGATTTTCGTCGGCGAACAGCCGGGCGACCAGGAGGATCTTGCCGGCAAACCTTTCGTCGGCCCGGCCGGCAACGTGTTCGATGCGATCCTGGATGACGCGGGCGTGGACCGGCAAAAAGTCTACGTCACCAATGCGGTCAAGCACTTCAAATTCGAGCCGCGCGGCAAACGGCGCATCCATTCCAAGCCGAATGCCGGCGAGGTGCAGGCCTGCCGCTGGTGGATCGATCGGGAGTTCGAGTTGATCAAGCCGGACCTTGCGGTGGCGCTCGGCGCCACGGCAGCACTGTCGCTGCTCGGCAAGGCGATCCCGGTGACGAAGATGCGCGGCCAGGTGATCGAGCGCGAGGATGGTTTGCGCGTCTTCATCACCATCCATCCCTCCTTCATCCTGCGCATCCATGAGCCCGCGGACAAGGACGCCGAACGCGAGCGGTTTTTGCAGGATATGAAGCAGGTGAAACGGCTGATGGCCGCGTGAGTTGTTTGCCTAGCGGATCAGGACCGCCCTGAGATCATTCACATTCGTGCCGGTCGGCCCTGGCACGAAAAGGTCACCCACCGCGTTGAAAGCCGTCCAGGCATTGTTGCCCGCCAGCATCGCCTTGGCGTCGACGCCGGCCGCGCGCATGCGCGACACAGTCGAGCCGTCGGCAAAAGCGCCGGCATTGTTTTCCGAACCGTCGATGCCGTCGGTATCGGCCGCCAGGGCGTGAATGCCTTGTACTCCGTTGATGCCGATGGCGAAGGCGAGCAGGAATTCCGAGTTGCGGCCGCCCTTGCCTTTGGCGCGCAAGGTCACCGTGGTTTCGCCGCCGGACAGGATCAGCACGGGCCTTTGAAACGGCCGGTTGCGGGTCGCCACTTCGCGCGCAATGGCCGCGTGAACGCCGCCGACTTCACGCGCTTCGCCTTCAATGGCATCGGAGAGGATGACAGCTTCGATCCCCTGCCGTTTTGCCTCAGCGGCTCCTGCTTCCAGCGATACCCCAGCCGAGGCGATCAGATGTACTTCATTCTGCGAAAAGCGCTGATCGTCGGGATCTGGCGCATCGGCCGCCGGCGAATTGATGTGCGCCATCACCGAGGCCGGCAGCTTCATACTATAGGCTGATATTGATGCCAGCGCATCTTCGCGGCTGCCGGTATCGGGGACCGTCGGCCCGGAGGCGACAAGGGCCGGATTGTCGCCGGGAATGTCGGAGACAACCAGCGACACCACCTTGGCCGGCCAGGCGGCGGCCGCCAGCCTTCCGCCCTTGATGGTCGAGACATGCTTGCGAATGGTGTTCATCGCCGCGATCGGCGCGCCGGAGGCGAGCAGCGCCTCGTTGACGGCGATCTCGTCGGCCAGCGTCAGGCTACCGGCGGGCGATGGCAGCAGCGCCGAGCCGCCACCGGAAATCAACGCCACCACCAGATCGTCCTCAGTCAGCCCCTGGACTTTTGCCAGCAGCCGCCGCGAGGCCTCGAGGCCGGCGGCGTCCGGCACTGGATGCGCCGCCTCGATGATTTCGACGCGCTCGCATTTGGCGCCATAGCCGTAGCGTGTGACGACCAGCCCTTCGATCGGACCGCCCCAGACCTTCTCGAACGCCGCCGCCATTTGTGCCGAACCTTTGCCAGCGCCGATGACGATGGTGCGGCCTTTGGGATTGGCCGGCAGATGATCCTTGATGGTCCGTTCAGGGTCGGCAGCGGCGACGGCCGCATTGAAGATGGACGTGAGAAAGGCCTTAGGATCGAGCACGGTCATTCGACTTCCGGAGATAAGGCCAGCCCGCGCTTGTCGACACCCAGATGATCGCAGAGCGCATCGACCACGACGCCATGATCCTCGCGCTCCGGCAGCCCGGAAACCGCGATCACGCCGATGACGCCGGCGCCTTTGACCGTCACCGGAAAGCCGCCGCCGGCGAGCACGTAGTCCGAGATGTCGAGGCCCTCGCCGATCTTGAAGGTGCGGTCGGGGCGCTGTTGTTCCAGCACGAGACGATAGGTACTCCTGAGATAGCGCCTGACGACATTGATCTTGCGCCGCGCCCAGTCGGGATTGGAGGCATTCGAACCCGGCATCGCGGCATAGAACAGCGGCCGATCCCACAGCCTGATATCGACGATAACAGGCATGTTTTCAGCAACTGCTCGGTCGCGGATAGCCGAGCCGATCTTGAAGGCAACGGCCTCATCGAAGGCGGGAAAGACAAGAATTTCTTCCTGTCTCTTGATCAGAGCGATGTCGTCAGCAACGGCCATGTCGTTCCCCTGTCAACTTCGCCGCACGCTTTGGCCGATGGCTGCCGCCGGGTCAAGCAATGAACGCAGCTGGCGCTCTAATTCGCCATATCGCTCTTGGCGGCCCGGCCCGCGACATAGACCTCGCGCACAGCGCGGTCGTCGCCAAGCGTCTGGAGCAGAAACAATTCCTGCGCCAGCGTCTGCGCCGTTTCCATCCTGAGCCGCATCGCCGGCGTCGCCCTGGCGTCGAGCACGACGATGTCGGCGTCGGTGCCCGCTTCCAGCGTGCCGATCTTGTCGGCAACCGACAGCGCCTCGGCATTGCCGCGCGTGATCTGCCAGAAGGACTGGAACGGGTTGAGTTTCTCGCCGTTCAGCGCGATCACCTTGTAGCCTTCGTCCATGGTACGCAGCATCGAATAGTTGGTGCCACCGCCGACATCGGTGGCGGCGGCGATCCTGAGCGGCTTGTCGCGGCGGCGAAAGCGCTGATAGTCGAAAAGGCCGGAGCCGAGGAACAGGTTAGAAGTCGGGCAGAACACAGCCACCGAGCCGCTCTCCGAAAGCGCGTCCGCCTCGCGCTCGCTGAGATGGATGCAATGGCCGAACAGGCTTTTTTTGCCCAGCAGCCCGTAATGCTCATAGACATCGGTGTAGTCGCGCGACCACGGGTAAAGCTGTTGCGTGAAGGCGATCTCGGCGTGGTTTTCCGAAAGATGCGTCTGCATGTGCAGGCCGGGATGTTCGCGACAGAGAGCGCCCGCCATCTCCATCTGCTCCGGCGAGGAGGTGATGGCGAAGCGTGGCGTGATGGCGTAGTGCTGGCGGCCCTTGCCGTGCCACCCCGCGATCAGCGCCTTCGTGTCGTCATAGCCGGATTGCGGCGTGTCGAGCACGCCTTCGGGCGCGTTGCGGTCCATCATCACCTTGCCGGCGATGTTGAGCATGTTGCGGTCATGCGACTCAGCGAAAAAGGCTTCGGCGGAGGCCTTGTGCACCGAGCAATAGGCGGCGACCGTCGTCGTGCCGTGCCGCACCATCTCGTCGAGAAACAGCCGCGCAATGCGACGGCCATGCTGCGCGTTGGCGAACTTCGTCTCTTCCGGAAAAGTGTAGGTGTTCAGCCAGTCGAGCAGTTCGGCGCCGTAGGAGGCGATGATCTGCATCTGCGGGAAATGCACGTGGGTATCGATGAAGCCCGGCAGCAGCAAATGCGGCCGGTGGTCGATCGTCTTTGTCCCCTCACCGGCCTGTTTCTCGACATCGCCATAAGGGCCTGATGCAACGATCCTGCCATCGCTGATCAGCAGTCCGCCATCTTCCTCGTAACGCCAGGCCGAATGGTCGTCGATGGTTTGCGGCCAGCGCACAAAGGACAGTGTGCGGCCGCGCAGAAGTGTCGAGGTCATGCTATTTCCCTGCGCCTTCGAACCAGGCCACCAGCAATGCCCGTTCCTTGTCGGTGATTTGGCTGACATTGGCGGGCGGCATGGCATGGCTGCGGCCGGCCTGCAGATAGATCTCGCGGGCGTGGTTGGCGATTGCCGCGTCGCTGTCCAACATCACCCCCATCGGTGCGTGATAGATGCCTTCATAGACCGGCTCCGCCGCGTGGCACATCGAGCAGCGGCCGAGCACGGTGTCGCGCGCGGCCGGGAAATGGGCGGAGGCGATATAGATGTCCGCCGAGGCGGACGCCTTCGGCTCGCCGGTCAGCACTTTCGGCACGGTCGACAGCCAGATGATGATGATGAACAGGACAAGGGCGCCCAGCCACGTCCAGTGCGGGTTGCCGGCACGCTTGTGCACGGTGTTGAAATAATGCCGGATCAGCACGCCGATGATGAACACCAGCGAGGCGATGACCCAGTTGAACTGCGTGCCGAACGCCAGGGGATAGTGGTTCGACAGCATCAGGAACAGCACCGGCAGCGTCAGATAGTTGTTGTGAAGCGAGCGCTGCTTGGCGATCTTGCCATATTTCGGGTCGGGCTTGCGGCCGGCGATCAGGTCGGCGACGACGATCTTCTGGTTGGGGATGATGACCATGAAGACATTGGCCGACATGATCGTGGCGGTGATCGCGCCCAGATGCAGGAAGGCGGCGCGGCCGGTGAAGAGATGCGTCAGCCCCCAGGCGATGAACACCAGCACGCCGTAGAGCACCAGCATCAGGCCGGTGTCGCTTTTGCCAAGCGGCGAGCGGCACAGAAGATCATAGACCACCCAGCCGACGCCGATCGTTGCCATCGACAGCAGGATGCCGACCGGCACCGACATCGGCAGCACATTGGGATCGATCAGGAACAGGTCGGCGCCGGCATAGTAGACGACGCACAGCATGGCGAAGCCGGACAGCCAGGTGGCGTAGGATTCCCATTTGAACCAGGTCAGATGCTCGGGCATTTCGGCCGGCGCCACCAGATATTTCTGGATGTGGTAGAAACCGCCGCCATGCACCTGCCATTCCTCGCCGAAGGCGCCGACCGGCATGCCCGGGCGCTGGCGCAAGCCGAGATCGAGCGCGACGAAATAGAACGACGAGCCTATCCAGGCGATGCCGGTGATGACATGCAGCCAGCGCACGGCGAAGCTCAGCCATTCCCAGAAAATCGCGAAATCCATCATTTGAAATCGTCCCTGCCGATGACGCGACTTTACGGTGTCGCACGCAAACGGAAAGAGGCGAGGTGTACGATGACTTTCAAAAAAAAATGGAAAATACTAGGCTAGACCCACGCAGCAGGATGGGAGCCGCCTAAAGGCGACCTCAGGAAAGCCACGGAACCGCATGGCCTATCTCGACAACATTGCCGTCTTCGTCCGTGTCGTCGAACTCGGCAATCTGTCGGCGGCGGGCCGCGACATGCGCATTTCGCCGGCGGTCGCCTCCAACCGCATCAAGGAACTGGAAAAGCATCTGGGCGTCAGGCTGTTCAACCGCACCACCCGGCAGTTGATGCCGACCGAGCATGGCACAGTGTTCTACTCCGGCGCCAAGCAGGTGCTGGAGGCGATCACCGAAGCGGAAGCCGCGGTCTCGGCATTATCCGGCCAGCCGCGCGGTACTATCAAAGTGACCGCACCGCTTGGCCTTGGCCGCCGGCTCGTCGCCTCGGGCATTCCCGATTTCCACGACAAATACCCTGATATCGAGGTGCGGCTGAGGCTCTCTGACCACAATATCGACATCATGAAGGAAGGCATCGATGTCGCCTTCAAGCTCGGCATCATCGAGGATTCGAGCCTCAGGATGCGTGGCATTATGGAATGCGAGCGCGTGCTGGTGGCGGCGCCGAAATATCTCGAGGCGCGCGGCGAACCGATGGAGCCGCAAGAACTGATCGGCAAGAAGCATGACTGCCTGATGTTGCGCTATTCCGGTGCGCGCGAATATGTCTGGACGCTGCAGACCCCCACAGGCCCACAGAAATTCGAAGTGCACGGGCCTTACGACACCGACGACGGCGACGTGCTGACCGGCTGGGCGCTGTCGGGGCGCGGCATCATCAACAAGCCGCGCTTCGAGGTCGAGCCGTTCATCCGCGACCAGCGGCTCAAGGTAATCCTGGCCAGCACGCCGCCGACGCCGGTGCAGTTCGCCGCCGTCTATCCGCACAAGAAGCTGCAGGACCCGAAGGTGCGGCTGCTGCTCGACTTCATGGCCGAGCGCTGCCAGCGGCTGATCAAGGATCTTCTGGCCGGCAAGTGAGGGCCTGCTGGTCTATTCGCCGGACTTGCCTTGCGCGCCGGCGAACTTAGGTTGGTGCGATGCATCTCGCCATTTCGCTAAACATCGCTGCCACCAACGGACAGCCCGCTCTGGATTTCGGCCAGATCAGGAGTTTCGTGCGGGAGGCAGAGGCGGCCGGCGTTGACATGGTCGTGATTTCCGATTCCGCGGATGAACTATCAAGCAGCCCGTTTGAAGCGACAACGCTGCTGGCGGCGCTGGCGACCGTCACCGATAAGATCGGGCTCGTGGCCAGCGCCTCGACGCTAGCGCATCAGCCCTACAATCTGGCACGCCGCTTTGCTTCGCTCGATATTATCAGCCACGGCCGCATCGGCTGGAACGCGACGATGCGGCAGAACCCGCGCGAGGCCGGAAACTTCAGCCGGCCCGACGGTTTCTCCGACGATGATTTCCGCCGCCGCGCCAAGGAGTTCATCAACATTGTACGGGCGTTGTGGATTGGCTGGGAGCGCGACGCGCTGCTGTTCGACAAGGCAGCGGGCCGCTTCCACGATCCGGACAAGATGCACCCACTGAACCACATCGGCGAATTCTTCTCGGTACGCGGGCCGCTCAATGTCGCGCGCTCGCCGCAGGACAGGCCACTGCTCTTGTTGTCGGATCTGGAAAAGGCCGACCTCGATTTCGCCAGCCGCCTCGCGGATGTCGTGCTGCTGAACGAGCTTGAACCGCCTGAAGCGAAAACGGCCTGCGATGAACTCAGACACTGGGCGCGGGAAGCCGGGCGCGATCCGTCGTCGATAAAAATGCTGACGGTCATGGATGCTCGGCAGGAGCTTGATGGCGGCAGTCTGGAAGCGCTTTGCCTCTCATCTGGCTGCGACGGTGTCGTTCTGGCTGTGCAGCCTCATCCCGCCGCTCTCGAGGATTTTGTCAAACGCCTGCTGCCGCAACTCAAGCGTCACGGACCCGTGGAGGCATCACCGGGTAGGACTCTGCGCGACCGTCTTGGCTTCAGTGAGGATGGCGGGTCATGAGCGCGCAGATGAAGCTCGGCGCCTTCCTGTGGGCGACGGGCCACCACATTGCCGCCTGGCGCCACCCCAAGGCGCATGTGACCGCCGGCATCGACATCGACCATTACATCCAACTGGCGCGCACGGCGGAAGCGGCGAAGTTCGACATGATCTTCTGTGAGGATGCCGCCGGCCTGCGCGAAGCCAATGTCGGCATCGCCAGCCAGACATCGCGTTCGATCGGCTTCGAGCCGATCAGCCTGCTGTCGGCGCTCGCCGCCCAGACCAGCCGCATCGGTCTCGTTTCGACGGCTTCGACAAGCTACAACGAGCCTTTCGGCCTGGCGCGGACCTTTCTGTCGCTCGACCATCTGAGCGGCGGCCGGGCCGGCTGGAACCTGGTGACCTCGGCCAGTCCCATCGAAGCCGCCAATTTCGGCGCGACTGGCCTCAAGCCCCACGCCGACCGCTACGAGCGGGCGCGTGAATTCGCCGAGGTGGTGACCGGGCTTTGGCAGGGCAAGGCGTCCGGCCACGACGGCCAGAGCTTTTCGGTGCACGATCCGCTCGACCTGCCGCGCTCGCCGCAGGGCGCGCCGGTCATGGTTCAGGCCGGCGCCTCGGATGTCGGCCGTGACCTTGCCGCCCGCACCGCCGACGTGGTGTTCACGGCGGCGCAAACGTTCGAGGAAGCGAAGGCCTTTTACGACGATCTCAAAGGGCGCATGGCCGCCTATGGACGTGAGCCGGACGACATCAAGATCATGCCGGGTGTCTCGCCCGTGGTGGCGGAAACCGAGGCCGAGGCGCGGGAGAAACATGAGGAGTTGCAGGCGCTGATCCCCGACGATGTCGGCATGGCGCTACTGTCCAGCTATCTCAGCATCTCCGACCTCTGGCGATATCCGATTGACGGGCCGCTGCCCGAGTTGCCGGAGAGCGAAGGCATGAAAAGCCGGCAGGCGCTGGTCGTCGAGCAATCGCGCCGCGACGGCCTTTCCATCCGCCAGCTTGCCCGCCATTTCGCCGGGGCGCGCGGCCATTGGCGCATCGTGGGCACGCCGGCGCAGGTCGCCGACGAATTGCAGGCGCGGTTCGAAGGCGGTGCTGCCGACGGCTTCAACGTCATGCCGTCCTACTTCCCCGGCGAACTCAATGCCTTTGCGACGCTGGTGGTGCCGGAACTGCAGCGGCGCGGCCTGTTCCGCCGGGAATACGAAGGCCGAACGCTGCGCCAGCATCTGGGCTTGAAGCGACCGGCCTGAGGCTGGCGCGGCTACGCTTCCTCCATCATCCGGGCCGTACCGGAGACCCTGATCGAGCTGCCGATCTCGGGCGCAATGTCGGCGTGCAGGCGCGAACGCACGCCCATGTCCTCACCTTGCACGACATCGATCGCGCCGCCATGCGGCCAGCCGATGTCGCGGAGGTAGCCGGCAAAGGCAGCTGTCGAGGCGCCCGTCGCCGGGTCCTCATAGACGCCGCCGGAGGCAAAGGGATTGCGCGTATGGAACAGCCGCGGCGTTTCGGCATAGGCGAGCAGGATCGTCACCAGCCCCTCGCGCCGCATCAGTACTTGCCCGGCTTTCAGCTCGTAACGCATGGCGGCCAGTGCTTCGCGCGATTTGAGGGCCAGCACAAGATGGTCGGCGCCGCCATGGATCAGCGCCGGCGGAATGGTTGGATCGAGATCGGTCGCGGTATAGCCGAACAGTGCCAGCGCCTCGGCGATCTGCTGCGGAGAAGCAGGCTTGCTGCGTGTCGGCGGCGACTGCAATGCGGCGGCAATGGTCGCGCCATCACGGAACCCTTCGACGGTGATGCTGGCCTGGTTGAGGGTCAGCGGGAAAATTCCATCGCCAAATTGCCGGACAAGAGCGGCTCCCAAGGCGATGGTGGCGTGACCGCAGAAAGGAACTTCGGATTCCGGCGAGAAATAGCGCACCCGCCAGTTGTCGCCATCCGGTGCGGCAAAGGCGGTTTCGGAGAACCCGACCTCCGCCGCCAGACGCTGCATTTCGACGGCATCGGGCAAGACATCGCCGATCAGCACCCCGGCAGGATTGCCGCCCGTGTTGCCATCCGAAAAGGCCGCGATTTTCAGAACGTTCATGTATCCTCACCTCATGCCGCAATGCCGGGTGGATACCGCAAATACATGGTTCGAGCGATTGAAAAACGGACAGGCCGACGGGCAGTCCTGGCTAACCGGCCATGACCTTGTGCTGCTGGACCTGACGGTCGGCATTTGACGCAGCGGCGTGAACAACCAGCGCAGTCATGATCTCGGCGGCGGCAAGTGCGGCGATGACGGGCGGACGCTTGTCCTTGACGGCATCGCCGCCGATCGGCGAGACGAGGCGGGCAAACTCCGCTTCTGTGCCTTCAGCCGATTTCAGGAACCAATTCCTGAAGGTCGCCTTCTTGGTCTTCGAGCCGATCATGCCGACATAGGCGGCATCGTCGCGTTTCAGCGCTTCGGCGACGATCAGGAAATCCAATGCGTGATCGTGGGTGAGGATGGCGAAGGCGGTGCCGGCGGGAGCGTTGTGCACCTCGGCCTCGGGCATCGGCGTCAGCCGCGTCTCGACGGTTTCCGGCATGCCTTCCAGTGCCTCGGCCCGCGTCTCGATGACGACGCCGTGCACGGGAAGCAGCGCAATCGTTGACGCCAGCGCCTGGCCGACATGGCCGCCGCCGAAGATATAGACATGCGGCAGGTGCGCTTCCTCAGCCTCCGCGGCCGCAACCAGTTCGGCAGCGAGCGCGGCATCGACAAGCCGGATCAAGACTTCGACGCGCCCGCCACAGCATTGGCCGATCTCTGGCCCGAGCGGCACGTCGAGTGTGGCGCAGACTTCATCGACCTCGATGCGGGTTCCCCTCCCCCTCGAGGGGAGGGTGGCGGCGAAGCCGTCGGGTGGGGTCGTTGCGGCAGTGCGCGACGCCCTTGTGGTGCCTTCTGAGAGGACCCCCTCTGGCCGCCTCGCGGCCATCTCCCCCTCAAGGGGGGAGAAAAGCATCTGCCTGGCCTTGTCGATGGCCATGTATTCGAGCTGGCCGCCGCCGATCGTGCCGAAAATCGCCTCTTGTGAGACGAGCATGAAGGCGCCCTTCTCGCGCGGCGTCGAGCCCTTGGTGCCGGCCACCTCGACCAGGGCGACCCGGCCTGCGCTGGCGAGAAAGGCTTTCAGGCTTTGCACTTTCGAGTTCATCGTCTGCATTCCCACCCGGGAAATATAGCGTTTTCAGGCACGATTTGCACGTTTGGGCTCGATCAGCCCGGTTTTGCGGCTTCCCGCTTCAACCGCTCTATCGCCATCAGCACGCGTTCGGGCGTCGCCGGCGCATCAAGGCGCGGACAGATCTTGTGATCGGCAACGCTCGCCACCGCATCCGAGAGCGCATGCAGAACCGACATGCCGTGCGGCAGCGGCGGCTCGCCGACCGCCTTGGAACGGTGGATGGTCGGCTCGTAGGCCTGCGACCAGTCGGTCAGCGCCACGTTGAAAATCTTCGGGCGGTCGGACGCCAGGGGGATCTTGTAGGTCGAAGGCGCATGCGTACGTAGCCGGCCTTTGTCATCCCACCACAGTTCTTCCGTCGTCAGCCAGCCCATGCCCTGGATGAAGCCGCCCTCGATCTGGCCGATGTCGATTGCGCGGTTCAGCGAGCGGCCGCAATCGTGCAGGATATCGGCGCGCTCGACGACATATTCGCCGGTCAGCGTGTCGACAGACACTTCAGAGCAGGCCGCGCCATAGGCGTAGTAGTAGAAGGCGTGGCCCTGGCCCTTGCCGCGGTCCCAATGGATTTTCGGCGTCTTGTAGAAACCGGCGGCCGAGAGCTGGACGCGCGCGATGTAGGCCTGCTTGACCAGGTCGTTGAAGCTGACTTCCTGGTTGCCGACGCGTACCCGGTTGGGCAGGAACACCACCTGATCGACCGGCACCTGGTATTTCTCTGCAGCGAAATCGGTCAGCCGCTGGCGGATCTGGCGCGCGGCATTCTGCGCCGCCATGCCGTTGAGATCGGCGCCCGATGACGCCGCCGTCGGTGCCGTGTTCGGCACCTTGCCGGTGGTGGTGGCGGTGATTTTCACCCGCTCGAGATCGATCTGGAATTCCTCCGCCACGACCTGCGCCACCTTGAGGTGCAGGCCCTGCCCCATTTCGGTGCCGCCATGGTTCATGTGCACGGAGCCATCAGCGTAGACATGCACCAGCGCGCCGGCCTGGTTGGACTCGGTCTTGGTGAAGGAGATGCCGAACTTGACCGGCGTCAGCGCCAGGCCGCGCTTGACGAAGCGGCTGTTGGCGTTGAAGGCCTGGATCTCACGCCGACGCCGCGCATAGTTGGCGCTTTCCTCGAGCTCGGCGACGATGCGCTGGATGATGTTGTCCTCGACCTTCTGATGGTAGGGCGTGACGTTGCGCGCGCCGATCGCCTCCATCGGGTCGTAGAAGTTCAGCTTGCGTATTGCGAGCGGGTCCTTGCCGACGGCGAAGGCTACCTCGTCGATGACGCGCTCGGCGCCGATCATGCCTTGTGGGCCGCCGAAGCCCCGGAAGGCCGTGTTGGAAACGGTGTTGGTGTAGAGCGGCGCCGACTTGGCGTGCACGTTCGGATAGAAATAGGCGTTGTCGCAATGGAACAGCGCACGGTCGCCGACCGGGCCGGACAGGTCGGCCGAGAAGCCGGCATTGAGAGCGAACATGAAGTCGACGCCGAGGATATTGCCCTCATTGTCGAAGCCGACCTCATAGTCGATGGCGAAGTCGTGCCGCTTGCCGGTGGCGATCATATCCTCGTCACGGTCGAGCCTGACCTTCACGGCCCGTTTGTGCTTCTTGGCCGCGATCGCGGCGATTGCCGCGCACTGGTTGGCCTGTGTTTCCTTACCGCCGAAGCCGCCACCCATGCGGCGGACTTCAACGGTCACCGCATGGCTCGGCACGCCGAGCACATGGGAGACAAGGTGCTGGGTCTCGCTCGGCCCCTGGGTCGAGCAATAGACCGTGACCTCGTCGTCCTCGCCCGGCACGGCCAACGACACCTGACCCTCGAGGTAGAAGTGGTCCTGCCCGCCAAGCTTCATCCGCCCTTTCACCCGACGGGGCGCCGCGGCGATCGCGGCAGCCGGGTCGCCGCGCCGCAAGGTCAACGGCGTGGTGACCAGCCTGTCCTTGAGCGGGTCCAGCGACCAGATGCCGAGGATGGCTGGAAGCTCGTCATATTCGATCCTGGCCAGACGCGCGGCACGGCGCGCCGCGTCCCGTGTTTCAGCGATGACCGCAAAGATCGGCTGACCGAAGAACTGCACCTTGCCTTCCGCCAGCACCGGGTCGTCATGCATGTTGCTGGGCGACACGTCGTTCTCCCCGGGCACGTCGGCATAGGTCAGCACATCGACGACGCCGGGTGCGGCCCACACCGCCGAGAGGTCCACGCTCTTCAGCGTGCCATGCGCCACCTTCGACAGGCCGAGGCCGACATGCAGCGTGCCTGCCGGTTCCGGCATGTCGTCGATATAGACGGCGGCGCCGCTGACATGCTTGTGGGCCGAGTCATGAGGTTGATCGGTGGCGACACCGCCGGCGATCTTCTCAGCCTTGAGATTTGATGTGGCGTGCTTGTTCATCATGCCGCCTCGTTACGTGACACCTGGAAGGGTGCCTTTGTGCCGGTGGTTTCGACAAAGAAGCGCAGCAACAGATTTTTCGCCGCCAGGGCCCGATATTCCGCGCTTGCCCGCATGTCGGTAAGCGGCGTGAAATCCCTGGCGTATTCGGCCATCGCCGTCTCGACCATCTCTTCGGTCCAGGGCTTGCCGAGCAGCGCCTTTTCGACAGAAGACGCCCGCTTCGGCGTCGCCGCCATGCCGCCATAGGCGATGCGCACGTCGGCGACCGTGCCGTCCTTGGCCCGCGTCAGGAAGAACGCGCCAAGGGCAGCGGTTATGTCCTCATCGCGGCGCTTTGTAATTTTGTAGACGGCAAACTTTGCGTCCTTGGCCGGGATAGGAACATGCACGGCTTCGACGAACTCGCCCGGCTGCAACTCCTGCTTGCCATAGGCAATAAAGAAGGTTTCCAGCGGAATCGTGCGCCGCTTCTTGCCCTTGCGCAGCGTCAGCCGCGCGCCGAGCGCGATCAATGGCGGTGGCGTGTCGCCGATCGGCGACCCGTTGGCGATGTTGCCGCCGATGGTGCCCATGTTACGCACCTGTTCGCCGCCGATGCGGTCGAACAATGGCCCCAGCGTCGGGATGCGTTTGGCGAGCGTCGAGAAGGCTTCGGTGTAAGTGACGCCGGCGCCGATCGAGATGACGCCCTTGTCTTCCGAGATCGTGCAAAGCCCGTCGAGATTGCCGATGAAGATCACCGGCGAGATGTCGCGCATGTGCTTGGTCACCCACAGGCCGACATCAGTCGAACCGGCAACGATGGTGGCGCCGGGTTCCTTGTCGAGCACGGCGGCGAAATCGTCGACATTGGCCGGCACGATGAGCCGCGCCTTGGCCGAACCGATCTCGATCCGCGCGCCGTCCCGCAAGGCTTCGAGCCTCGCCGTGATCGCCTTGCGCTCCACCGCCAGCGGATCCTTCGCCGCCTTGCCGTAGCTGGAGATGGCGTGCGCGGCGCGCATGATCGCCTCGTAGCCGGTGCAGCGGCAGAGATTGCCTTGCAGGGCCTTTTCGATGGCCGCGTTCGATGGATCGGGCGACTTCATCCACAGGCCGTATAGCGACATGACGAAGCCCGGCGTGCAGAAGCCGCATTGCGAGCCGTGGAAATCGACCATCGCCTGCTGCACCGGATGCAACTGGCCGGGCTCGCCGCGCAGGTGCTCGACCGTCACGACATGGGTGCCGTCGAGCGAGCCGAGGAAGCGGATGCAGGCATTGACGCTTTCATAGACCAGCCCGCCAGCGGAAAGCTTGCCGACCAGCACGGTGCAGGCGCCGCAATCGCCCTCGGCGCAACCTTCCTTGGTGCCGCGCAGCGAACTGTCGAGCCGCAGCCAGTCGAGCAAGGTCGCGTCAGGCGCCACCGACGACAACACGACATCCCTGCCATTGAGGATGAAACGGATCTCGTTGCGGACAGAAATCTTGGCCATGCCTCAGCTCCCCCTGTAGGTCGAATAGCCGTAGGGCGAGATCAGCAATGGTACATGATAGTGCACCGCTTCCGCCATGCCGAAGCGGATCGGCACGCTGTCGAGGAAGGCCGGCTCAGGCAGCTTTGTGCCCTGGCCGCGCAGATAATCGCCAGCGGCGAACACCAGTTCGTATTCGCCGGTACGGAATTCCGCTCCGGCGAGCAGTGGTGCGTCGCAGCGGCCGTCGGCATTGGTGATAACGGTCTTCAGATGTGTCCGCGCGTCGCCCTCAAGGTGATAAAGCGCAATCGACAACCCGGCCGCCGGCTTGCCGGTCGCCGTGTCCAGCACGTGGGTCGTCAGACGTCCGCCATCGGCCTTCGACGTTTCTGCCACTGGCGCCTCCCATTCCCGGTACAGTCGAACAAAGCAATGAATTGTGCGCCAATTAAAGGCGATGCATAAGTCCCGGTCGAGCGGAGCGGTACAAAAACACTTTCAAAAATTTCAAGGGAATGCGCCGGCAACCCTTTCGACTATCCTGATCACAACTTCCGGCAGTGTCCGGCAGGAGGGGCAATGCGTTACACCAGAGATATGCGCGGCTACGGAGCCAATCCGCCGGATCCGAAATGGCCTGGCGGTGCGCATGTCGCCGTGCAGTTCGTCGTCAACTACGAAGAGGGCGGTGAGAATTGCGTGCTGCACGGCGACAAGGCTTCGGAAGCTTTCCTGTCTGAGATCGTCGGCGCGGCACCTTGGGTGGGTCAGCGCCACTGGAATATGGAATCGATCTACGAATATGGCGCGCGGGCCGGCTTCTGGCGGCTGCTGCGCCTGTTCAGCGAAGCCGAGGTTCCGGTGACCTGCTACGGCGTCGCCTCAGCACTTGCACGCTCGCCCGACCAGGTCACGGCCATGCAGGACGCCGGCTGGGAAATCGCCTCGCACGGGCTGAAATGGATCGACTACCGCGACCATGCGCCGGAAGATGAACGCCGTGACCTCGAAGCAGCGATCAAGCTGCATTACGAGGTGACCGGCCAGCGCCCGACCGGCTGGTATACGGGCCGCACCTCGGTCAACACGGTGCGGCTGGTCGCTGAAGAGGGTGGCTTCGACTACGTCTCAGACACCTATGACGATGAACTGCCCTATTGGTTCGAACATAGCGGCGGCACGCAGCTCATCATCCCCTATACGCTCGACGCCAACGACATGCGCTTCGCCACGCCGCAGGGCTTCAATTCGGGCGACCAGTTCTTCGCCTATCTGAAGGACAGTTTCGACACGCTCTATGCCGAGGGCAAGGCCGGGCGACCGCGCATGATGAATATCGGCCTGCATTGCCGCCTCGTTGGGCGACCGGGCCGGGTGGCGGCACTGAAGCGCTTCGTCGACTATGTCAGATCGCACGACAAGGTCTGGCTGGCGCGGCGCATCGACATCGCCAGGCACTGGCAGGAGAACCATCCCTACAAGCCGGCGGCACTGCGCCCGTCGAAGATGGAATTCGAGACCTTCGTTCACACCTTCGGCGGCGTGTTCGAGCATTCGCCCTGGATCGCGGAACGGGCCTACGAGCTGGAACTCGGTCCGGCACACGACACGGCAGGCGGCCTGCACAATGCGCTTTGCCGCATCTTCCGTTCCGCCAGCGAGACCGAGCGGCTCGGTGTCCTCAACGCCCATCCCGACCTTGCCGGCAAGCTGGCCAAGGCCAGGCGACTGACGGCGGAATCGACCCGGGAACAGGCCTCCGCCGGCCTCGACGCGCTGACCGACAAGGAACGCGAACTGTTCTCCAAGCTCAACGCCGCCTACGTCACCACCTTCGGCTTTCCCTTCATCATCGCGGTGAAGGGCAAGACCAAGGAGGAGATCCTCGCCGAATTCGAGGCGCGTATCGGCAACGGCCGTGGCGTCGAATTCGAGACCGCCTGCAAACAGGTCGAGCGCATCGCGCTGCTCCGCCTCAAAGACATGCTACCGCAATAGGTTTGAACCCATGGATACGATCAGGATGCCCGAGCGAACCTATTATGCGCCGCATGGCGGCCATTCCGGCCAGACCGAGCTTTTGACCGGCCGCGCCGTCTTCACCGAGGCCTATGCCATCATCCCCAGGGGCGTGATGCAGGATATCGTCACCAGCGCCCTGCCGTTCTGGGACAAGACCCGCGTCTGGATCCTGTCGCGACCGCTGTCCGGCTTCGCCGAGACGTTTTCGCAATACATCGTCGAGGTCGCGCCGGGCGGCGGCAGCGAGCGGCCGGAACCCGATTCCGGCGCCGAGGGCGCCCTGTTCGTGGTCGAAGGCGAACTGACGGTCCTGCTGGCCGGCAAGAAGCATGTCTTGCGGCCAGGCGGCTTTGCCTTCCTGCCGCCGTCCAGCGGCTGGATCGTTCGTAACGAAAGCAAGGCGGCAGTCCGCTTCCATTGGATTCGCAAGGCTTACGAGGCGGTCGACGGTCTCGACACGCCGGAAGCCTTCTTCACCAACGAGCAGGAGATCGCACCGACGCCGATGCCCGGCACCGAAGGCCGCTGGGCGACGACACGGTTCGTCGATCCGGCCGATTTGCGTCACGACATGCACATGACCATCGTCACGCTCGAGCCAGGTGCCGTTATTCCTTTCGCCGAGACGCATGTCATGGAGCACGGGCTCTATGTGCTGGAAGGCAAGGGGGTCTATCGCCTCAACCAGGACTGGGTCGAGGTCGAGGCCGGCGACTATATGTGGCTGCGCGCCTTCTGCCCGCAGGCCTGCTATGCCGGCGGCCCCGGAAAATTCCGCTATCTGCTCTACAAGGACGTCAACCGCCACGCCAAGCTTGGCAGTGCCGGCATTGCAAGGCGGGCGCCGTGACCCGCATCGTCGCGCGGCCGCTAACCCGTGAGAGCTTTGCCGCATTCGGCGACGTTATCGACATGGGCGGCGACAACCACTACCCGATCAATGGCGGCAAAGCCGAGCGCTACCACGACCTCGCCACGGCCGAAGCAGCAGGGCCAAAAGCCCGGGTGCTGATCTCGATGGTGCGCGGCATGCCTTACGAACTGCCGCTGAAACTGACCATGGTCGAGCGTCACCCCTTCGGCAGCCAGGCTTTCATCCCGCTGTCACCGCGCCCATTCCTGGTCGTCGTCTGCCATGACGGCAAGGAGGGCCCGGGCGAGCCGCATGCGTTCATCACCGCGCCCGGACAAGGCATCAACTATTCCCGCAATCTCTGGCATGGCGTGCTGACGCCGCTCGGCGAGGCTCAGGATTTTCTGATCGTCGACCGCGGCGGTGAGGGTTCCAACCTCGAAGAATTCCACTTCTCGCACGCCTACGAGATCCATCTCCCGGACCAGACCAAGTCATGACCGATATTTCCCTGATCGACCGCCTGCTCGATGTCATCGAGCACGACATCGTGCCGAAGACGGCGGACGGCGTCGCCCACGGCAACAAGTTGTTCGGCGCGGCGATCCTGCGCAAGGATGATCGCTCGCTGGTGCTGGCCGAGACCAACAACGAGATCGAGAACCCGCTCTGGCATGGCGAGGTGCACTGCCTAAAGCGTTTCTACGAAATGCCCAGGGCCGAGCGTGTCGACACCAAGGACGCCATCTTCATCGCCACGCACGAGCCGTGCTCGCTTTGCCTGTCGGCGATCACCTGGACCGGCTTCGACAATTTCTACTATTTGTTCAGCCACGAGGATTCGCGCGACAGTTTTGCTATCCCGCACGATCTGAAGATTCTGAAAGAGGTCTTCACCCTCGATCCCGGCGGCTACAATGCCGAGAATGCGTATTGGCAGAGCTTTTCCATCCGCAGGCTGGTGCGGGCGCTGCCCGAGGCCGAGCGCCAGAGGCTGGAAACGCGCATCGGCGAGATCTCGGCCCGTTATGACGAGCTGTCCGGCGCCTACCAGGCGAGCAAGGACGAAAACGACATTCCGCTGAACTAAGCGTGTGCGGCAGACTGCGGCACAGGTCGCATAATTCGCTGCGCCAGTCGCGAATGGCGATTGAAACTTGCCGCGCCGCGGGGCGTTATGCGCACCCATGAAAACTATCACCGAATTTCCCCGCAAGGTCGCCGAATTCCCCGATATGGGCATCGTCATGCCGGATGGCTGCCGGTTGTCGGCGCGGGTGTGGATGCCGGAGGATGCCGGCGACGATCCGGTGCCTGTCATCCTCGAGCATCTGCCCTACCGCAAGCGCGACGGCACCATCTTTCGCGACCAGCTGACGCATCCGTATTTCGCCGGTCACGGCTACGCCTCGATCCGCGTCGACATGCGCGGCAATGGCGATTCCGAAGGGCTGATGGACGACGAATATTCCGAGCAGGAATTGCAGGACGCCTGCGACGTCATCGCCTGGGCCGCAAGCCAGCCCTGGTGCAACGGCAATGTCGGCATGATGGGCATTTCCTGGGGCGGCTTCAACTGCCTGCAGGTGGCGGCCAAGCAGCCGCCGGCGCTGAAGGCGGTGATCAGCCTCTGCTCGACCGTCGACCGCTACGCCGACGACATCCACTACAAGGGCGGCTGCCTGCTGATCGAGAATTTCGGCTGGGCCTCGACGATGCTGTCCTATTCGTCGCGGCCGCCGGATCCGCTGATCGCCGGCGACAATCGCTGGCGCGATCTGTGGCTGACGCGGCTGGAGAACCAGTCCTTCCTTTTGCCGCTCTGGCTCAGCCACCAGCACCGCGATGCCTATTGGAAACGCGGTTCGATCTGCGAGGATTTTTCAGCAGTCAAGGCGGCAGTCCTGTCGATCGGCGGCTGGCATGACGGCTACCGCAACACGATCTCGCACCTCGTCACCAAGATCGAGGCGCCGGTGAAGGGCATCGTTGGCCCCTGGATCCACAAATATCCGCATTATGCCGGGCCTCAGCCGGCCATCGGCTTCCTGCAGGAGGCGCTGCGCTGGTGGGACCATTGGCTGAAGGGCACCGAGACCGGCGTCGAGGACGATCCCGCCTACCGCGCCTATGTAATGGACAGCGTGCGTCCGGCCCGTTGGCACCCGGAGCGGCCGGGCCGCTGGGTGGCGGAGCAACAATGGCCGGCGCCCGCCATCAAGGTCCAGGCGATCGATCTGCTGCCCAAGGGGAGCAAACCGGCCATCATCGCCTCGCCGCAGACCTGCGGCCTTGCTGGTGGCGAGTATTTCCCGTTCACCTTCGGCCCGGAACTGCCGGGCGACCAGCGTCCCGACGATGCGCTGTCGGTGTGTTTCGACCAGCCGGAACTCAGCGAGGCCATCGACATTGTCGGTGCACCCGAAGTTCAGGTCACGTTCTCTTCCGATCGCCCGCAGGCCAACATCGCTGTTCGCCTGTGCGACGTGCATCCCGACGGCGCTTCGGAACTGATCTCCTATGGCGTGCTCAACCTGACGCACCGCGACTCGCACGAATTCCCGCAAGCCCTGGTGCCTGATGCAACCGTGTCGGCGCGTGTCGTGCTCGATCAATGCGCCTACCGCGTGCCGGCCGGCCACCGCCTGCGGATTGCCGTGTCGAACACCTATTGGCCTGCCATCTGGCCCTCGCCGGAGCCGGTGCAACTCACCTTGTCGGCAGCGGCACTGGCCTTGCCGCTACGGCCGTTGGCGACAGGCAACGAAACGACGTTCGCCGAGCCGGAAGGTGCCACACCCTGGGCGACCGAAACGATCCGTGCCGCCAATTCCGAACGCCATGTCGATCGCGACGAAAAGACGGGAATCGTCACGCTTTCCATAGCGGATGATTTCGGCGCGGTGCGCGATCTCGACCACGGGCTGGTCAACGGCAGCATCGTCCGCGAGACCTGGACGATCCATCCAGACAATCCATTGTCAGCTTCAGGAAAAACACATTGGACGCAGACACTGTCGCGAAATGGATGGTCGGTGCGCACCGAGACATGGGCCGAGATGCGATCGGACGCGCAAAACTTTATCGTCAGCGCCAGAATCGAAGCTTATGAGGGTGAAAAAATCGTCTTCGAGCGCAGTTTCGAGGAAAGGATTCCGCGCGCGCTTGTTTGAGCGCTGACGCCGTTGGTCCAAATGCGACGTACGATTTACGCCACGGCATGTCGCATTCGGTCTTGCTTACCGCTTTCCCTTACGGTCATTATTCCCCTCACAAGAAGCAAGAAAATCGACCGTAGAGTCGAACCAACAGAGTGAGGAACTCAATATGTCAAACGAACTGGAATTCCTTAGCCGGCGCGTTGCAGCGGGCAAGCTGAGCCGTCGCGATTTTCTCGGCCGGGCGGCAGCGCTCGGCATCGCCGCGCCCTTCGCCAACACGCTACTTTCCAATGCGGCCCGCGCGGCGGGTCCGGTCAAGGGCGGCACCATCAAGGCCGGCCTGGTCGGCGGTGAATCCACCAACAGCCTCGATCCGGCGCTGATGATGACGCAGGTGCCGTTCGCTTTCGGCAAGTGCTGGGGCGAAATGATCGTCGAGCTTTCGCCGGACGGCAAGCTCGAGAACCGCATCGCCGAGGAGATCGGCTCGTCCAAGGACGCGAAGACCTGGACGCTGAAAATCCGCGACGGCGTCGAATTCCACAACGGCAAGACCGTGACTGCCGAGGACGTTGCCGCCACGCTCGAACGCCATTCCGACGAAAAGTCGAAATCCGGCGCGCTCGGCTACATGAAGGGCATCGAGACCATCAAGGCCAACGGCAAGGAAGTGGTGCTGACGCTGAAGGAGGCCAACGCCGACCTTCCCTATTTGCTCAGCGACTATCACCTGATCGTCCAGCCGAACGGCGGCAAGGACAAGCCCGATGCCGGCATCTCGGCCGGCCCGTATGTGGTCAAGACCAACGAGCCCGGCGTGCGCCATGGCGGCGAGCGTTTCGCCAATTACTGGCAGGGCGACAAGATGGGTCATGCCGACCAGATCGAGGTCATCGTCATCAACGACGCCACGGCGCGCACGGCGGCCCTGCAGGGCGGCCAGGTCAACATGATCAACCGCGTCGAGCCGAAGATCGTCGACCTGATCAAGCGCGTGCCGGGCGTGACCATCCGCAACCACGCCGGTCCTGGTCACTACGTGTTCATCATGCATTGCGACACGGCGCCGTTCGACAACAACGACCTGCGCATGGCGCTGAAGCTCGCCATCGACCGCGAAGAGATGCTGACCAAGGTGCTGCGCGGCTATGGCTCGCTCGGCAACGACTTCCCGATCAACTCGGCCTATCCGCTGTTCACCGAGATCGAGCAGCGCAAGTACGATCCCGACAAGGCCAAGTTCCACTACAAGAAGTCTGGCCATGACGGCACCGTGCTGCTGCGGACCTCGGACGTCGCCTTCCCGGGCGCGGTCGATGCCTCGCAGCTCTTCCAGCAGAGCGCGGCCAAGGCAGGCATCAAGATCGAGCTCAAGCGCGAGCCCGGCGATGGTTACTGGAACGAGGTCTGGAACAAGCAGCCCTTCTGCGCTTCCTACTGGGGCGGCCGCTCGACGCAGGACCAGATGTACTCGACCGCCTATCTGTCGACCGCCGACTGGAACGACACGCGTTTCAAGCGCCCGGACTTCGACAAGATGGTGCTTGCGGCGCGCGCCGAGCTCGACGATGCCAAGCGCAAGCAGATGTACCACGACATGGCTGTTCTGGTGCGCGACGAAGGCGGCCTGATCCTGCCGATGTTCAACCAGTTCATCGACGCGACCGGTGCGAAGGTCGACGGCTGGGTGGATGATCCGCATCAGGAACTGATGAACGGTTACGCCCTGGCGAAGTGCTGGCTGCAGGCCTGAGTCCGGCTTTGCGGAGATGTCCTCACCCATCCTGAAACTAATCGCCCAGCGCATTGCGCTGGGCATCCTCCTTCTGTTGGCCATATCGGTCCTGATCTTCGCCGGCACCCAGATCCTGCCCGGCGACGTCGCGCAAGCCATCCTCGGACAATCGGCGACGCCGGAGTCGCTCGCCAATCTGCGCGAGCAGCTCGGGCTGAACGACCCGGCCTATGTCAGGTATTTCCACTGGCTCGGCGGCGTGCTGACCGGCGACCTCGGCACGGCCATGTCGAGCGGCCAGGACATCGCGACTTCGATCAAGGGCCGGCTGTGGAATACGCTGTTCCTCGCCTTCTGGGCGGCGATCGTAGCGGTGCCGCTGGCAATCATCCTCGGCCTGATCGCGGTGCGTTACCGCAATGGCTGGGTAGACAAGCTGATCTCCGGACTGGCGCTCGCGTCGACCTCCTTCCCGGAATTCTTCATCGGCTATGTGCTGGTCTATTTCTTCGCCGTGAAGTGGCAGATCTTTCCCGGCATCTCGACTGTCTATGACGGCATGCCGTTCGGTGAGCGGATGCAGGCGATCGCGCTGCCGGCGACGGCACTGACGCTGGTGGTGCTCGCCCACATGATGCGCATGACCCGCGCGGCGATCCTCAATGTCATGCAGTCGGCTTATGTCGAGACGGCGGAATTGAAAGGCCTGTCGGCCTTCAACGTCATCCGCAAGCACGCCTTCCCCAATGCCATCGCGCCGATCATCAACGTCGTCATGCTCAACCTCGCCTATCTGATCGTCGGCGTCGTCGTGGTCGAGGTGATCTTCGTCTATCCCGGCATGGGACAATATCTCGTCGATCATGTGACCAAGCGCGACGTGCCGGTGGTGCAGGCCGTCGGCCTGATCTTCGCCGCCGTCTACATTAGTCTCAACATCATCGCGGACATAGCGGCGATCATCGCCAATCCGCGTCTTCGACATCCGAAATAGGGGGCGGGCATGCTCGATATCAAACGCATCCCCATCCCCGCGCTGATCGGCATAATCCTGACGGCGCTGTTCGTTCTGGCGGCGATCTTCGCGCCCTGGATCTCACCGCATGACAATGCCGAGATCGTCGGCGATGTCTGGGAGCCGATGTCGGCGGCGCATTGGCTGGGCACCGACAATCTCGGCCGCGATCTGTTGTCGCGGATGATCTACGGCGCCCGTATCACTCTGTTCATCGCGGTGCTGGCCACCGCGCTGTCGTTCTCGCTCGGCGCCATACTGGGGTTCTCGGCGGCGGTGTTCGGCGGCTGGTTCGACACGATCCTGTCGCGCCTGGTCGATCTCCTGATGTCGATCCCGACGCTGATCATGGGCCTGGTTGTCCTCTCCGTGCTGCCGACCAACCTGGTGACGCTGATCCTGGTGATGGGCATTCTCGACTCGACGCGCGTCTACCGTCTGTCGCGCGCGGTCGCCGTCGACATCAACGTCATGGATTACGTTGAAGCCGCAAAGCTGCGCGGCGAAGGCAGCGCCTGGATCATCTTCCGCGAGATCCTGCCCAATGCGCTGTCGCCGCTTGTTTCGGAACTCGGGCTGCGCTTCATCTATGCGGTGCTGTTCCTGTCGACACTGTCCTTCCTCGGCCTTGGCGTGCAGCCACCGGATGCCGACTGGGGCGGCATGGTCAAGGAAAACAAGGATGGCATCGTCTTCGGCATAGGCGCAGCACTCATCCCGGCGGCGGCGATCGCCATGCTGGCGATTTCGGTCAATCTGGTCGCCGACTGGGTGCTCAACCGTACGACAAGCCTGAAGGGAGGACGCGGGTGATGGCTGACACCAAAGCGAAACCCGGCGTGCTGCTCGACATCCGCAATCTGCGCATCGAGGCTACAGTCTACCCGCCCGGCGAGGCGCCGAAGAACATCGTGCTGGTGCACGACGTCTCGCTGACGCTGGAAAAGGGCAAGGTGCTCGGCCTGATCGGCGAATCCGGCGCCGGCAAGTCGACCATCGGCCTGTCGTCCATGGGGTATGGCCGCGGCGGCGTGCGCATCACGGGCGGTGAGGTCATCCTCAACGGCCGCGATATCCTCAAGGGCGGCAAGGAAGGCTTTCGCAAGCTGCGCGGCCGCGAGGTCTGCTACGTCGCGCAATCGGCAGCCGCCGCCTTCAACCCGGCGCACCGGCTGATGGACCAGGTGGTGGAAGCCACGCTGCTGCACGGCACAGCGACACGGGCCGAGGCTGAGAAACGCGCCGTGGCGTTGTTCAAGAAGCTCAGCCTGCCAAACCCCGAAACCATCGGCGAACGCTTCCCGCACCAGGTCTCGGGCGGCCAGTTGCAGCGCGTGATGACGGCGATGGCGCTGTGCTCCGAGCCGGACCTGATCGTCTTCGACGAACCGACGACGGCGCTCGACGTGACGACGCAGATCGACGTGCTGGCGGCGATCAAGGACGCCATCCGCGACACCCATGTGGCGGCGCTCTACATCACCCACGACCTTGCCGTCGTCGCCCAGGTCTCGGACGAAATTATGGTGCTGCGCCATGGCCGGCTGGTCGAATGGGGCGGCACGCGCCAGATCATCAAGGAACCGCGCCAAGAGTATACCAACGCACTGGTGTCGGTGCACGAGATCGAGCATGCCGAGCAAAAACCCGGCACGACACCGTTCCTGTCGGTCAAAAACGTCACCGCCGCCTATGGCCGCAGCCACATCAAGGTGCTGAAGAACGTCTCGGTCGACATTTTTCCGGGCCAGACGCTGGCCGTCGTCGGCGAGTCCGGCTCCGGCAAGTCGACGCTGGCGCGTGCCATCACCGGTTTGCTGCCCCCGGAAGAAGGCACCGTCACCTTTGACGGCCGTCCACTGGCCAACAAGCTTGCCGACCGGCCGAAAGAAGATCTGCGGCAGTTGCAGATGATCTACCAGATGGCCGACGTGGCGATGAACCCACGCCAGACCGTCGGCACCATCATCGGCCGGCCGCTCGAATTCTATTTCGGCATACGCGGCAAGGAGCGCGACAAACGCGTCGCCGAACTGCTCGACAAGATCGAGATGGGCAAGGGCTTTTCCGACCGCTATCCGGCCGAACTTTCAGGCGGCCAGAAGCAGCGCGTCTGCATCGCCCGCTCGCTCGCGGCAAAACCCAAGCTGATCATTTGTGACGAGGTGACCTCGGCGCTTGACCCCCTGGTGGCGCACGGCATCCTGAAGCTGCTGCTCGAGCTGCAGAAGGAGGAGAATGTCGCCTATCTGTTCATCACCCACGATCTGGCGACGGTGAAATCGATCGCCGATTCGATCGCGGTGATGTATCGCGGCGAGGTGGTGCGCTATGGCGCGAAAAGCAAGGTGCTGACGCCCCCCTTCGATGACTACACCGACCTTCTCCTGTCATCGGTCCCGGAGATGGAAATCGGCTGGCTGGAAAAGGCGATCAAGGGGCGGCGCATGGCCAGCGCGGGGAATTAGTCAGCGTCTGGCTCAGAGCGACCATCGTCATCCGTATGCAACACTAGAGCGCGACACGTCCTTCCGGACGGGCGCTGCTCGTGACGTTGTTTTCAACAAGGGGTAGGACATGAAGACTGAACTCGACCATCTCGCTGATCTCGCCGGCCAGGGCCGGATATCGCGTCGCGACTTCCTTGGCCGCACGGCGGCACTGGGTGTGTCGGTGGCGCTGGCAACGGCGCTGGCCGGGAAAGCCTTCGCACAGACGCCGGTCAAGGGCGGCATCATCAAGGCGGGCCTGCAGGGCGGTGAATCGACCAACAGCCTCGATCCAGCGCTGAACCTCAGCCAGGTCACTTACAGCTTCGCCAAACAGTGGGGCGAATATCTCGTCCGACTGACGCCGGAAGGTGGCGTCGAGAACCTGATCGCGCAGGAGATCGGCGCCTCGGCAGACGCCAAGACCTGGACGATCAAGGTGCGCGACGGCATCGAATTCCACAATGGCAAGACCGTGACCGCGGAAGATATCGCTGCCACACTCGAGCGCCACGCCGACGAGAAGTCGAAGTCGGGTGCACTGGGCGTGCTGAAGAACATCAAGACGATCAAGCCGAGCGGTAAGGAAGTGGTGGTCACGCTCGGCGACGCAGACGCCGACTTCCCCTATCTGATGGCCGACTACCACCTCGTCATCCAGCCGAATGGCGGCAAGGACAATCCGAATGCCGGCATCAGCGCCGGACCCTACAAGGTCACCGTCAACCAGCCAGGCGTGCGCCATGGCGGCGAGCGCTTCGCCAACTACTGGCAGGGCGACAAAATGGGCCATGCCGACCAGGTCGAGATCGTCGTCATCAATGACGCGACGGCGCGGCTGGCGGCACTTCAGGGCGGACAGGTGCAGTTGATCAACCGTGTCGAGCCGAAAGTTGTCGACCTGGTCAAGCGCATCCCCGGTGTCACCATCGAGAACGTCTCGGGCAGGGGCTACTATCCGTTCAACATGTTCTGCGACACCGCGCCCTTCGACAACAATGACCTGCGCATGGCACTGAAGCTCGCCATGGACCGCGACGAGTTGCTGGAAAAGATCCTGCGCGGCTATGGCTCGGTCGGTAACGACTTCCCGATCAATGAAGCCTATCCGCTGTTTTCAACCGACATCGAGCAGCGCAAATTCGATCCGGAGAAGGCGGCCGCAGCCTACAAGAAGTCGGGCCATAGCGGCTCCATCCTGCTGCGCACCTCCGACGTCGCTTTCCCCGGCGCTGTCGATGCAGCCCAGCTCTACCAGCAGTCCTGCGCCAAGGCCGGCATCAAGATCGAGATCAAGCGCGAGCCCGGCGACGGTTACTGGTCGGAAGTCTGGAACAAGAAGCCTTTCTCCCTTTCCTACTGGGGCGGCCGCCCGACGCAGGACCAGATGTACTCCACCGGCTATGTCTCAACCGCCGACTGGAACGACACGCGCTTCAAGCGGCCGGAGTTCGACAAGATGCTGCTTACCGCCCGCGCCGAACTCGACCAGGCCAAGCGCAAGGCGATCTACCACGACATGGCGGTGATGATGCGCGACGAAGGCGGCCTGATCGTGCCGTTCTTCAACCAGTTCATCGACGCGGCCGCCACCAACAAGATTGCCGGTTGGGTCAAGAACCCCAACGGTGAGATGATGGATGGCTACGCGCTTGGCGCGTGCTGGCTGACCGCTTAACGCCAGGCTGGTACTGAAAAGCGCCGCGTGTCCCAGGGACACGCGGCGTACTTGTTTCAACGAACGACTGCAAGAGGCTACCCATGGCGCTCGACTCCAAGCTGCTGCTCATCATCCTCGATGGCGTCCCCTATCGGAACTGGCGCCGGCTGATGGGCAATCTCGAGGGCTGGGTGCAATCGGGCGAGGCAAAGGTCTGGAAGATGCGCTCGGTGCTGCCGTCGACCTCGGCCTGTTGCTATGCCTCGATCCACACCGGCGTGTCGCCACAGGTGCACGGCATTCTTTCCAACGAAAACCGGTTTCGCGTCGGGCAGCCTGACATCTTCTCCGAAGTCAGCAAGGCCGGCGGCAAGACAGGCGCGGTAACGCATTCCTACTGGTCGGAATTCTTCCGCTCCTACCCGTTCGATCTGGTCGAGGACATGGAATATGACGAGCCAAGCGGGCCGATCACGCATGGCCGGTTCCACACCATGACCGGTTACAATTTGCGCAACCAGATGACGCCGAGCGATGTCGACCTGTTCGCGACCCTGACCATGCTGACCAAACGCCATGGCATCGACTACGGCATCCTGCACACCTGTACGCTGGATTCGATGGGCCATCGCTTCGGTCACGACTGCCACGAGATGGACCATGCCGTCTATGCGATGGACGGCATGCTGGCTGCTTTCCTGCCGGGCTGGATCCAAGCCGGCTACGAGGTGATGGTCACCGCCGATCATGGCCAGACCGATCGTGGCCACCATGGCGGCCACGACGACGAGATGCAGGATTTCGCGCTGTATTATTTCGGCCCCGGCAAGGGACCCGAGGGCGACACGCTGCTCGACCAGTTGCAGCTGGCGCCGACGGTGCTGAGCCGGCTCGGCGTACCGGTGCCGGCGACGATGAAGGCGAAGCCGTTTTTGATTTAGCTCCCCCTTCTCCCCCGTGGGAGAAGGAAAAAGGCTCGGCTCTGGCAACCGCCCCTTTCTTCAGTTAGCCTCCGCAAATTCCTTGGCGGAGGATGAACCTTTTTGGACCGATCAGCGACAGAGCAGACAGGAGCCAGGCGGCTCGACCGGCCATGACGGCAGCGACGGAGACCGATCGCGCGCTTGTCGACCGGGTCGCGAAGGGCGACCGTGCCGCCGTTCGGCTCCTGTTCATGCGTCACCACGCGCGGGTCTACCGCTTCGTGGCGCGCCAGACGGGATCGGAAATGATGGCTGACGATATCGCGAACGAAGTTTTTCTTGAACTGTGGCGACAGGCGCCAGGGTTCGAGGGACGCTCCGAAGTCTCGACATGGCTGCTCGGCATCGCCCGGTTCAAGGCGCTGTCGCTGCTGCGCAAGAAAAAGGAAGACTGGATCGACGACGAGGCCGCCGCCGCGGTGCCCGACGGCGCCGATACGCCGGAGGTCGTCACGATGAAAGAGGACAAGGCCGCCGCCTTGCGCCGCTTCATCGACGCCTTGCCCGAAGAGCATCGCACGGTGATCGACCTTGCCTATTATCACGGACAATCGGTGACCGAGATCGGCGAGGTGCTCGGCATCCCGGTCGCGACCGTCAAGACCCGGATGTTCTACGCCCGCAAGAAACTCGGTGATGCCCTCAAGGCCGCCGGTTACGACAGGGGGTGGCCATGAGCGCCGCTGAAAAGATGTCGCGCCGCGACGAAATGGAAACGCTGCTGCCGTTCTACCTGAGCGGCTCGCTGGAAGGCTCCGACCTCGAAGCCGTCGAGGAATGGCTGGCGACCGATCCGGCGGCAATGGCAGCCCTTGGCGAAGCCGAGGCCGAATTCTCCGGCACATCGGCCGCCAATGAAGCAATCCGCCCGCCCGCCGATGCGCTCAGCCGCTTCGCCAAGGCGTTCGACGCCGAGGCCGGACCCGCGCGCAAGCCGGCAGGCTCGTCCTGGCTGGCGCAGGCCTGGGGCCGCTTCATGGCGGTGCCGGTCGGCGTCGCCTGGGCGGCGGCCGCGGTCCTGCTGGCGCTGATCGCGGTGCAATCCCTGGTGCAGCCCGGCGGCAAAGGCAAGGATTTCGAGATCGCCGGCGCGGAAGATGATCTGGCGAAACTGCCGTTCGCGCTGGTCAAGTTCAAACCGGATGCGAAGATGTCGGATGTTTCGGCATTCCTCGGCAGCAACGGGCTGAAGGTCATCGGCGGCCCAACCGCCGACGGCGTCTTCCGGCTTGCCATCCCCGCCGCCAACGCGGCCGACTATACGAAGCAGCTCGGCCTTATTGCCGCCCAGCCCTTCGCGGAGACTGTGATCGAGGGAAGGAAACCGGTTGATGGCGGCTGAGGCGGCCCTTCGATTAGCGGCGATCCTTGCGGCGGCGATGACAATCGCCGCCGTGCCTGCGTCGGCGCAGACCAACGCCGCCAATGGCGACCAGACAAAAATCGACTGCCGCAACGGCACCAACGCTGCTGGCGCCAACTGCGCCAAGGATGGCAACGGCGCCGGCGACAATGCCGGTGGTGCGGGGCCTGCCCAGGCCGGCGCCGTCTTTCTTCCCGCCCTGATCGTCGACCTGTTCCCCAACCCGGTCGCGCCCCCGGCACCGGTGCCGACACCACGACCGGAACCGGCACCGCCGCCGGGCAACAACCAGGCCGGCCCACCGGCCGGCGGCCCGATCGTGTCGCCGACCGATCTCATTGCCGTCCAGCCGCAGCGCGCTGTGACCGGCGATTTCGTGCCCGACGAGGTGCTGGTGACCGTCGATGGCGATGCCGGCGCCGTGCAGCAGATCGCCGCCTCCTTCGGCCTCGAGGTGCGTTCGCAGCGCCAGTCCCGGCTGCTTGGCACCACTTTGGTGCGCTTCGGCATTCCCGACGGCCGTCCTGTCGGCGTCGTGCTGGCGCAGCTTGCCGCCGATGGCCGCACCCAGCGGCGCGAGCCCAACCACATCTATTCGCTGCAGCAGGCGGCCGGCATCGTCAACTATGCCTTCGATCGCATCGCGCTCGATGCCAAACAGGCCAGCGGCGAAAACGTTCGTGTCGCCGTCATCGATACCGGCATCGACGACACCAATCCGGCGCTGGCCGGCGTCATCGCCGCGCAGTTCGACGCCATGCCTGACGTGCCTATCGAAAAGCGCGACCATGGCACTTCGATCGACGGGCTGATCGCCGGCGTCGGCGCGCTGGAGGGCATAGCGCCGGGCGCCAAGATTTATCACGCCCGCGCCTTCGAAGGTGGCAAGTCGACCATGGATGTCATTCTGTCGGCGCTCGACTGGGCGGCGGAGCAGAATGTCAGCATCATCAATATGAGTTTCGTCGGGCCGAAGAACGATTTGCTCGGCGCCGCCTGCCGCAATGCCCGCGCGCTCGGCATGGTGCTGGTGGCCGCCGCCGGCAACAACGGCCCGAAGGCGCCCTACGGCTACCCGGCCGCCTTCGACGGCGTCATCGCGGTGACCGCCACCGACGCCAAGGACGGGCTGATGCCGCAGGCCAATCGTGGCGCCTATGTCTTCATCTCGGCACCCGGCGTCGAGATGGTGGCGCCGAGCGGCGCCGGCTCGGACGTCGTCACCGGAACCTCGTTTGCCGCGGCGATCGTCAGCGGCGCTATCGCCAATCTCATCCATGCCGCCCCCGACCGCTCGGCCGACGACATCGAGAAAGCGCTGGCGATAACGGCGAAGGATCTCGGCCCCAAGGGGCGCGACAATGATTTCGGCTATGGGCTGCTGGACCTAAAGGCGGCCGAGGCCGCGAAGGAATGAAGCCGCGCTAGCATATTACCGTTCCAACCAATCAGGCGTGATCTCGATCAGCGGCTGCTCCGGGCGTGCGGCCAAATCATCCAGCAACTCCATCTCGTCGTCTGGAATCGATCGTTTGTGTTGAGACGCCTCGCGCCAGCGATCCCAGTTCGAGGTCTCGCGAGCGTTCAGCACATAGTGATCGCGCAGCACGTTGACCTTCAGGAACCACCAGCCGGCAACGCTGCCGTGGCCGAATGCACCTGGGTCGGCCCCCGCCCGGCGGCACATCAGCCAGGCTTCTCCCGCCGTCATGAAAAACCGGCGCGGCACATCGGTGGAATCGAATTCAATGCGGTTCCTTTGCCGCAGCATGTGATCGATCTGGGCATCGCTGAGGCGCCATGTGCCGGTCTCGGAATCCCAATATTCGCAGACCCAGTGATCCTCCCATGCGCCACCAAAATAAGCAGCGAAGCCGCATCGCACACGGGCCGGAACGCCGCTGCAGCGCAGGAAGGAGCAGAGCGCAAGCGCGAAGTCGCGGCAAGTGCCGGTGGATCGCTTGTCCGCCGGCCGCTGGACGCAAAGAGGCCGTGGATCCCGCTTCAGGACATCATCGAGCCGCTCGGCGATGGGCAGCGTCTTGCGTGCCGTTGGATCGAGTGTCGTCTCGTCGAGGCCGTATTCCCTTGCCCAGTCAGCATGCACCAGCACGCCCTGGATGACCTGGCTGAGAGGTCCGATGCCTGCAGGAAGCATGACAATCGCTGCACCGTGGTGCCTCGGATCGGACATATGGCTATGAGCCAGCCAACGATCCGCGCCTTCCATGTCGGCTCTCCGTTCCTCGGCCGCAGCCGCTCCATCAATCAAACTGATTTTTCCGCTGGGAGCAATGCTGGCAAAAGGGCCCAGGCGCATCGTCGTCCGAGAAATCCGGCGAATGGTATCGATCAACTCGCTGGAAGTTCACGGGCTCGTCGGCCTAGCAGAAGCAACGCCGATCCAAGACAAAGCCCGACGACAACCAGACCGGCTATCGTCAACCGTCGCATCAACACCGCCTGCTGATCGTGGCCGATGACGCGGTAGAGACCGTTGATCTCGACCATTTCCGGGCCAGACAGCCGCTGTTTGGGCAGCGATCGGTCGGTGTAGAAATATTTGGTCATCGCGTTGAATTCGAGTTCACGTCCGATGAACATTTCGGTGGGGTTCAGGTCCGACGTGACATAGCCGTCATAAGTGAGCTCCTGCGTGGTCCGGATGTCGACATTGTTGAAGTCCGGCTCTGTGGCGCCCGCATGAAACCAGCCTGGCGAAAACACCGAGAAAGACCCGGAGCGGGGCAGATGAGTAACCTGCTGGTTGACGATCTCGACCACTTTCTGTTCTGTCCGCGCGGCTTCCGCATTTGCCTTTCCAATCCCCGGCAACGTCCAGAAGATTGCACTGGAAACCGTCAGCAGAAGGCCCGTCAAGCCAAGCACAAACACGATATGGCCGATAGCGCGCGCCGATCTTGCGGTGCGCTTAATGGGGGCGGCCGGAGCGCTACGCTCGCGCCCGCGCCGGCCGAAAACCGTGCTGGGCTGATCGATGTTCATCGGCCCATGTTGGGGCGGGCGGGCTAATGCGTCGTTAATGGGCCTTCGTCACTGCTTCAAAACCAAGGTCACTTTTGAGTGAAATGCATTAGAGCAGTTCACCGTTTCACGGAAACGGCAAACCGCTCTAACTCTTTGTTTCAACGCAATTCCGGACGGAAAACCGTTTCACACTTTTCCTGGAATTGCTCTAGAAGGTCCGCTTTGGGCCGAACCCGGTCGTTCAATGTGATTGGACCTAGCCCCCTACGCCGGCGCCCCGCCGACCGATCCTCGGACCACCAGGTCGACCGGCCATACCTCGCCGCGCGCGCCCTCTTCCAGACCGGAAATCCGCGCTGCCAGCCGTTCGGCGACACGGGCGCCGGCGAGACGGATCGATGAGCGCGTCGTCGACAGCGGCACGGAAAAATTCTCCGGCTTCAGCCAGGGAAAGACGTCGTCATGGGCGATCAGCGAGACGTCGCCGGGAATGGTGAGGCCGAGGTCGCGCACGGCGCGCACGACGCCCAGCGCCATGATCAGGCTGGAGCAGGCGATCGCCGTCGGCGCGTCGCCAGCCTCCAGCAGACGCCTGGTGGCGCGATAGCCGTTTTCTTCGGTCATCGCCACGGAGCAGACATGGCGTTCGCCCAGGGTCAGCCCGCTTGCCGCGAGTGCCCGGCGCACGCCGCGCTCGCGATGGATGGCGAAGGTCTCGCGGTCGTCGCCATTGATCAGCGCCAGCCGCCGGTGGCCGAGCTGGACCAGCAGCCGCGCCGCCTCATGGAAGGCGCCCTCATTGTCGATGTCGAGATAGGGATAGTCGAAATCGAAACCTTCGCTGCGGCCATGGACGAGGAAGGGAATGCCGAGCGTGCTGACCAGCGCCACCCGATTGTCCTGCGGCATCGGCGAAGAGATATAGACGGCGTCGACCTGGCGGTTGGCGACGATGCGCCGGTAGGTCGTCTCCTGGTCGTCGGCATCGGCCGGCGACAGCACAAGGTCAAGCTCGTGCGAGCGGGCATAGTCGCCCAGGCCGGACAGGAACTCGACGAAATGCGGATCGATGTCGACGGCGGCCCCGGTCGGCAGGACATAGCCGATCATACCGGACTTGCCGGTCGCCAGCCGCCGCGCGCTCGGATTGGGGCGATAGCCATGGCGCTTGGCGGCGTCCATGACGCGCCGGCGCGTTTCCTCGTTGACCTCCGGATAGCCGTTCAACGCCCGGCTTACCGTGGTCTGCGAAAGCGCCAGCATATGCGCGAGCTGCTTGAGGTTCACAAAGGCCTCCATTTCCTCAAAGCGCTTTTAAATTGAATCGACCCAAGCGCCACAAGGGCGTGGTCATACCAGTGCCAAGCATAAGCTCGGTTTGCGCGAGTTTGAAACAGAAATTACTGCTGCGCCGCCATAAAAGCATGTTGCAGTGCACTTTTTGTCCACAAAATGCTCAAGCTTAAATCGATTAGCCACTGCCCCCTCTTGACTCTTGAGTGAATCAATGGCGAGATCAGCAAAGCCAAAGCGCTTTGGAAGACTCTTCGAAAGGTTGCGGTTTCCTTGCGACTGAGTCACAGTCCTGCAGCGTCGGCGGGCGGAATGGAGGTTCCGTCCGGTGTATGTGACCCACTGGGAGGGAATACCGATGAAGAAAATGCTTTTGCTGGGCGCTGCGTTTGCCACGTTCGCCCTGAACGCGCCCGCGCATGCCGAACTGAAGTTCAAGCCGGGTGAGGACAAGCGCTTCAACTGGGCAAATTACGAAGAGCTCAAGAAAGTCGATCTCAAGGGCGAAACCTTGACCATCTTCGGACCCTGGCGCGGCGAGGACGAAGGCCTGATCCGCACGGTTCTTGAATATTTCCAGGAAGCGACCGGCGCCGAGATCAAATACTCCTCGTCGGAAAATTACGAACAGCAGATCGTCATCGACACACAGGCCGGTAGCCCGCCAAACATCGCCGTGCTGCCGCAGCCGGGCCTGATCCAGGACCTGGCGTCCAAGGGCCTGCTAACACCGCTCGGCGACGACACCGCCAAATGGGTCAAGGACAATTACGGCGCTGGCCAGTCCTGGGTCGACCTCGGCACTTTCAAGGACAAGGACGGCAAGCCAGGCTTCTTCGCCTTTCCCTACAAGGCCGACGTGAAATCGCTGGTCTGGTACTCGCCGGATAATTTCAAGGAAGCCGGCTACACTGTTCCGAAGACGCAGGAAGAACTCGCCGACCTCGAGAAGAAGATCATCGCCGATGGCGGCACGCCATGGTGCATCGGGCTCGGTTCGGGCGGCGCCACCGGCTGGCCGGCGACCGATTGGGTCGAGGACCTGATGCTGCGCACGCAGCCGCCGGAAGTCTACGACAAATGGGTGAAGAACGAGATTCCGTTCAACGATCCGGCGGTGGTCAACGCCATCGACATCTTCGGCAAGATCGCGACCAACGACAAGATGGTCGATGGCGGCGCCAAGGCGGTTGCGGCGACCGATTTCCGCGACAGCCCGAAGGGCCTCTTCTCGGTGCCGCCAAAATGCTACCTGCACCATCAGGCATCGTTCATCCCGACTTTCTTCCCGGAAGGCACCAAGGTTGGCCAGGACGCGGACTTCTTCTATTTCCCGCCCTATGCCTCCAAGCCTGAACTCGGCACGCCCGTGCTTGGCGCCGGCACGCTCGCCATGATCACCAAGGACTCCAAGGGTGCGCGCGCGTTCATCGAATTCCTGAAGATGCCGCTTGCCCATGAAATCTGGATGGCCCAGGGCGGTTTCGTGACGCCGTTCAAGTCGGTCAACAAGGATGCCTATGCCAGCGACGCGCTTAGGAAGCAGGGCGATATCCTTGCCAATGCCTCGACCTTCCGCTTCGACGGTTCCGACCTGATGCCGGGCAAGATCGGCGCCGGCGCGTTCTGGACCGGCATGATCGACCTGGTCGGCGGCAAGTCCGCGCAGGATGTCGCCACCGACATCCAGAAGAGCTGGGACGCCATCAAGTAGGCGGCTGGCCGGACTCGGGACGAGCATAGTTCTCGCATGGATCCGGGCCTTACCGGCCCGGATCTCACGGCGGCCCGCGCCGCAACTTTTCGTCATGAGCGCATCGACGTGAAGCGCAATCCGCATGTGAAATATTTTTCGCGGCCGATTGCACTCCAAACAACTGAATCGGCGCCTAGTCCCGAGGTCACTTCAGCCTCGCCGGATCATGCGCAGGGGAGGAATGCATGGCGTCTCAGATTTTCTCGGCCATATTTGTCATCATCGTCGGCGTCGGCGGTTGCGTCGCCTACTTTTGGGGCGCCAACAAACTGGTCGACCTGATATTCCCGTCGCGCGGCGTCGCCGGCACTGCTGCTATCGACAATCTTCGCCGGCAAGGCCTGGTCCGGCCCTGGCTGTTCGTCGGTCCGGCGATGATCATCCTGACCATTTATCTCATCTACCCCGTGGTCGAGACGCTGCGGCTCTCCTTCCTCGATCGCGGCGGCGTCAACTTCGTCGGCCTGGCCAACTATCAATGGGCCTTGGGCGACCGTGAGTTCCGCAATTCGATCCTCAACAACGTGCTGTGGCTGGCTGTCGTGCCCGCCGCCTGCACCTTCCTTGGCCTGATCATCGCCGTGCTCACCGACAAGATCTGGTGGGGCACGATCGCCAAGAGCCTGATCTTCCTGCCGCTGGCCATATCCTTCGTCGGCGCCAGCGTGATCTGGAAATTCATCTACGAGTATCGCGGCGACGGCCAGACCCAGATCGGCATCCTCAACGCCATCATCCAGCATTTCGGCGGCCAGCCGCAGGTCTGGATATCGCTGCCGTTCTGGAACAATTTCTTCCTGATGATCATCCTAATCTGGATCCAGACCGGCTTTGCCATGGTCATCCTGTCCTCGGCGCTGCGCGGCATTCCGGAAGAGACGCTGGAAGCCGCCGTCATCGACGGCGCCAATCCGTTCCAGATCTTCTGGAAAATCATGGTGCCGCAGATATGGGGCACCATCGCGGTCGTCTGGACCACGATCACCATTCTGGTGCTCAAGGTGTTCGACATCGTGCTGACCATGACCAACGGACAGTGGAACAGCCAGGTGCTGGCCAATCTGATGTTCGACTGGATGTTCCGCGGCGGTGGTGATTTCGGCCGCGGCGCCACCATCGCCATCATCATCATGATCGCGGTCATTCCGATCATGGTCTGGAACATCCGCCAGGCGAACAAAGAAACGGGAGGACATTGAGATGGCCGTCGCGACCGGAAAGTCCTTCGCCAGCCGCTTTGGCGTCCACATCGCGGTGCTAGTCTTCGTTACGATCTGGACCATCCCGACGCTGGGCATCCTGGTCTCCTCGCTGCGCGTCAAGGACCAGATCATCGCCTCAGGCTGGTGGAACTCCTTCTCCAGCTCCATCCAGACCGAAGCCGGTCGCCTGCCAGCCGCCTCGACGCAAGTCCAGAAGGACGGCAAGTTCGTCCTCGAGGGCAACATCTTCGGCGACGGCGCCAAGCGCAGCATCAGCGCCTTCGGCGTCAAGTCGGCGGCACCGACGCAATATCCCGCCGGCACGACAGCCGATCTCGGCGACGGCGTCACCTTGCTGCTCAATGCCGACGGCAGCTTCGTCATGGCCTCGCCCAAGGCGTTCGAAGGCGATCGCGGCCAGCGCGTCTACTATGCCTCGTCGGCACCGCCGAAATTCACCACCGACAACTACAAGACCGTGCTGTTTTCCGAAGGCATCGGCCGCTCGTTCATGAACTCGCTGACCGTCACCATTCCGGCGACCGTCATTCCGATCCTGATCGCTGCCTTTGCCGCCTACGCACTGGCCTGGATGCGTTTTCCCGGTCGTGCGCTGCTGATCGCGGTCATCATCGGCCTCCTGGTGGTGCCGCTGCAGATGTCGCTGATCCCGCTGTTGAAGCTCTACAACGGCGTCGGCACTTTCTTCGGCGTACCATCGAAAACCTATCTCGGCATCTGGCTGGCGCATACCGGCTTCGGTCTGCCCTTCGCCATCTACCTGCTCAGGAGCTACATCGCCGGCCTGCCACGCGAGATCATGGAATCGGCGCGCATCGACGGCGCCAGCGATTTCGAGATCTTCGTCAAGATCGTGCTGCCGCTGTCATTCCCGGTGCTGGCGTCGTTTGCCATCTTCCAATTCCTGTGGGTATGGAACGATCTCTTGGTGGCGATGGTTTTCCTTGGTACGGAAGCAGACCAGATCGTGCTGACGGCCAAGCTGAACGCGTTGCTTGGCTCACGCGGCGGCGATTGGGAGATTCTGACGACATCGGCCTTCGTGACCATCATCGTGCCGCTGATCGTGTTCTTCTCGCTGCAGCGCTATTTCGTCCGCGGACTGCTTGCCGGTTCGGTGAAAGGAGGCTGAGACAATGCAATCCGCTTTGAAAGCCAGTTCGAACCCTGACCTCGCCGTCGACCGCGACTGGTGGCGAGGCGCTGTCATCTACCAGATCTATCCGCGCAGCTATCAGGATTCGAATGGCGACGGTATCGGCGACCTCAAGGGCATCATCGGGCGGCTGCCCTACATCGCCTCGCTTGGCGCAGATGCCATCTGGATCTCGCCCTTCTTCAAGTCGCCAATGAAGGATTTCGGTTACGACGTCTCGGACTATTGCGACGTCGACCCGATGTTCGGCACGCTGGCCGATTTCGATGCGCTGACGGCGGAGGCGCACCGGCTGGGTCTCAAGGTGATGATCGACGAAGTGCTGTCGCACACGGCAGACAGCCATCCATGGTTCAAGGAAAGCCGGTCGAGCCGCACCAATCCCAAGGCGGACTGGTATGTGTGGGCGGACGCCAGGCCCGACGGCACGCCGCCCAACAACTGGCTGTCGATCTTCGGCGGGTCGGCCTGGCAGTGGGACACCAGCCGGCAGCAATATTACCTGCACAATTTCCTGGCCGAGCAACCGGACCTCAACTTCCACAACCGTGAAGTCCAGGACGCGCTGCTCGACGTCACCCGCTTCTGGCTGGAACGCGGCGTTGACGGCTTCCGCCTCGACACGATCAATTTCTACTTCCACAGCCAGGGCCTGGAGAACAATCCGCCGCTGCCGCCGGAAGAGCGCAACGACCAGACCGCGCCGGCGGTCAATCCCTACAATTATCAGGACCATATCTACGACAAGAGCCGGCCGGAAAACCTCGGTTTCCTCGAACGCTTCCGCGCCCTGCTCGACGACTATCCGGCGACCGCCGCTGTCGGCGAGGTCGGCGATTCGCAGCGCGGGCTGGAGGTCGTGGCCGCCTATACCGCCGGCGGCAAGCGCGTGCACATGTGCTATTCCTTCGACTTCCTGGCGCCGGAAAAGATCAGCGCGGACAAGGTCCGCTCGGTGCTGGAAGCCTTCGGCAAGGTCGCCAGCGACGGCTGGTCGTGCTGGGCCTTTTCCAACCATGACGTGATGCGCCCGGCCTCGCGCTGGGCCGCCAGCGAAGCCGACCCGATCGCCTATCTCAAGGTCATCTCGGCATTGCTGATGTCGCTGCGCGGCTCGGTCTGCCTCTACCAGGGCGAAGAACTCGGGCTTGGCGAGGCGGATCTGCGCTTCGAGGACTTGCAGGATCCGTATGGCATCCGCTTCTGGCCGGAATTCAAGGGCCGCGACGGCTGCCGCACGCCCATGGTGTGGGATGGCAGCGCCAAGAATGGCGGCTTCTCCCAGGCAAAGCCCTGGCTGCCGGTGCCGGCCAAGCATCTGGCGCAAGCGGTCAATGTCCAGCAGGGCGACCCGGCTTCGCTGCTCGAGCACTATCGGCGCTTCCTCACCTTCCGCCGCGCCCATCCGGCACTGGCCAAGGGCGATATCACCTTCATCGAAAGCGAGGGCGACACCGTTGCCTTCACGCGCCGGGCGGGCAACGAGCAGATCGTCTGCGTCTTCAACCTCGGCGCCAAGCCGGCCAAGGTTGACCTTGGCAACCGATCACTGCAACCTTTGCCGGGACACGGGTTTTCCGGGCAAGCGAGCCCCGGTTCGATCGAGCTTGGCGGCTACGGCGCCTGGTTCGGGCGCATCGACTGAAATCTTTGAGGAAATCACTGGAGGAAACCAATGGCCGATGTCAATCTGAGACAAGTGAAGAAGTCCTACGGCAATCTCAACATTCTCCATGGCATCGACCTCGATATCAAATCGGGCGAGTTCATCGTCTTCGTCGGTCCGTCGGGCTGCGGCAAGTCGACCTTGCTGCGCTCCATCGCCGGGCTCGAGGAAATCACGTCGGGCGAGTTGAAGATCGACGGCGAAGTGGTCAATGACGTGCCGCCGTCCAAGCGCGGCATCGCCATGGTGTTCCAGTCCTACGCGCTCTATCCGCACATGACCGTCTACGACAACATGGCGTTCTCGATGAAGATCGGCAAAGAGAACAAGGCCGAGATCGACCGCCGCGTGAAGCAGGCCGCCGAAATCCTGCAGCTGACCAAATATCTCGACCGGCTGCCCAAGGCGATGTCGGGCGGGCAGCGCCAGCGCGTCGCCATCGGCCGCGCCATCGTGCGCAATCCGAAAGTGTTCCTGTTCGACGAGCCGCTGTCGAACCTTGATGCCGCGCTGCGCGTCGCCACGCGTATCGAGATCGCCAAGCTCAAGGAATCGATGCCCAACACGACCATGATCTACGTCACCCACGACCAGGTCGAGGCGATGACGCTCGCCGACCGCATCGTGGTGTTGAAGGACGGCCATATCGAGCAGGTCGGCACGCCGATGGATCTCTATAAGAAGCCGGGCAATCTGTTCGTCGCCCAGTTCATCGGCTCGCCAGCCATGAACATCCTGCCGGCGACGATCGACAAGACCGGCAACCCGACCGTCGTCAGCCATGTCAGCGGGCGCAAGGCTACGGTGCCGATTGCGACGCCTGCCTCGGCGAAGGGTGCGGCCGTAAGCTTCGGCGTGCGGCCGGAGGACCTGATCGTCGCCACCGGCGCGGATTATCTGTTCGAGGGAACGGTCGATTATGTCGAGCAGCTCGGCGAGGTCCAGCTGGTCTATGTCGACATTGGCCGCGCCGACCTGCCGCTGGTGACCAAGTTGCCGGGAAATGTCGAGGTCAAGCGCGGCTCGACGCTGCGGCTGAGTGCCAATGCCGAGGACCTGCATATCTTCGATGCGGACGGACATTCCTTCGCACTCCAGAAGCCGGAAGCAAAAGCGGCTTAAGACAGAACCCGTCTCGACGGCATAAAAAAGCGGCGGGCATGGCCCGCCGCTCTTTTTTGGAATTGGTTTCGGCTGTTAGTGGTTGCCGAAGTGGTCCCGGTCGCTGCTCTGAGGGATCGACTTCTGCACGTCGCCCGATGAATTGAGCAGCTTGTAGACTGGCCAGCCGCTTTCACGGATCGAAGCCGTGCGCGAATTGTCAACCGAAGTCGCGGCAGGCTGGTTGGCGCCATTGGAGCCGTAATTGTCGCTGCCTGCGAAGGCGCTGCCGGAGATGGCCAGAAGGGCGGCGGCAGTGAGAACAATCTTGTTCATTTTGGGTACTCCAGTATTTTTTCCGTCCGTCTAGCGGCGTGTCTTGGGATTAAAATCGCGTCGTTCGGACAGCCCCGATGTGGGAAAGCCAGCTGGCCGTTTCCAATCACGAAGTTTGTTCCGTGTGGACCAAGTATCCACCACTTGAAATTGTACCAAGGCCTTCTACGTCGGACATTTTTCTTTTTGATATCAAAATATTAGCTAAAGCCAACGCTGCGATCACCAACTGTCCGGAGGCTCAGCGTTCAGCCGTCACCGCGACGATTTTCGTGACCGCGGTTCTTGACCCGGGCGTTGTGCATGCGTGTCGCGCCACATGGATGCGATGTCGCTTTCATGCCGATGTCGCAAGCGCTGTCGTGATTAGATCATGCCATCTCAGGTGCCGCTTCGTGACGATGGAGTGGAGAATTGGGAAGCCGGTCAGAATCCGGCGCTGCCCCCGCAACGGTGGTGGAGTTCAAGTCGCAACGGGAGACCACTGGGCGAAAAGCCTGGGAAGGTGTCGCGATGGTCCGCAAGGACAACTCCAGAGCCCGGAAACCAGCCCGAGATTTCTAGACTCGACTGATCGCGGTGGGCGGTCAAGAGGCGGATGATGCTTGCGCGGTTTTCACCGGCTTGCGTCCGATCCTTCCTCAATCACCACCATAGTCAGTCATTGGAGCGACGTGCGTCCACTTGGACGCACAAAGTACGCTCCAAGGCTTTGAATTTGCGCACCGTGCTGTCCGAAATCGATTTCGATTTCGGGCCGATGCGGCGAACGAAGAGGACAGGACATGGATACGCGCAACGACATGCTGAGGCTCTTGAACGGCCGCAGGGACGGATTCTCGCTCGAGCAGCCCTTCTACACGGATCCCGATTTCTTCAAGCTGGACATGGAGCTGATCTGGTATCGCGACTGGCTGTTCATCGGCCATGATTGCGAACTGCCCAAGCCCGGCAGCTTCATCACCGTACAGATCGGCGACTATCCGGTCGTGCTGGTGCGCGATCAGCAGGGCAAGATCAATGCCTTCCACAATTCCTGCCGCCATCGCGGCAGCCGCGTCTGCAACACCGACAAGGGCACGGCCGCAAAGCTGGTCTGTCCCTATCACCAGTGGACCTACGAGCTGGACGGAAGGCTGCTGTTCGCACGCCAGATGGCCGACGGCTTCGACAAGAGCCAGTTCGGCCTGAAGCCGGTCGCCTGCGAAAGCGTGGCCGGCTACATCTTCATCTGCCTGGCCAAGGAGCCCGCCGACTTCGCGCCGATGCGAGCGATGATCGAACCGTACCTCAAGCCGCACCGCCTGAGCGAAGCAAAGATCGCCTTCGAGAGCACGATCGTCGAGAAGGGCAACTGGAAGCTGGTCTGGGAAAACAACCGCGAGTGCTATCACTGCGCCGGCAATCACCCGGAACTGTGCAAGACCTTCCCGGAAGCCCCGACAGTGACCGGCGTGCAAGGCGCCGACAGCGATCCGGAGATGCTGGCGCATTGGGCCAAGTGCGAAGCAGCCGGCCTGCCGAGCAAGTTCCGCATCGACCCGGCCGGGCAATACCGCGCCACCCGCGCGCCGCTGCTGCGCGATGCTGTCAGCTACACGATGACCGGCAAGCGGGCGGTGAAGAAGAACCTCTCCGACAGCGTCTCGGCCGACCGTATCGGCACCTTGATGCACTATCACTATCCGACGACCTGGAACCATATCCTGATCGACCATGCCGTCACCTTCCGCGTGCTGCCGATCAGCGCCACGGAAACGGCGGTGACGACCAAATGGCTGGTCCACAAGGATGCGGTCGAGGGCGTCGATTACGATCTTGCCGAGCTCACCCATGTCTGGACCGAGACCAATGACCAGGACCGCCGCATCGTCGAGGAAAACGCCTTCGGCATCCTGTCGCCAGCCTATGAACCCGGCCCCTATTCGGAGCTGCATGAGGGCGGCGTGATCCAGTTCGTCGACTGGTACGCCCGCTTCATTGGCCCGCGCCTTGTCGGAGATGGCCGGCCGGCGCTGCGTAGTGTCGCTTAGCGCATGGCGTCCAAAAGTGTTCCGCGGTTTTGGGATTACGCCATGCGCGAAAATGAAGGATCAGAGGGATGAACGCGATGACTGATCTTGGGCTCTATCGCCATCTCGACCAGATGGCGCCCTGGAACGACAGGCTGCAGGTGCTGGAAGTGATCGGCGTCAGCGACGAAGCGCCTGACGTCAAGACCTTCACCTTTCGCTCCGACAACCAGACCTGGTTCCGGTACAAGCCAGGTCAATTCGTGACGCTGGAGCTGCCGACGTCAGACGGGCCGCTGATGCGCACCTATACGCTGTCGTCGTCGCCATCGCGGCCATTCTCGATCGCAGTGACGGTGAAGGCGCAGGCCGGCAGCATCGGCACGCGCTGGATGTTCGATCACCTGAAGCCCGGCTCGCACGTCAAGGCCTACGGGCCAGCGGGCGACTTTTCGCTGCACAGCCACCCGGCGGCCAAATATCTGTTCATTTCGGCCGGTTCGGGCGTGACGCCGATGATGTCGATGCTGCGTTGGCTGAATGACTGCGCGCCATGGACCGATGTCGGCTTCGTCAACTGCGCGCGGCGAGCCGAAGAGATCATCTTCCGCAAGGAGCTCGAACTGCTCGGCGGCCATATGCCGGGCCTGTCGCTCGGCTTCATGATAGAGGAGCGGTCGAGCCGCGAGGGCTGGTACGGCCATATGGGCCGCATCGACGCCATCCGGCTGCCGCTGCTGGCGCCCGATTTCCGTGAACGTGAGATCTTCTGCTGCGGTCCGGACCCTTTCATGCGCGCCGTGCGCGGCATGCTGGATGCCGCCGGCTTCGACATGACGAAATACCACCAGGAGAGCTTTGCCGCGCCCGCGGTGGAGGAAATCCCGGCACCGTTCGCATTGCCGGCTGATGACGATGCTGCCGTTCCGGTCGAAGCCAAAACACCGATCCGCTTCGCGCTTTCGGATGTCGACGCAGAGTGCGTCGCCGGCCAGACCGTGCTGCAGACCGCGCGCTCTTCGGGAGTGAGGATCCCGGCCGCCTGCGAGTTCGGCCTGTGCGGGACCTGTAAGGTGAAGAAAGTCTCGGGCGCCGTCGAGATGAGCCACAATGGCGGCATCCTCGATCACGAGATCGACGACGGCTTCATCCTCGCCTGTTGCTCGAAGCCGTTGTCGGCTCTCGAAATCGAGGCGTAGACAATATCGGGGCGGATTAGCGCGGCATGGTCCCCAGCCGCTCCGACGACGGACGCCACACCTCGTGGCAAGGCGGCACCAGATGAGACGACGAGGCAGGCGCCTACGCTGAAGGCGTGGCCTTCGTGCCGGTCCTGGACATGGGACGGCGTCATCGTGGCGCCCTGCCCTTCAACCTGTTTCGGCAGAGTCTTCTCCGTTAAACCGACCATCCCGCACGAACCACAAACGTGGCTTGCGGCTCGGTGCTTTTGGCCCTTCCCCCGTGAATCATCGGCGGAACAATTCCGTGAACGCCATCACTTGTCGGGCAGGCCACGAATTGGGACGGCCGCGATAATCATTTGTTTTTTCACGGTTTTCTGAAATCCAGCGCATCGCCTCCGGTCGCCAAATTTTAAAGTTTGCGCGCAGCTTGACATTTGTCGATTGCAACTTGACTATTGTCAGTATTGGCATTTGGGCGGGAGATCATGTGCCGATCGGCGTCCGACAGGGATAGCCGAAGTCATGGGAGGACGATGGTGGAGCTGTTGCTCGAAGTGGAAGGGCTGAAGAAGTCCTTTGGTGGCGTCGCCGCCTTGCGCGACGGCCGCTTTCAGCTTCGTGCCGGCACGGTTCACGCGCTCTGCGGCGGCAATGGCGCCGGCAAATCGACATTTCTGAAGATTCTGATGGGCATCCAAAAACGCGATGCCGGCTCAATCCGCCGTCGCGGCAAGGACGTGGAATTTACCAGCCCCGCCGACGCGCTGGCCTCGGGCATCGCCATCATAGAGCAGGAACTGAGCCCGGTTCCCCACATGACGGTCGCCGAGAACATCTATCTCGGCCGTGAGCCCAAGGCGCGGTTCGGCGGCATCGATTTCCGCGCCATGAACCGTGCCGCGCAGAAGCTTCTGGACGATCTCGAATTCGACATTCGAGCCACCCAATACATGATGAACCTCTCGGTCGCGCAGATGCAGCTGGTCGAGATCGCCAAGGCGCTCAGCCACGACGCCGAGGTCATCTTCATGGACGAGCCGACGTCGGCGATCGGCGAGCGGGAGGCACAGCACCTGTTTGCCGCGATCGGCCGCCTGCAAAGACAGGGCCGCGGCATCGTCTACGTGTCGCACCGCCTGTCGGAAATATTCCAGGTCGCCGATTCCTACACGGTCTTCCGGGACGGTTCCTATGTCGGCAGCGGGGAACTTGCCGAGATCGACCGGCCCGGCCTGATCCGCATGATCGTCGGCCGTGAACTGTCCGAGGAATACGTCAAGACCAACACGCCGACCGAGGAAACCGGACTCGAAATTGCCGGGCTGAACTGCCCGAACAAGATCGAGGACATCTCCTTTTCAGCGCGCAAGGGCGAGATCTTCGGCATTTACGGACTGATGGGGGCCGGACGGACGGAAATCTTCAATTGCCTGTTCGGGCTCGACAGGCCTTCGGCCGGAACCATTGCCATCGACGGAAAACCGGTCGCCATCTCGAAGCCGGCGGATGCGATGGCGCATGGCCTGGCGCTGGTCACCGAGGATCGCAAGCTGACCGGCCTCAATCTTTCCGATTCCGTGCGCGCCAACATCTGCATGGCCAGCCTGCCCGAGATGAGCCCGGCCTTTGCCATGGACGGGGCACGCGAGGCGGAAGCAAGCCGCCGGATGCGGGAGCGATTTCAGATCAAGGCGGCGCGCGACACCATGCCGGTCTCCGGCCTGTCGGGCGGCAACCAGCAGAAGGTGGTGCTCGGCAAGTGGTTCCTGCGCAACCCGAAGGTGCTGCTGCTGGACGAGCCCACCCGTGGCGTCGATGTCGGCGCCAAGCGTGAAATCTACCGGATCATCTGCGACTTCGCCGCCGCCGGCGGCACGGTGGTGATGATCTCTTCCGAGATCGATGAAGTTCTCGGGATTTCGGACCGGATCATGGTGATGCGGGCCGGCAGAAGCGCCGGAATCTTCAGGCGGGAGGAAACGGATGCGCAATCACTCGTCCACCTATCGACCTGAACAGGGTTCGGCGGCAAAGGAGCCAGGAATGTCGGTTGGCGACAAGAAGACGATGCAAGGCTGGCTCGGTTCCGAGCAGCGCCGGCTGCTGATCCAGGAGTACGGCATCTTCCTTGCCTTCCTGATCCTGGTGGCGGTGCTCTCGGTCTCCAACGAGTTCTTCCTGACGGCCGGCAACATCTCCAACGTGCTGCTGCAGACATCTATCAACGGTGTGCTGGCCATCGGCATGACCTTCGTCATCCTCACCCGCGGCATCGATCTCTCGGTCGGCTCCGTCGTCGCGCTCGCGGGCATCGTCAGCGCCAGCTTCATGACCACTTCGGCGACCGCCGGCATCGCCGGCGCGCCCTATCCGGTCGCGTTGGGCCTCGCTATCGGCCTGCTGGTCGGCATTGCCTGCGGCTCGATTTCAGGCCTCATCGTGTCGCGCTTCTCGGTGCCGGCCTTCGTGACGACGCTCGGCATGCTTTCGGCGGCGCGCGGAATGACCCTCATCTATGGCGGCGGCCGTCCGGTTCCGGCGCTGACGCCGGCTTTCCGCTGGATCGGCACCGGCGACGTCTTCGGCATACCCGCGCCGGTCTTCATTCTTGCCGTCGTCTTCGCCGTGTCGTGGTGGATCCTCAACCGGACGCGTTTTGGCCGCTACATCTATGCCGTCGGCGGCAACCCGCACGCGGCCAGGACCTCGGGCATCAACATCACCCGCATCCAGTTCCTCGTCTATGTCATTTCCGGCGGCCTTGCCGGCTTCGCCGGGATGCTGCTCAGCGCCCGCACCGGATCCGCGCTCCCCCAGGCCGGCATTGCCTATGAGCTCGACGCGATCGCGGCGGTGGTGATTGGCGGAACCAGCCTGTCGGGAGGCGTCGGCCGGGTGACCGGCACGCTGATCGGCGCGCTGATCATAGGTGTCATGAACAACGGCCTCGATCTGATGGGCATCCAATCCTACTACCAGCAGGTCCTCAAGGGCGCCCTCATCGTCGGCGCCGTGATGCTCGACCAGAAGCGAAACTACGGGGCCTAGGCCCCTTTCCGGTACCGGACTCGCGTCAGCGCGTCCGCTGTAAGGCGAACCATGTCGGTCGCTCACTCAAGGTGGAGGTAACGAAATGAAAAGATGGATGATCGCGCTCGCATCCGCGACCGCGCTGCTGGCCGCGCCGGCCATGGCGCAGGACAAGATCAAGATCGGCGCCGCGCCCTACGGGCTCAATGCCGAGTTCATGCAGATCTGGGTCGCCGCGCTGCAGGACCATCCCGCCGTCAAGAGCGGCGAGGTCGAACTGACGGTGTTTGACGGCCGTTATGACGCGCTGGTGCAGCAGGACCAGTTCAAGACGATGGTCACGCAGAAATACAACGCGATCATCTTTGCGCCGATCGATGTCGACGCCGGCACTGCCGCCGTGCAGGCCGCCGCCGACGCCGGGATTCCGGTCATCGGCTCGAACACCCGCGTCCATTCCGATCTTCTGACCTCCTATGTCGGATCGGACGATACGATCTCGGGCTACATGGAAGCCAAGACCGTGCTCGACAAGATCGGCTGCAAGGGCAATGTCGTCATCCTCGAGGGCCCCGTCGGCCAGTCCGCGCAGATCTCGCGGCTGGAAGGCAACAAGAAGGCGCTGGCCGAATGCCCCGACGTCAAGGTCCTCGAGGACCAGACGGCAAACTGGTCGCGCGCCGAGGCCCAGACGCTGATGGAGAATTGGCTCACCTCTCACCCGAACCAGATCAATGGCGTGATCGGCCAAAACGACGAGATGGCGCTTGGAGCCATCGAGGCGATCAAGGCAGCCAAACTTGACGTGAAGAGCTTCTCCATTGCCGGCATCGATGGCATCACCGACGCGTTGCATGCGGTCAAGAACGGCGACATGACCTCGATCCTGCAGGATGCGCGCGCCCAGGCGCAAGGTGCGCTCGACCTTGCCATCTTCAATGCCAAGAAGGGTGACTACAAGCCGCAGTCCGACATCTGGGAGACCTACAAGGACATGCCTTGGAAGGACGGCAAGGAGAAGCTCTACAATGTGCCGTGGACGCCGGTGACGGCTGACAATGTCGACAAGCTGCTTGCGACGCGCAAGTGATCCAGCCGCGGGGTGGGCTTTGCAGTCCGCCCCGCACTCCATCAGGCCGAGAAGAGAACCATGACCGATTCAATAGATGTTGATCTCAATTTTTCGCTGGGCGGCAAGGTCGCCCTGGTCACCGGCGGCGCGTCGGGCATCGGCAGCGCCATCGCATCGGCATTCGCCGCCAAGGGCGCAATTGTCGGGGTGATCGATATCAATGAAGCGGTTGCGCAGGCGAAAGCCGTCGAACTCGGCAATGGCGCGAAAGCCTTCGTCTGCGATGTGTCCAACCCGCAATCCGTGGACGCCGTGTTCGCTTCGGCGCTGGCGGCATTTGGCCATATCGACATCGTCGTCAGCAGCGCCGGCGTCGTCATGCTTGCTCCCGCCGAGGAACTGAGTCTCGACGCCTGGGACAAGACCATCGCTATCAATCTCAAGGGAACGTTCCTGATTTCCCAGGCTGCCGGGCGCGCCATGATCAAGGCCGGCAAGGGCGGCAAGATCATCAACATGGCCTCGCAGGCCGGCACCGTGGCGATCGACCAGCACGCCGCCTACTGCGCCTCGAAATTCGGCGTCATCGGGCTGTCCAGGACGCTTGCCGCCGAATGGGGCAGGCACGGCATCACGGTCAACACGATCTCGCCGACCGTGGTTCTGACCGAGCTCGGCAAGAAAGCCTGGGACGGGCCGCGCGGCGAGGCGCTGAAGCTGCGCATTCCGACAGGCCGCTTCGCCTTCCCGCAGGAAATCGCCGCCGCTGCCGTGTTCCTGGCCTCGAACGGCGCCGACATGATCAACGGCGCCGACCTTCTGGTCGACGGCGGCTACACCATCATCTGAGCGGCGGGAGCAACAATGCAGCGTTTCATCAACAATCCCGACGAGGTCGTCGAGGACACAGTCAAGGGCTTCGTCAAGGCGCATGCCGACATCGTCAGGCTCGGCGGCAGCAACCCGCGCGTCATCGCGGCCCGCCATGCCCCGGTCGCCGGCAAGGTTGGCGTGATCACCGGCGGCGGCTCCGGTCACGAGCCGGCCTTCATCGGCTATACCGGCCGCAACATGCTGGATGCGGTCGCGGTCGGCGAACTGTTCTCCTCGCCGACGGCCAAGAGCTTTCTCGACGCGGCGCGCGAAGCCAATGGCGGCAAAGGTGTGGTCTGTCTCTACGGCAACTATGCCGGCGACAACATGAATGTGAAGATGGCCATCAAGCTGGCCGCCAAGGAAGGCATCGAGATCGCCACCGTCGTCGCCAATGACGACGTCTGCTCGGCCGGACCCGACGAGCGCGGAAAGCGCCGTGGCGTCGCCGGCGAGATCTTCATGTGGAAATGCGCGGGTGCGCTGGCGGCGGAAGGCGCAAGCCTCGAGGACGTGCAAGCGACGGCGCAAAGGGCGATCGACAATTGCCGCTCGATCGGCGTCGGCCTTGGTCCCTGCACGCTGCCTGCCGTCGGGCATCCGAATTTCCTGATCGAGCCGGGCACGATGGAGGTCGGCATCGGTCACCATGGTGAGCCGGGGGTGCGGGTCGAGCCACTGAAGCCGGCGGCCGACATTGCTCGGGATATGGTCAAGATCGTGCTCGACGATCATGCGCTTGCGACTGGGACCGAAGTGGCGGTGCTGGTGTCCGGCCTCGGCGCGACGCCGGTCAACGAACTCTACATCCTCAACGACACCATCGAGGCCGAGATCAGCGGACGCGGCCTGGTCATCCACAAGACCTATGTCGGCAACTATTTCACCTCGCTGGAAATGGTCGGCGCAACGCTCACGGTCATGGCGCTCGACACCGAGCTGAAACGGCTGCTGGACGTCGATGTCGATTGTCCCGCAAGGCTTTAGGAAACAGGCAGATGCAACAGTTTGACAATGCTTCCGCGGGCGACATCGTGCTTTCGCTCGCCGACCGGATCATCGAAAACCGGGCCTATCTCAGCGAGATCGACGGCAAGATCGGTGACGGCGACCACGGCGTCAACATGGCCAAGGGTTTTGGCATGGCGGCGGACAGGATCAGGGGCAACGACATGTCGCTGGCTTCGGCCTTCGATACGCTCGGCACCGTGCTGATGACCGAGATCGGCGGCTCCATGGGACCGCTCTATGGCATCATGTTCACCCAGTTCGCCGAAACGATCGAAGCCTCCCCGTCGATCGGTGCCGAGACCTTCGGCGCCATGCTGGGCGGCGGCCTCGAAGGCATTCAGACGATCGGGTCGGCCAAGGTCGGCGACAAGACCCTGCTCGACGCGCTTGTGCCGGCCATCGAGGCCTTCAACAGCGCCAACGCCGCCGGCAAGCCGTTTGCGGACGCACTCGACGCGATGGCCGCCGCCGCCGAGGAAGGCCGTGACAGCACGAAGAACCTCGTGGCCAAGATCGGCCGCGCCAGCCGGCTCGGCGAACGTTCGGTGGGCGTCCTCGACGCCGGCGCGACATCCTGCGCGCTGATCCTGTCAACCCTGGCGTCCGGCGCCAAGCAGAAGCTGCGGTCGCCCGCGACCGCCGGCCATTGAATTCATGAATATGCTCCTCCCGAGCAAAGGCTCCCGGCTGACATTGCAGCCGGGAGCGCGCTAGATGGCCGATCGCGGCAAGATTGAGAGTTCGCCCGTTTGCGCTCATCTTGACGATCGATCTTGGATTCGGGGAAACCAGGCAGCATGACCGTCAAGACATCATCGGCGCGCAGGAACGGAAACGAGGCGGCGGCCGAGCCCATCCCCTTGCGCTACGGCGACGACCCCTATGTCTGGGCTTGCTGGCTCTACTACGAAGATCACATGACGCAAGGCGACATCGCCGAGATCATGGGCATATCGCGGGCGACGGTGAACAGCTACCTGGCCGACGCCCGTGCCCGCGGCATCGTCAACATCTCGCTCGAACCGTCGCGGCTGAGCTCGCTTTCGATCGCGCAGGAACTCAAACGCCATTTCGGCCTGCATGACTGCCTGGTTGTGCCGAGCGACGACAATGCGCGGCCGCTAATCGACCGCCTCGGCGGGGCGGCGGCGCAGGCACTGGCCAAGTTGTTGAAATCCGGCGACACGCTTGCCGTCGCCTGGGGACGCACGGTGCTGGCGATCGGCGAGCAGGCATCGGTGCCAGGCCTGCAGGACGTCACCGTCGTCCAGGCCACAGGTGGAACGGCCGCCAACTTCGCCTATACGCCGGAACTCTGCGCATCGGCCATCGCCGGCGCGGTCAAGGCGCGGCTGATCAACATCACGGCGCCCGCGGTCGTCTCCACCGCCGAAGTCCGTGACATGCTTTTGCGCGAGCCGCTCATTCAAAGCCAGTTCGACGCGCTTGCCAAAGCCAACAAGGCGCTTTTCGGCATCTCGTCGCTGCGCCCGAACTCGACCATCCACACCAGCGGCTTCTTTGAATCCGTTTCACTGCAGCAATATCTCGCCAGGAACGCGGTGGGCGTCGTCGCCGGCCGCTTCATTGACGGCCAGGGCAATCCGGTGGCCGGCCCGCTCGACGACCGGACGATCGGCATATCGCTGGACATGTTGAAAGTCATAGGCCTGCGCATCGCGGTGGCCGGCGGCTTCGACAAGGTGCCGGCGATCCTGGCCAGCTTGCGCGGCGGCTACGTCAATGTGCTGATCACCGATGCCGCCACCGGCCGTGGCATCCTCAATGCCGACGGCGTCACGGAACTCGACCAGAAGCTGTCGCAGCGCCCGAGGGTCGACAACACGATCGCCCTGCCCGGCAATTACCGGACCCATATCAAGAAATTCCTCAACGATCCCGACGATGTCGTCGAGGAAATGCTCGATGGCGTGGTCAAGGCCCATGCCGCCTACATCAAGCCGATCAAGGGCTCCAATCGTGCCCTGGTCGCCCGCACCGGGCCGAGGCCCGGCAAGGTCGGGCTGGTGATCGGCGGCGGCTCGGGACACGAGCCCTGCTTTCTGAGCTATGTCGGCAAGGGCCTCGCCGATGCCGTGGCTGTCGGCAACATCTTTTCCTCGCCTCCTCCCGGGCCAATCCTCGAGTGCACCCAGGCGGCATTCGGCGGTGAGGGCGTGCTTTTCGTCTACGGCAACTATGCCGGCGACGTGATGAATTTCGACATGGCGGCCGAGATGGCGGCGGACAAGGGCATCGAGGTCCGGACCGTGGTGACGACGGACGATATCGCCTCGTCTCCGCTGGAGGACAGGGATGGCCGCCGCGGTGTCGCCGGGAACTTTTTCATGTTCAAGATCGCCGGGGCCGCTTGCGACCGTGGCCTGTCGCTTGATGCCTGCGAAGCGGTAACACGCAAGGCCAATGCGCGGACCTTCACAATGGGCGTCGCGCTGGAGCCCTGCTCGATGCCGCAGACGCGTCGCCACAATTTCGAAATCGGCCCAGACGATATCGAAATCGGCATGGGCATTCACGGTGAACCGGGCGTGATCCGCGAAAAGATGATGAGCGCCGATGCGATCACCGACCGGGTGATAGACCGCATCTTCTCCGAAATGAAGCCGGCGGCGGGCGACCGCGTGGCGGTGCTGATCAATTCGTTTGGCGCGACGCCCCTGATGGAACTCTACATTCTGTTCAGACGCGTCGAGCAGCGGCTGAGCGCGAAGGCCATCCAGATAGAAGCGAACTGGGTCGGCCACTATTGCACATCGCTCGATATGGTCGGCGCATCCATAACGATCCTGCACCTCGACAATGAGCTGTCGGAGCTTTTGCGCCACCCTTGCGATACGGCCGTGCTGCGGATCGGTTGAGGACAATAAGAGATGCGTCTTACCGACCAAGGCCGCATCCTGCTTGAACTGGGAGGACCATGATGTCGGACAATGCCGCACGACGCCTGAGCAGGATGTTCTACCGCATATCGATCGCCATCGAGGCGGGAAAGGATCGACTGTCCGATCTGGACGGCGCCATCGGCGACGCCGACCACGGCATCACCATGTCGCTCGGCTTCATGGCTGTGAACGCCTATCTGGCCAAACTCAATCTCGACGACACGCCTCCCTCGGGAATCTTCACGGCCGCCGCCTCGGCCTTCCTCGACGCCGTCGGCGCCTCCACCGGACCGCTCTACGCGACTGCATTCCGAAGGGCCGGACAGGCCCTCAAGCAGGATGAATGCCTTTCGCTCGCCGACCAGGCGGCGATCATCAAGGCGATGACGGCCGGCATCATGGAACGCGGCAAGGGGCAGCGCGGCGACAAGACCATGCTGGACGTGTGGATCCCCGCCACCGAAGCAGCGCTCAACGCGCAGGCCCGCAATGCCGGCGGCCTGGATATGTGGACTGGCATCCTCGAAGCCGCGGAAGCCGGCGCGAATGCAACGCGGTCCATGGTGGCGGCGCGGGGGCGGGCGGCGCGGCTCGGAGAGCGGTCGCTCGGGCACATGGACCCGGGTGCGGCTTCGGCCGTCATCATCCTGCGTGCGATGAAGGACACCTTCACCGAAAATGAGCCTCGCGGGCATTGAAAATCGCGCCTCGATCCCGCTCAGGCATCGATTGGTCCCAAAAATGGCCGACGTCTTGCCGGCACCGCTTGCCTTGCCAACGAAGAACCGAGCGTTTACAGGCGTTATCGGTGGAAGCGATCCTGCTGGAGGGACGGGATTTGCAAAGCGGGGCAACAAGGATGCGTGATAGCAACGCCTATGCAGTTGCGAGCAGGGACATCGTCTTCGAATCCTTCGATGGCGAAGCCGTGGTGCTCAACCTTGCCAACGGCAAGTATTTCGGCTTCTCCGATTCCGGCAGCAGGGTCTGGCAGGCGCTCTCGTCCGGGGTCGATGCCCAGGCCCTGACCGGGCTCACCGCCGGCGGTTCGACACTCGGCGCGGCTGAACTCGAACATTTCATCTCGCAATTGCTGGAACTGGGATTGCTGGTGCGTTCGGAAGCGACCGCGCAACCGCTGCCGGGCGATTTGGCTGCTGAGCTTGCCGCCACGAACGAGCCGCTCAATGTGAGCATTCACGACGACCTCGCCGACCTGATCATCGTGGATCCCATCCACGAGGTCGAGGAACCCCTCGGCTGGCCGGCGGTCAAGCAGGCATCCTGACGAGCCGGCTGCGTCGGAGATAGAGGGGCGCAGGAATGCCGCGCGTCACGCTCGAAACCTTGCCGGATTACGCCCGGTATCTCATCACCGCCGCTGATGCCGCACATTATCCGGCCACGCGGACGGTCCGGCTGCCCCGGCTTGAGCTGACCGCGCATGCCGGTCCAGGCGTGCTTGCGGAGGCGCTTGGCAACGCCTTCGTGGAGGCCGCGCATGATGATGCGGAACCGTCGGCATGCCGTATCTTCATCGCGCACCCTGGAATCGACGGCATCCCCGCGCCGGCACGGTGGGGCGACGCGCATTTCACCGAATACGGCTTTGCCGAACGGCTCGCCGAGGCCGGGCTGCGTGGCCACTATTTTCACGATCTGGATTTCTGGCAGGTCTACGATCCGCAACGCCACGTCGGCGTGCAGCTGATGACCTCGGCCGATGCCTTTCCGCCCTGGGAGCCGGCAGCGCCGCTGCGGGCCTTCCTGCATTGGGACTATGCGGCGCGCGGCATGCGGCTGACCCATGCCGGTACGCTGGGTGCCAATGGCAAGGGCGTGCTGCTCGCCGGCGCAGGCGGCGCCGGGAAATCCGGCACCGTGGCCGCCGGTCTTCTCAACGGGCTCGACAGCGTCGGCGATGACTATGTGCTGATCGATCTCGCGGGCGGCGTGACCGCGCGGCCGCTGTTTTCAACGCTGAAGCAGGACCCGCAAGGTTTCGCGCGGCTGGGCCTGAAGCAGCGACTGAAGATCGACAGTCGCTTGAACTGGCAGGGCAAGCACACGTTTCACATTGCCGATATCGCACCCCGGCCGGTGGCTGCAGCGCTGGACATCGTTGCACTGGTGGTGCCACATATCGGCGGTGGTGAGGCGAGTTCGATCATGCCGGTGTCGCGTCGAGACGCCATGATAGCACTGGCACCGTCGGGCATCATGCAGATGCCGGGGGAGCGCGAAAAGCGGTTTCCGCTTCTTCGGTGATCTCACCCGCCTGCTGCCAAGCTACCGCCTGTCCTTGGGAACGCATCCGGAGGAGATTGCCGGTACTGTTGCGGATTTTCTAACACGAGTTGCTTCGTGAAGTTGAGCGTGATCATGCCCGTCTACAACCGCGAACGCTATGTCGTTCCGGCCTTGCGCTCCTTGGTACGGCAGCGCGACGCCGCCGATCTCGACATCATCGTCGTCGACGACGGCTCGACAGACGGTTCGGCGGAAGCGGTGCGTTCGATGATGGTCCAGGCCCCCTGCATCCGCCTGTTCCGGCAAGAGAATATGGGTGTCGCCAGGACACGCAATACCGGGCTGAGGCAATTGCCTGCCGACGCGGAGTTCGTGTCGTTCCTGGATTCGGACGACATCTCGCCGGCCGGGCGCTTCAAAACCGATCTTGCGCGTTTCGACGCGAGCCCCGGCCTGGAGCTGACCTATTCGCTGATGACGCTGGCCGAGCGGATTGACGACGAGAGGCTGGAGCCTGCGGTCGACAGCCGCACCATGACGCTGCGGGGAATTTCGCTCAGCACCGCCCTGTTCCGCAGGAGCCTTGTCGAGCGAACGGGCCAGTTCGACGAGGAGTTCGAGCAGGCCGAGGACACCGACTATCTGCTCCGCGTTTTCGAAACGGGTCCGAACTATGAGTTGCTGGACACCGTCGCGGTCTACTACCGGCGCCACGCCGGGAATATCACCAAGGAACATGATAGCCGGGTCCGCAACTATCTGCGTGCAATCCACAAGTCGATGCGGCGGCGCAAGGCCGATCCGTCGCTGCGCGAGGTTCAGGGTATTTTCGAGCTGAAGAACACATCTGCTGATTGGCGGATGATGTGATGCCGAGGCTGAGCGTGATCATGCCGGTCCATAACCGCGAGACCCTTGTGGGCCCGGCGCTACGCTCGCTGCTTAGGCAGCGTGACGCCGCCGACCTCGACATCATCGTCATCGATGACGGCTCGACCGATGGATCGGCTGAAGCGGTGCGCTCGCTGATGGTGGAGAACCCCTGCATCCGCCTGTTTCAACAACCCAATATGGGTGTGACGCGGACGCGCAACACCGGGCTGGGACTGCTCGAACCGGAGACCGACCTTGTCTCCTTTCTCGATTCGGACGACATTTCGCCGGTCGGACGCTTTGCGGCCGATATCGAGCTCTTCCGCAACGACCCAGATCTGGATCTCACCTATTCAAGGATGATGCTGGTCGACAAGATCGATGACGAGCGCCTGGAGCCCGCCGCTGACAGCCGCAGCATCACGGTTCGCGGCATCCATTTGTCGGCGGCGATCTTCGCGCGCCGGCTTGTCAAGCGTATCGGTGTCTTCGATGAAGCCTTCCATCAGGCGGAGGACACCGACTACCTGTTGCGCACCTTCGAAAGCGGACCAAGATATGTGACGCCGGAGACCGTGGCCCTCTACTACAGACGCCATCCCGGCAACATGACCCGACAGACCGACGTCCAGTCGCGTGAATTCATGCGCGCCATCTACAAGTCGATGACCCGCCGCAAGGCAGACCCGACCTTGCGGCGAATCGAAGGCGTCTTCGAACTCAAGGATCTCGCAGACTGGCAGTTCATGTGATGAGCGGATACGGCGTCGTCATTCCGGCTTTCAATGCCAGCGGCACGATTACCGAGACGCTGCGATCCGTCGCCGCCCAGACGGTGCGTCCTGAACTGGTGGTGATCGTCGACGATGGGTCGACAGACGATCTGGCCTCAGCGATCGGCGGAACGGACCTGCCGGTGCAGCTGCTGCGCCAGGCGAATGCCGGGCCTGGCAGCGCCACGACCAGGGGCATCGCGGCGCTGTCGACGCCGCTCATCGCGACACTTGATGCGGACGACCTCTGGCTGCCGGACAAGATCGAGAGACAGCTGGCGCATCTCGACAGATGTCCCGCGACAGCGGGGGTTTTCTGTCACTGGCGGAATTTCCGCAACGACCAGCCTGACACGCCCGAGGCCGAGACCGTACCGGGCTGGTCGCGCACCACCATGATGATCCGTCGTGAGGTCGCCGAGACCATTGGACCCATCGTCGATCCGCCGGGCGGCCGTGGTGAAATGATCGACTGGATCGCCCGGGCGCGCGAGGCGGGCCTTGCCCTCGACATGCTGGACGAGGCGCTGGCGCTGCGCCGCATTCGGCCGGGCAGCCTGTCCTATGGGCGCGATGCGGCCCGCGACCGCGGCTATCTCGAGGTGGCACGGCTCGCCATGCTGAGACGGGCGCAGAACAAGGCCGGCTTGAGCTGATGGCTGATATTCGCCGTATCGAGCGTCGCTTCCCGGACTATGGCTGGTCATGGCCGACGGGCGGGCTCGACCAGTTGCTCAAGGCCGCCCTTCTTCCCGACGAGGATGCCGCTGCCGCTTGCGCCGGCCGCTGGCTGGACGAGAACGATATCGATCAGGTCTCGTTCCGCGAGCACCGGCTGCTGGCCGCGATCTCCGACAGGTTCGGCAGGAAGCTGGCCGGTCATTCCGCTTATCCGCGCCTCGTCGGCCTGCAGAAGATGCTGTGGACCAAATCGCGCATGGCGATGCGGGAAGCCGAACCGGCGCTGAAGGCGATGACGGATGCCGGATGCCAGGTGATGCTGATCAAGGGCGCCAGCCGCATTGCCTTGAACGCCTCGGCCCAGCGCGGCAGGGTGGCGCACGACATCGACATATTGGTGCGGTCGCAGGACATGAAAACGGCCTTCGACGTGCTGCGTGACGGCGACTGGCAGATCGCCACCGGCGTCAGCCCGCAATATCTGCGGACGAGACTGGCGTCGCTGCGCTCGATGAATTTCTTCAAGGGCAATCTTGGCGACATCGACCTGCACCAACTCGCCTATGACGGTTCGCAGCGAAGCGAGGAAGACGACCTGGCCATCTGGCAACGGGCTGATCCCGCCGAATTCAGCGGCGTCGGCGTGCTGGTGCCGTCGCCCGCCGACCGCATCGCGCTTGCCATCGCGCATGGCGGGCTCGACGCCCACACCCACAGCGACTGGCTGGTCGATTGCGCGGTGGCTATCCGCGGCGGCGATGTCGACTGGGATGTATTCCTCGATGTTGTCGCCAGGCGCGGCCTTGCCGTCGCCGCGGCGGTGGCGCTCTCCTATCTGGCGCTTGAAACAGGAGTGACGGTGCCGAGCGGAGTGCTGGCGCGCGTGCTTGACATGGCCGACCGCACCGGCCTCTCGCGTTGGTCGGCGGTGCTGCAGGCCAAGCCGCGGACCGATTTCGGCAGGCTGGTCTGGCTGTCGCGCGGCCTTGCCAAGCAGTTGCGGCTGAGGCGCAAGAGCGGCCGGCTGCGGCAGGAGCCGCCGGCCAAGGCCTGGCGCGGCAAGCCAGCCCGCAACGAGCCGTCGGAAACGGCGCCGCCATCGGTGTTCTCACAGGCCATACCGTGTCCGCGGACAGCGGGGGAGATGATGCTGGACGTCACAGTCCGGATCAATGTTCCACCGGTCCGCCGCCGCATCGAAATGGAGATCAATGCCGATGACGACCATATTGCGCGCCTGCGCGCCATCGCCATCAGCCGGTCCGGTGGCGAACGGGTGCTGCATTTTCGCGGCAAAGTGACGCTTGACGGGCAAAGGCACGCCGTGACGCTGGAGGCGCGACCTTCCCGGCAATTCCGCCAATGGGACGACGACGCGACAGTGGCGGCCTATGGCGCACTGCCCTTCCATCTGATCTCGGCGATTTTTTCGCCGCTGCGCTGAGAATCGCGCGGCTCTGGGCTATGCCTGACTGCCCGCCGCCGTCGAGACGATGTCCGTGCGTTCACGGGCTCTTATGTCGGCAAGCACCCATGCCGACAGGGACAATGGCACCAACACACCGATGCCAAGCCCGACAAAATTCACCAGATGAGCGATGGCAGGGTAGAGCCAGACCAGCGCCAGGAAAATCCGAGGTATGTTGGCGCGCGTCGAAAACAGATAGGCGACGGCGACAGCAAGACCGACCGTGTCGTAGCTGTAGCCATAAGGCGTCGCAACGGTTGCCAGCACGGCGGTGAGGACCACTCTTTCGCCATGCTGGACCTGCCGCCAGGGCAGCCAGACCCAGATGGCGGCGGCGATGGCGGCGATCGTCGCAACCGCCTGCATAGCATAGGCGACTGTCAGTCCCGCGCCGCATGCGCGCGCCAGGAAAAACATGGTTGCGGCGTTGGCCTGGTAGGGTTGCGGATAGGGCGCCTCCAGTATCGCCGTCATCAAGGGGCGGGTTTGCGTCCAGAACAGGTGCCAGACGTCGAAGCCGAGCGCGGCGCCGGTCAAAACGAACAGCGCTGCCGATGACAGGGCCGCGGCGACGATGGCGCGCCAATTGCCGCTGGCCAGCAGGCAGAACGGGACCAGAATGCCGAGATGCGGCTTGACCGTCAGCAGCCCGAACAGCAGCCCGGCAAGGACCGGCCGCTTTGGCGCCACGGCCAGTCCGCCGATGAGGAAGGCGGTGGTCAACGCGCCATTCTGACCGAAGATGGCGTTGACGAATACGGCTGGACACACACAGATGGCCGCTTCGGCAAGCGTGCCCAGTTTCAGCGGCCGCACCGCCAGCCAGAGGCAGAAGACGGTGCCGAAGGTCCAGATGAAATAGGCCGAAAAGATCGGCAGCAGCGCCAGCGGCGCGCCGAAGATGAGGATGCTGGGCGGGTAGCTCCATTCCTGGTTGGGAAGATCGGGCGAGAACATCCGCCGCAAGGCCGCGCGATAGGTGTCGACGTCGAACAGCCAAGCGACATGGCCGTCGAGCGCCATGCGCCCGCCGGCCCAAAGATTGGTGAAATCCCAGTAGGGCAGCCGGTCGCTGAGTTCGGAGAAGCCGTTCTCGTCGAAGGTCCACAAAGCAAGGTGGTAGCGCAGCCCGACCAAAATCCCGGTGCACAGCACAAGGGCCGCGAAACGGAAATCGGATCGATTGCGGGCAGTCTGATCGACCGGTGTCATCGTGCTGTTTTCCAAGACCCTGGCAGCCTTGATAAGGGATGGGCGTTAAGATCGGCTATACGGAGCCCTCGTCCGGTTTCGTCACCCGCCGCAGCGTCAGATTGATCCTGCCGCCGTTCTTGAGCAGTGCCGAGGTCGAGGGATAGATGCGGTCGACGCCATGGAAGGCAAGGCGGCCCTCGCCGCCGAGCACGACGACGTCTCCGCTCTTCAACCTGAACGACTTGGTGGCGCCCTCGCGCGTCGCCTGGCCGACCCTGAACAGGCAATCATCGCCCAGCGAGACGGAGACGACGGGTGCCGAGAAATCGGCCTCGTCGCGATCCTGGTGCAGGCCCATCTTGGCGTCGGCCGTGTAGAAATTGATCAGGCAGGCCTGCGGCGGATTCGGATAGCCCGACACCTGCCGCCACAAATCGAGCAGACCCTGCGGGATCGGTGGCCATGGTTCCCCGGTCAGCGGATGCGTCGGCTGGTAGCGATAGCCGCGCTCCTTGTCGGTGACCCAGCCGAGCGGGCCGCAATTTGTCATGCGCACGCTCATCTCCTTGCCGGTGCGCGGCATGGCCGGCACGAACAGCGGCGCCTGCTGGACGATGCCCCTCACCGCCTCGACCAGCGCCTCCTGAACAGTGCGGGAGAGGTAGGCCGGCATGTGGCGGACACCGTTGGGCAGAACGAGCATGGAATAGCGCACCTCGAGATGGTTCGAGCCCGCAAGATGCCACCATCGAAGGAAAACGGCGACCCGAAAGCCGTCGCCGATCTTATTGCGGTTTGCCGATCTGGAGATGGGTGGCGAATTCACGCCCCGGCACCGCGAAAGGTAGTTGACGAGTAAATATGAATTCCTTAGTCAAGTTTTGAACTTGAGTGTTTCAGACAAGAATTTGGATGCCTGCGAGAGGGAGAGGTCGCCGGCAGCGAATGGCAAAGAGCGAGGCATATCGACGTGACGTTTCATGCGGGGTTTGACATGGTCAGGGGTGGCAGGGTTTGGTGCCGGGGATTGCTCGCCACGACGTACCTTGTGACGCTGCTCGGTGCTCATCAGGCGCACGCGCAGCAAGCCACCCGGCCACAAGATGGTACGCTCGAGCCGATCACGGTCAACGGCAAGGGCGGCCGGGTCACTTCCAGGGATGATGACAAGACGGTGGCCGCCAAGCGCAGCTCCGGTGCGACCAAGACGGATACGCCGCTCATCGAAACGCCCCGCTCCGTCTCGGTGGTGACGCGCAAGGAACTCGAGGAGCGCGGCGCGCAGGACATTATCGAGGCGGTGCGCTATTCGGCGGGCGTCAGCACCGGCGCCTACGGCTTCGATCCGCGCTTCGACCAAATCTATATCAGGGGCTACGACGCCACGACGCTCGGCGACTACAAGGACGGCCTGCGCCAGCCCTACATCAATTACGGCACCTTCCGTACCGACCCCTATTCGCTCGAACGCGTCGAGGTCATCAAGGGACCGGTGTCGGTCCTTTACGGCGCGGGAACGCCGGCCGGCATCGTCAACAAGGTGCCCAAGCTGCCGACCGAGGACAGGATACGTGAAGTCGAATTGCTCTACGGCACGAAGGACAGGGCGCAGGCGGCCTTCGATTTCGGCGGCCCCGTCACCGAAGGCAGCGACGAGTTCCTCTACCGGATCGTCGGCGTGGCGCGAAACGGCGACACCAATTTCGACATCGCCGACGACCGCTATTTCCTGCAGCCGTCGCTGACCTGGAATCCCGATGCCGCGACCTCCTTCACCATCTATGGGCTGGTGCAGGCCGACGAGACGGATACCAATGTCGGCGCAATCACCGATCCGTCGGGAAAGGTTCACGCCCTGCGCGCAAGCGATCCGGACTACGACTATCAGAAGATCCGGCAGCAGCAGATCGGCTACAAGTTCGAGCACGATTTCGGCAACGGCATCACGGTGCGCCAGAACGTTCGATATTCCCACCTCGATCTGAGGTCGCGCTATCTCGCAGTCGCCAGTTGGACGGGCACGGTCGCGCATCGTTACGCGAATTCGATCCGCGACGAAATGAACGTGTTCCAGGCCGACAATCAGATTGAGACCAAGTTCGACACCGGTGCGCTCGCCCATACAGCGCTTCTTGGCCTCGACTATACGGACCTGACTTCATCCTTCGGCTATGGGATAGGTCCCGTTAATCCTGCCTATGATTTCGACATCGCCAATCCGACTTACGGTGTTTCCGGACCGACGCCGGACTACAATCTCACGACTTCCGACGCAGATTTGCGCCAGACTGGCATTTATGCGCTGGATCAGGTCGAACTGGACAGATGGCGCTTCACGCTCGGTGGCCGGCAGACCTGGGTCGAGCAGACACGTGAATACGGTGACGGCAGTTCCGAGGGCTTGAACAAGAACGCCTTCAGCATCCAGGCCGGCGCCCTCTATCTTTTCGACAACGGCGCTGCACCCTTCGCCAGTTATGCGACCTCGTTCGAGCCGGTCACGAACCGGTCGGCGGACGGCCCTGACATTCTCCAACCGACGAAGGGCGAGCAATTCGAATTGGGGTTGAAATACCAACCCCCGGGAACCGACATCCTGCTGTCGGCGGTTGCCTATCATCTCGTCGAGAAGAACAAGCCAGTCGTCGTCAACGCCAACGAGGGCACCTATCGCGCTCTGGGCGAGGTCACCAGCAATGGCTTTGAACTCGAGGCGCGCGCGGCCATCATGGATGGGCTGGATGTGGTCGCGGCCTATAATTACAATTATGCCGAGATCACAGACGCCTTCGATGCGACGGAGATCGGCAAGGTTCCGGCCGTCACGCCCGCGCATGTCGCCAGCCTCTGGGCCAATTACAAATTCGACGAAGGCAGTGCCGCCCCAGGCCTTTCGATCGGCTCGGGTGCAAGGCTTCAGAGCGCCCCCTATACCGACACCACCAACACCGCCAAGAATGACGCCGCGGTCTATCTCGATGCCTCGGCGTCCTATGATTTCGGCGCCATCGACAAGAAATATGAAGGTGTCAGCGCCGCCTTCGCCGTCCGCAACATCGCCGATGAACGTCCTGTCGTGTGCAACAGCGGCTATTGCTATTTGGGCCAGGGCCGCAACATCACAGCTTCGCTGAAGCGCAGCTGGTAAAATCGAAAACGCCGCGCGTCCTTTCGGATGCGCGGTGCCTTGATTTTACCGTCTCGAAACGGCCCGACCGCTGGTGCTTAATCGTTCTCCACCCGGCCGCGCAGCTTCTTGATGGTCCCGCGCCCTGCCTTGCTCTTCAGCCGCCGCTCCACCGAGCCTTTCGAGGGCCGCGTCTTCTTGCGCGGCGGCGGCGGCGGCTCGGCGGCCTTGGCGACCAGAGCCGTAAGCCTCGCCCGGGCGTCCGCCCGGTTCTGTTCCTGGGTGCGGAAGCGACCGGCCTCGATGACGATGACGCCGTCCTTGGTGGCGCGTTGGCCGGCAAGCTTGATCGTGCGCGCGCGCACGCGCTCCGACAGGCCGGCCGCGTTGGCCGCGTCGAAGCGCAGTTGCACGGCGGTCGCCACCTTGTTGACGTTCTGGCCGCCCGGACCCGACGAGCGGATGAAATCCTCGTGCAGGTCGCCCGGGTGGATCACGGCTTCGTCCGCAATGATGATGTTGTCGTCGATCGGCATGCCGCAGTCATGGCGCGGCGGCGTGAAAAAGAAAAGGCCCGATCGTAACCGGGCCTTCACTGGTGCCGAGCGGCAATGATGCCGAGCGGTTTGGCTGTTACTCCGCCGCTTCCTGCATGCGGGGCGCCGCACCCATGACGGTTGCATCGACATGCGGCTCGAATTTCTCGAAGTTGACGGCGAACATGCCGACCAGTCTTGCAGCCTGCCTGTCATAGGCAGGCTTGTCGGCCCAGGTCGAGCGCGGATCGAGAATGGCGTTGTCGACACCAGGCACGGCCACCGGTACCTCGAAGCCGAAATTGGCGTCGGTGCGGAATTCGCCTGTCTTCAGCGAGCCGTCGAGTGCGGCGGCAAGCAAAGCGCGCGTCGCCTTGATCGGCATGCGCTTGCCGGTGCCGTAGGCGCCGCCGGTCCAGCCGGTGTTGACCAGCCAGCAATCGGCGCCATGGCTGGCGATGAGCTCGCGCAGCAGATTGCCGTATTCCGACGGATGGCGCGGCATGAAGGGTGCGCCGAAACAGGTCGAGAACGTCGCTTCAGGCTCGGTGACGCCCTTCTCGGTTCCGGCGACCTTGGCGGTGTAGCCGGACAGGAAATGATACATCGCCTGCGCCGGGGTCAGCCGCGCGATCGGCGGCATCACGCCGAAGGCATCGGCGGTCAGCATGATGATGTTCTTGGGATGACTGGCGCGCCCGGTCTTCGAGGCATTGGGGATGAAGTCGAGCGGGTAGGCGCAGCGGGTGTTTTCGGTGAGGCGGCCATCGTTGAAGTCCGGCACGCCGTCGGCGTCGAGCACGACATTTTCCAGCACCGTGCCGAAGCGCTGCGTGGTGGCGAAGATCTCAGGCTCGGCTTCGGCCGACAGCTTGATCGTCTTGGCGTAGCAGCCGCCTTCGAAGTTGAAGATGCCGTGCGGACCCCAGCCATGCTCGTCGTCGCCGATCAACGTGCGCGACGGATCGGCCGACAGCGTCGTCTTGCCGGTGCCCGACAGGCCGAAGAAGACGGCGGCGTCACCGGCCGGCCCCTCATTGGCCGAGCAGTGCATCGGCATCACGCCCTTCTGCGGCAGGAGATAGTTGAGCATGGTGAACACCGACTTCTTCATCTCGCCGGCATAGGAGGTGCCGCCGATCAGCACGATCTTGCGGATGAGATCGACGGCGATAATCGTTTCGGTGCGGCTGCCGTGGCGGGCAGGATCGGCGCGGAAGGACGGCAAGTCGATGATCGTCATCTCGGGCACGAACTGGTCGAGCTCGGCCTTGTCCGGACGGATGAGCAGGTTGCGGATGAACAGCGAGTGCCAAGCAAATTCCGTGATCACCCTGGTGGGGAGTTTCAACTCCGCATCGGCGCCACCGACCAGGTCCTGCACGTAGAGATCCTTGTCCGCGGCATGCGCCTGGAAATCGGCAAGCAGTGTCTCGAACTGGGCAGGCGAAATCGCCTTGTTGTTGTCCCACCAGACTTCAGCTTCGGTGGCTGCGTCGCGGACGACGAACTTGTCCTTGGGCGAACGGCCGGTGTGCTGGCCGGTCTCGGCGACCAGCGCGCCATGCGCGGTCAGCCGGGCCTCGCCGCGCCGGATCGAGTCCTCGTAAAGGGCGGCCGCACCGAAATTGTAGCGCACCACGCCGGTGGTTTTCAGGCCGATACGATCGATCGGGCAAGCAGGATTGCGTTTGCCGACTTCCGACATTGGTGTCCCTTCTTCGATTTTCCGCATCTTTGCCGGCGTCTTTCCGGCACGCCCGCTACGCAGGCTGAGATGGTCAAAACCAGAAAAGCCAAATGATATCAAATCATTAATCGATTTAAATATTTTGAAAGTTGTTTAAATCGTTTATATATGCGAAAAGTTTCACGGTTGCCCAAAGGATTGGCGATGTTCGTTCGTCCAATCCATGTCGAGGTAGGATTGTGGCCTGCGGCGCCCCGCGCGTGACAGCGGACAAGGCCTATGCCACATTTTGTACCTAATTTGTCCTGCAAAAGCCCCTTCTCTACGAAAGAAGGGACAGCTCATGAGGGAGCCGCTTGAAATGGCAACAATCGCGCTTGTCGATGACGACCGCAACATTCTGACGTCGGTGTCGATCGCCCTCGAATCCGAGGGATATCGCGTCGAGACCTACACGGATGGTGCGTCCGCGCTGGAAGGCCTGGCGGCGCGTCCGCCGAATCTTGCCATCCTCGACATCAAGATGCCGCGCATGGACGGCATGGAGCTCTTGCGGCGGATGCGCCAGAAGTCCGACCTGCCGGTGATCTTCCTGACCTCCAAGGACGATGAGATCGATGAATTGTTCGGTCTCAAGATGGGCGCCGACGATTTCATCCGCAAACCGTTCTCGCAGCGCCTGCTGGTCGAGCGGGTGCGCGCCGTGCTGCGCCGTGCCAGCGCCCGCGAGGCTGCGGCAAAGGCGCCCAGCCAGCAGGCCCGCTCGCTCGAGCGCGGCCAGCTGGTCATGGACCAGGAACGCCATACCTGCACCTGGAAAGGCGAACCGGTGACGCTCACCGTCACCGAATTCCTGATCCTGCATTCGCTGGCGCAGCGCCCCGGTGTCGTAAAAAGCCGTGATGCGCTGATGGATTCGGCTTATGATGAGCAGGTCTATGTCGATGACCGCACGATCGACAGCCACATCAAGCGACTGCGCAAGAAGTTCAAGGCTGTCGACGACGACTTCGAGATGATCGAAACCCTTTACGGAGTCGGATACCGGTTCCGCGAAGCGTAATTTGATGTATGTCGAGCAAACGCGGTCCCGGTCCAGGGGCTGCGACATGCGTCAAACCGAAGACTAAGCAGGGACTGCTATTCGATGGCAGTGGAAGCACAACGAAGCAGGCCGACGGGCGCCGCCAGGCGGCCGTCGCGTATCATGCCGTCCTTCGTGTCGAAAATCACGGTGCCGATGCGCCGCTTCCTTGGCCATCACATCTTTTCCAGCCTGACGCGGCGCATCCTGTTCCTCAACCTTGCCGGCCTGGCTGTCCTGGTCACCGGCATCCTCTACCTCAACACCTTCCGCGACGGGCTGATCGATGCCCGCGTCGAAAGCCTAATGACGCAGGGCGAGATCATCGCCGGCGCGATCGCGGCATCGGCGACGGTCGAGACCGATTCGATCAGCATCGATCCGGAAAAGCTGCTCGAGCTGCAGGCCGGCGAAAGCCTTGGGCCTGGCTCGGACCAGCTCGACAATCTGGATTTTCCGATCAATCCCGAGCGTGTCGCGCCGGTGTTGCGGCGGCTGATCTCGCCGACCCGGACGCGGGCCCGCATCTATGACCGCGACGCCAATCTGCTGCTCGATTCGCGCCATCTCTATTCGCGCGGCCAAATCCTGCGCTATGACCTGCCGCCGGTGGAAGAAGAAGAGCCCGACCTTGTCGAGCGCGTCCAGAAGTTCATTTTCGACTTCTTCCGCAACACCGACCTGCCAGTCTATCACGAGCAGCCGGGCGGTAACGGCGCGGCTTTCCCGGAAGTGGTCAAGGCGCTGACCGGCAGCCCGTCGACCATCGTGCGCGTCTCGGAACAGGGCGAGCAGATCGTTTCAGTGGCGGTGCCGATCCAGCGCTTCCGCGCCGTTCTCGGCGTCTTGATGCTATCGACCGAAGGCGGTGACATCGACAAGATCGTCGCCGCCGAGCGCAAGGCGATCCTGCGCGTGTTCGGCATCGCGGCACTCGTCACCGCCATCTTGTCGATGCTTCTGGCCTCGACCATCGCCAATCCGCTGCGCCGGTTGTCGGCGGCGGCGGTGCGGGTCAGGCGCGGCGTCAAGAGCCGCGAGGAAATCCCCGACTTTTCCGACCGCCAGGACGAGATCGGCAATCTGTCAATCGCCGTGCGCGACATGACCAATGCGCTCTATGCCCGTATCGAGGCGATCGAAAGCTTCGCCGCCGATGTGTCGCATGAATTGAAGAACCCGCTGACGTCACTGCGCAGCGCGGTGGAAACCTTGCCGCTGGCCAAGAACGACAATTCGCGTAGCCGGCTGATGGACATCATCCAGCATGACGTCCGGCGGCTGGACCGGCTCATCACCGATATTTCCGACGCCTCCCGTCTCGACGCCGAACTCGCGCGCGAAGACGCTGGAACCGTGGATCTTAAAAAATTCATCACCGATCTGGTCGCTGTGTCGCGTGAAGCCACGCGCAACAAGAAAGCGGTCGAGATCGAGCTCAAGGTCGCCAAGCTGCCGCAGGGCGTCAAAGGCTATATCGTCGTCGGCCATGATCTGCGCATCGGCCAGGTCGTCACCAATTTGATCGAGAACGCCCGCTCCTTCGTTCCCGAGGACCATGGCCACATCAGCCTGTCGCTGGCGCGCGCCGGCAAGTTCAACATCCTCACCGTCGACGATAATGGTCCCGGCATCCGCGCCGACAACATCGACCGCATTTTCGAACGCTTCTATACCGACCGGCCGGCCGGCGAGGCGTTCGGCCAGAATTCGGGCCTTGGCCTGTCGATCTCCAGGCAGATCGTCGAGGCCCATGGCGGCACGCTGACCGCCGAGAACATCCCCGGCACCAAGCCCGGCGAGATCAAGGGCGCGCGTTTCGTCGTGACGCTGCCGGCCGAAGCATGATCCCGAAAAGTGAACACCAGTTTTCTCGGACGAACGGTTCCGTTCGTCCAGAGATCATGCTTCAGCCAAAGACATGATCGGGCATGATCTTGCCTGATCCAGTTGTGCAACCCGAAAACATTCACGGAACCGCGATCCTGATCGGCGAGCGCGGCGTCCTTATCACCGGGCCGTCCGGCGCCGGCAAGACGACGCTGGCGCTGACACTGCTGGACCATTGTCGCGCGCGTGGGTTGTTCTCGCGGCTGATCGGCGACGACAGGCTGCTTGCCACGACCCGCGCCGGGCGGCTGGTCTGTCGCGTGCCGGCGACCATCGCCGGTCTCGCCGAAGTACCTGGGTTCATGCCGCGCCCGCTGCCGTTCGAGCCGTGCGGAGTGATCGACCTGCATGTGAGGCTGGTGCCAAAGGCAGAGATGGCCCGTTTCCAGGAGGAAATCAGCGAGCCGGTCGCAGGCTGCCTGGTGCCGCGTATCGACCTTGCCGAGCGTAACGCCGCCACGGCCCTGCCCGCCGTGATGGCGCGGCTCTCCATCATGCCTTTTCTATGATCCGCCCGGGGTTTTTTGCTGCAATGCGTCAAAATGGCATGGGCCGGCGCAATTTTGGGCTTGTCAACGGGCCGCGCGTCGACAAGATAGCGCTCCCGCCGCCTGGAATGGCTGGCGAGCATAAAATGCGCCTGTGAAGCGGCGATGACGGGAGCCACCAAAGAATGATCGGACTCGTGCTTGTAACGCACGGTCAACTGGCCACCGAGTTCCGACATGCCGTCGAACATGTCGTCGGGCCACAAGACAATTTCGAAACCGTGGCGATCGGTGCCGACGACGATATGGAACAGCGTCGCCGCGACATCGTCGACGCTGTCGCCCGTGTCGATACCGGAACGGGCGTCATCGTGCTGACCGACATGTTCGGCGGCACGCCGTCGAATCTCGCCATCTCGGTGATGGAATCCGGCCGCACCGAGGTGATCGCCGGCATGAACCTGCCGATGCTGATCAAGCTGTCCTCGATCCGCAAGGGCGACAACATGGCGGCCGCGCTCGACGAGGCGCAGGCCGCCGGCCGCAAATACATCAATGTCGCCAGCCAGCTTCTGAGCAGCAAATGAACGCGCTATCCCCGGAAAAGGACGAGATCGCCAAAGATCAGATCACCCGGGAGTTTCCGATCGTCAACCAGCGCGGCCTGCATGCGCGCGCCTCGGCGAAATTCGTCCAGCTCGCCAGCGGCTTCGACGCCGCGGTCCATGTCGAGAAGGACGGCGTCAAGGTCGGCGGCACCTCGATCATGGGCCTGATGATGCTGGCCGCCAGCCCGGGTTACTCGATCCGCGTCACCGCCAGCGGGCCGGAGGCGCTCGAGGTCATGGACGCGCTGGAGCAGCTTGTCGCGTCGCGCTTCGGCGAGGAATGCTGATCTCGCATACCGCCCAAGCATGTCCAAGAGACATGCAGGGATAAAGATTTCTTTATATCCCATTGTCGTCTCGATGCCGATCTGCTAGTCAGGCCGGCAATTCGCGCCCTTCGACGCGCCGACCGGCGCGGGCGCATCCGCAACCAATTCGCAGCATAACAATTCGCATCGGAGCACTGCCATGACGGGTAGCAAGGATTATGTGGTCGCCGACATCTCGCTTGCCGGCTGGGGCCGCAAGGAACTCGATATCGCCGAAACCGAAATGCCGGGCCTGATGGCCTGCCGGGAGGAATTCGGCGCCAAGAAGCCGCTGAAGGGCGCGCGCATCACCGGCTCGCTGCACATGACCATCCAGACCGCGGTGTTGATCGAGACGCTGAAGGCGCTCGGCGCCGATATCCGCTGGGCCTCCTGCAACATCTTCTCGACCCAGGACCATGCGGCGGCGGCGATCGCCGAAGCCGGCATTCCGGTCTTCGCCGTCAAGGGTGAGAGCCTCGAGCAGTACTGGGACTACACAGACCGGATCTTCCAGTGGACCGACGGCGGCCTCTCCAACATGATCCTCGACGATGGCGGCGACGCCACCATGTACATCCTGATCGGTGCCCGCGCCGAGGCCGGAGAGGACGTGCTGTCCAACCCGCAGAGCGAGGAAGAGGAATATTTCTATGCCCAGGTCAAGAAGCGCCTGAAGGCTTCGCCGGGCTTCTTCACCAAGCAGAAGGCTGCTATCCGCGGCGTCACCGAAGAGACGACCACCGGCGTCAACCGGCTCTACCAGTTGCAGAAGAAGGGCCTGCTGCCCTTCCCCGCCATCAACGTCAACGACTCGGTCACCAAGTCGAAGTTCGACAACAAGTATGGCTGCAAGGAATCGCTGGTCGACGGCATCCGTCGCGGCACCGACACGATGATGGCCGGCAAGGTCGCTGTCGTCTGCGGTTATGGCGACGTCGGCAAGGGCTCGTCGGCTTCGCTCAAGGGCGCCGGCGCCCGCGTCAAGGTCACCGAGGTCGACCCGATCTGTGCCCTGCAGGCGGCGATGGACGGCTTTGAAGTCGTCACGCTGGAAGACGCGGCTCCGACCGCCGACATCGTCATCACCACCACCGGCAACAAGGATGTCGTCACCCTCGACCACATGCGGTCGATGAAGGACATGGTGATCGTCGGCAATATCGGCCACTTCGACAACGAGATCCAGGTGGCGTCGTTGCGCAATCTGAAATGGACCAACGTCAAGCCGCAGGTCGACATGATCACCTTCCCGGACGGCAAGCGGATGATCCTCTTGTCGGAAGGCCGCCTGCTCAATCTCGGCAACGCCACCGGCCATCCGAGCTTCGTCATGTCAGCATCCTTCACCAACCAGGTGCTGGCGCAGATCGAGCTGTTCAGCAAGGGCGAGCAGTACCAGAACCAGGTCTATGTGCTGCCCAAGCATCTCGACGAGAAGGTCGCGCGCCTGCACCTCGACAAGCTCGGCGCCCGCCTGACCGAATTGTCGGGTGAGCAGGCCGCCTATATTGGCGTCACGCCGCAGGGTCCGTTCAAGCCGGAACACTACCGCTATTAACCAAAGCTAAATTTACTACCAGATATTGACGCCGGGCGATTGACTTTTCGCCCGGCTTTATTTTTGCGCGCGATCAGCCTTCACGGCGATTCGGCGAGGGTTTATTGTCAGGTGATTCGCGACGCTTCCGGCCCGAGAGGGGATCAGAGAGGCGCGTATCAGGGCGGTCTTGCATTCAGGCGGCGGAGAGGACCAAGACATGCCGGGGCAAAACCCGCACGGAGCGGGATCGGCCGTTTCCGGCGGCCACGACGATTCGGGGACCGTAAGCTCGACCATTCAGGGCGGGCGCCTTTCGTGGCGTGCCCGCGCGGGCTTGTTCCTGGCCAGCTCCGCGCTGGCCGGCCCCCTGGCGAGCGCCGTGGCGCATGCCGATAACCCCGCCGTGGCCACCGCCGGCCTGTCGATCAACACGGTCGAAGTCATGCAGCTTGCCGTGTTCGCAGGCGTGATGGGTGCGGCATTCCTGTCGGCGATCGTTCTCATCCGCGAACGGGCCCGCACCTCGGCGGAGAATGTCGAACTGAGAAGCCGCGTCGCCGACGTCAACGCGGCACTGCGCCGTTCGGAAGCGCTGCTCAATCTGCGCGACCAGCGTGTGGTCGTCTGGGCCTCGGAAAACAAGAAGCCCGAACTCATTGGCACATTGCCGGTCGAAAGCGGCGCGCCAGAGGACCGGGCGGCATTTCTGGCCTTCGGCCGTTGGCTGATGCCGCGCTCGGCGGCGGCGCTCGAGCATGCCATTGCGGGCTTGCGCGAAAAGGCCAGGCCGTTCGACCTGGTCATCGAATCGCAGGCCGGCGCTCCGCTCGAGGTGCATGGCCGCAAGAGCGCCGCGCACATACTGGTGCGGTTTGTCTCGCTTTCCGAGACACAGCGCAGCCAGGCCCGGCTGAAAATCGACAACCAGCGGCTGGCCGCCGACCATGACACGATGATCGGCCTGCTCGAAGCGTTGAAGATGCCGGCATGGCTGCGCGACGAGCACGGACGCCTGAAATGGGTCAACCGGGCCTATGCCGACGCGGTCGAAGCCGAAAGCGCCGAAGCCGCCGTCCGCGACGCCAAGGAATTCCTCGGCGGCCAGGCACGCGAGGCGATCGGCGCCCAACACAAACTGCATCCGGTCTTCGAGCAATCGCTCTCCACGGTGATCGAAGGCGACCGCCGGGTGTTCGCGGTGACCGACTTCGCCGGCGCCGACGGTTCAGCCGGCCTTGCCTGCGACACCAGCGCCATCGAGACCATCCGCGGCGAATATGAGCGCACGGTGCGCAGCCACGCCGACACGCTCGACCAGCTCAACACCGCCGTCGCCATCTTCGACACCGACGAGAAGCTGCGCTTCTTCAACCAGGCCTTCCAGAAACTGTGGGGCCTCGACAGCGGCTTCCTGCACAGCGCGCCTGACAACGCGCTTTTGCTCGACCGGCTGCGCAGCGAAGGCAAGATCGCCGAGCAGCCCGAATGGCGCCGCTGGAAGGAAGGCCTGCTCGGCGCCTATCGCGCGGTCGAATCGCAGGAACATTGGTGGCATCTGCCTGACGGCAAGACCATCCGCGTCGTCGCCAACCCGCAGCCCAAGGGTGGCGTCACCTGGGTGTTCGAGAACCTGACCGAGAAGATGGACCTGGAAAGCCGCTATCGCACAGCGGTGAGGGTCCAAGGCGAGACGCTCGACAATCTCGCCGAAGGCGTGGCGGTGTTCGGGCCTGATGGTCGGCTCCGCCTGTCGAACCCGGCCTTTGCCACGCTCTGGGGATTGAGTGGCGACGCTGCCAAGCCCAATGTGCACGTCTCGACGATCCGTGATCTTAGCAACCGGCAGGCGGTCGACAGCCCCTGGCCTGGCTTCGTTGCCGCCATCACCGGGTTCGACGACGAGCGCCGCGAACGCCATGGCCAGACCGAGCTCAACAACGGCATCGTGCTGCGCTACGCCGTGATTCCGCTGCCCAACGGGCAAGTGATGATGACCTTCGTCGACGTCACCGACAGCGTGAATGTCGAACGCGCGCTGAAGGACAAGAACGAGGCGCTGGAAAAATCAGACCAGCTCAAGAACGACTTCGTCCAGCACGTGTCCTACGAACTGCGTTCGCCGCTGACCAACATCATCGGTTTCACCGAACTGCTCTCGTTGCCGACGACCGGACCGCTGAATCTAAAGCAGCGTGAATATGTCGAGCATGTCAGCTCGTCCTCCTCGGTGCTGCTCACCATCGTCAACGATATACTGGATCTTGCGACAGTCGACGCAGGCATCATGCAGCTCGACATTTCCGAGGTGCATGTCGACCGCACCATCGCGGCGGCTGCGGAACTCGTTGCCGACCGGCTGCAGGAACATTCGATCCGGCTCGAGGTCGATGCCGCTGCTGCGCCGAAGACGTTCCACGGCGACGAAATCCGCATCCGCCAGATCCTCTACAATCTGCTCAGCAACGCCGCCAACTACGCGCCGGAAGCCAGCACCATCCGCCTCGCCTGCCGCCATCTGGCGGACGGGGTGGAATTCTCGGTGCATGACGACGGTCCCGGCATGCCGCCGGATGTTCTGGATTCGGTGTTCCGCCGCTTCGAACCGCGTACCAATGGCGGCCGCCGGCGCGGTGCCGGGCTCGGCCTGTCGATCGTCAAGAGCTTTGTCGAACTGCATGGTGGCCACGTTCGCATCGAAACCGGCAAGGACAAGGGCACGACCGTCATCTGCACCTTCCCCGACATGCCGGGCATCCGCGCCGCGGCCGAGTAGCGCGCTCGATGACGGGCCTGGTGCTGGAGCGTTTGCTCACCGATGAGACACAGACAGCGCGATTGGGCGAAGATCTGGCGCTGGCCCTGCGTGCCGGCGACGTGCTGGCCCTCAAGGGCGATCTCGGCGCCGGCAAGTCCACTCTCGCACGGGCCCTGATCCGGACGCTGGCGGACGACTCCAGCCTCGACGTGCCAAGCCCGACCTTCACTTTGGTGCAGAGCTACGACACGCGTATTCCTGTGCATCATTTCGATCTCTACCGCCTGTCCTCGGCGGCCGAGATCGATGAACTCGGCTTCGACGAAGCGCTGACACAAGGCGCTGCCCTCGTCGAATGGCCCGAGCGGGCCGAAGGTTATCTGCCCAAGACAACGCTCTTGATCGAGCTTCTCCAGCATGGCGATGGCCGGCTGGCGCGACTGTCCGGCCAGGGGGCGGCATTCGACCGTGCGGCGCGATCGCTGGCCATGCGCGGTTTTCTGGAAGATGCCGGCTGGGGCGAAGCGCGGCGGCGCCATTTCATCGGCGACGCCTCGGCCCGCTCCTATGAGATCGTCACGCTGGCCGGCCAGGAGCCGCGCGTGCTGATGAACTCGCCGCGACTGGTGCTCGGCCCGCCCGTGCGTGACGGCAAACCCTATGCGGTGATCGCCCACACCGCCCAGTCGGTCTCCGCCTTCGTCGCCATCGACCGGGCCTTGATGGCCGGCGGCGTCAGCGTTCCGGAAATCCATGCCGAGGATCAGGACCAGGGGTTTTTGCTGCTCGAACATCTCGGTACTGAAGGATTTCTCGGCGAGGACGGCGAGCCCATAGCCGAACGCTACGCCGCCGCCGCCGAGCTGCTGGCCATGATGCACGGCCAGACCTGGCTGCAGCGCCTGCAAGCCGGGCCCGGCAGCTTCCACGAGGTGCCGCCCTTCGACCGCGATGCGATGATGATCGAAGCCGATCTGCTGGTCGACTGGTATGTGCCGGCCATATCGGGCGGCCCGGCCAGCGACGATCTGCGCACTGGCTACGCCAGGGAATGGAACACGCTTTTCGACCGGCTGCAAGGCAGCGAATACACGCTGATGCTGCGCGACTTCCATTCGCCCAACATTGTCTGGCGTGGCGACCGCGCCGGCCATGACCGGCTGGGCATCGTCGATTTCCAGGATGCATTGATCGGGCCTTCAGCCTATGACGTGGCTTCCCTGGCCATGGATGCCCGCGTCACCCTATCGCCCGAAATCGAAAACCGGACGCTCGACGCCTATTTAGCGGCGCGTCATACAGCCGGCGCTTTCGACGAGCCAAGCTTTCTGGAAGCCTACGCAATCATGGCCGCACAGCGCAATTCCAAGATTCTCGGCATTTTCGTGCGGCTCGAAAAGCGCGACGGCAAACCCTATTATCTGAAGCACCTGCCGCGCATCCGCGACTATCTGCGCCGGGCGCTGTCCCACCCGGCGCTCGCCAGCCTGCGGGATTTCTATCACGCGCACGGGCTGCTCGAGGAACGAACGCTGTGACAGCAAGACCGGACGCTTTCATCGTACCCAAAACTGCAATCGTACTCGCCGCCGGGCTTGGCAAGCGCATGCGGCCGATCACCGACACCATCCCCAAGCCGCTGGTCAGGATCGCCGGCAAGACGTTGCTTGACTGGGGCCTCGACAGTCTCGCCGCCGCCGGCGTCGCCAAGGCCGTGGTCAACGTCCACTATCTTCCCGAACAGATCGTCGCCCATGTCGCGGCGCGTCGAGCACCGAAGATCGTCATTTCCGATGAGAGCGACCGGTTGCTCGATTCCGCCGGCGGCATCGTCAAGGCGTTGCCGGAACTCGGCGAGCAGCCCTTCTACATCCTCAATGCCGACACGTTCTGGATCGACCACGGTCCGCTCAATCTTGGCCGCCTTGCCCTTGCATGGGACGCCGCGAAAATGGATATTCTGCTGATGCTGGCGGATCTCCATCAGGCGACAGGACACTGCGGCTCCACCGACTTCCTGGTTGCGCCGGACGGTGCCTTGCGGCGTTCGAAAGGCGATCTCGCTGGGCTGATCTATGCCGGCGCGGCGATCATCCATCCTCGCCTGTTTAAGGACGCATCGGCCGAACCGCATTCGCTCAACGCCTATTTCGACAAAGCCATTGCCGCCGGCCGGCTGTTCGGCATGCCGATGCACGGCCACTGGATCACCGTCGGCACACCCGATGCCATCCCGCTGGCGGAAGAAGCCGTCGCCGGCGCGCTAGCCGAGATGCAATGAGCGGCTCGAGCCGCGTTTTTTCCATTCCCCCCGGAGCGCCGTTCCTGCCGACGCTTGCCGAGGCGCTGCTTGCCGGCCGCCTGATTCCCGGATTTCGTTTCGACGGCGACCCGCTCGCTCTGGCCGATGTCACCATCTATGTGCCGACACGCCGCGCCGCGCGCGCCTTGCGCGGTGTCTTCGTCGACAGCTTGAACGCACGCGGCGGTGGCGGTTCGGCGATCCTGCCGGTCATCCGTCCACTCGGCGAATTCGACGAGGATGAAGCCCTGTTCGACGCCGAACCATCGGCGGCAATCGACCTTGCGCCGCCGATCTCGGCAACCGAGCGCCTGCTGCTGCTGACGCCACTGGTGCGGGCGTGGAAACGCCGGCTGCCGGAGCATGTGGCCAAACTTTTCGCGGAGGAAATCGTCATCCCCGCCTCCACCGCCGACGCGATCTGGCTGGCGCGGGATCTTGCGGGGCTGATGGATGAGATCGAGACCGAAGGCACGGACTGGGCAAAGCTCAAGGACCTGGTGACTGGCAGCCTTGCCGGATGGTGGCAAGTGACACTCGAATTCCTCGGTATCGTCACCGATGCCTGGCCGAAATTCCTGAGAGAGAGCGACCGCTCCAACCCGGCCGCGCATCGCAGCGCGCTGATCCGCACCGAGGCGGCGCGACTACGCCGCAACCCGCCAGCCGGACCGGTCATCGCCGCAGGATCGACCGGTTCGATACCGGCGACGGCTGAACTGCTTGCCGCGATCGCCCGCTTGCCTGCCGGCGCCATCGTGCTGCCAGGGCTCGACCAGACGCTGGACGAAGCCTCTTTCCAGGCGCTCGTCGCACCCGGCGCGCGGCCGGCCGTGCTTGGCCACCCGCAATATGGCCTGGCCAGGCTGATCGGCAAGATCGGCGTGCTGCGCTTAGATGTCGAGGAGATCGGCGTGGCCGAACCGCGGCTCGCGCTACGTGCAGCGCTTGTCGGAGAAGCGTTGCGGCCGGCCGAGACCACCGAATTGTGGGCCGAGACGCGCAACGGGTTTTCGGCGTCTGATATTGCCGGTGCCTTCGCCGATGTGACGTTGCTTGAGGCGGCGAGTGAACGTGACGAGGCCGTCGCCATCGCCGTCGCGCTGAGGCAGGCCGTCGAACAGCCCGGCCAAAGGGCGGCTCTTGTCACAAGCGACCGCGCGCTGGCGCGGCGCGTCTCGGTCGAACTCCAGCGCTTCGGCGTCGTTGCCGACGATTCCGGCGGCACGCCGCTAGCCAACAGCCCGGCGGCCAGCCTGCTCAGGCTGGCGCTCGAAGCAGTGTTCCGGCCGGGCGATCCTGTCGGCCTGCTGTCGTTGCTCAAGCATCCGCTGCTCGGCCTCGGCCTCGAACGCGCCGATGTGCGCAACGCCGCCGGACTGGTCGAACTGGTGGCGCTGCGCGGCGGCACCGGCCGCCCCGACATCGTTTCGCTGCCGGGCTTGTTCGAGGCTCGCCTCACCGGCCTCGGCGATGACAGCCGGCCGCCCTTCTGGTTTTCCCGGCTGACCGTCCGCTCCATCGAGGATTCACGTAACCTCCTCGCACGCCTGGCAGAAGCGCTGACGCCGCTTTCGGCCTTTCGCGGCCAGGCCGATGCCGACCTTGCCGCACTAGTCAAAGCCAGTGTCATGGCCCTGGAAAATCTCGGCCGCTCCGCCGATGGCGGCCTGGGCGAACTCTATGCCGGCGATGCCGGCGAAAAGCTCGCCGAATTGTTGCGCGGGCTGGTGGCGGCTTCGGCCTCGCTGTCGTTCGCGACGAGCGAATGGCCTGATGTGATGGACGCCCTGATCGCGCCCGAGACGGTCAAGCCGGCGCAAGGCACCGACAGGAACATTGCCATCTGGGGCGCGCTGGAAGCGCGGCTGCAGGATGTCGACACGCTGGTCATCGGCGGCCTCAACGAAGGTGTCTGGCCGCGCAAGCCGGAGAGCGACCGCTTCATGTCGCGGCTGATGAAGACCGGCATCGATCTCGAACCGCCCGAACGGCGCATCGGCCTTGCCGCGCATGATTTCCAGATGGCGATGGGCGCGAGACACGTGGTGCTGGCCCGCTCGGCGCGTTCCGGCGATGCACCTGCCGTGCCATCGCGTTGGCTGCAGCGCCTCTTGACCTTCATCGGCAACGACCAGGCGGCAATCCTGCGCCGGCGCGGCGACGAGTTGCTCACTTGGGCGCGCGCGCTCGATACCGGCCCAAAGCGGGATTTCGCGCCACGGCCGCAGCCGAAACCGCCGCTGTCGGTGCGTCCAACACATTTCTCGGTCACCGAGATCGAGACGTTGCGCCGTGATCCCTACGCCGTCTACGCAAGACGCATCCTCGGGCTGATGGCGCTTGATCCGGTGATCCGCGATCCCGGTGCCGCCGAGCGCGGCACACTGTTCCACGCCATTCTTCACCTGTTCTCCTCACGCGTGGCCGATCCGCGCGCGCCGGACGCGCTGACCAGCCTCATTGCTGCCGGCCGTGCCTGTTTTGCGGAGGCCACCCTTCCGGCCGATGTCGAGGCGGTGTGGTGGCCACGTTTCGAAAAACTCGCCGCCAACATCATCGAATGGGAGCGCACCCGTGCAGACGCGGTGGTCCAACGGCATGCCGAGGAGCGCGCGGGGAAGACCATCGTCGGACAGTCCGGCGTCACGCTGTCCGGTTATGCCGACCGTGTCGACCTGCTGGCCGGCGGCATGGCCGACATACTGGACTATAAGACCGGCTCCTCGCCGTCCAAGGCGCAGGCGCACACGCTGCTGGCGCCGCAGCTGGCGCTGGAGGGCGCGCTGCTGCGGCGCGGCGCGTTCAAGGATTTGGGCGCGCGCGAACCGTCGCAACTGGCCTTCATCAGGTTGAAGCCGAATGGCGAGGTGTTCGAAGAGTCCATCCTTGAACACAACCGCCAGCCAAGGACCGCCGCCGATCTTGCCGAAGAAGCCTGGGCGCGGCTGGAAAAGCTGCTGATCCATTATGCTGAGCCTGAGACCGGCTATCTCTCGCGCGCGCTGCCGTTTCGCGAAGGCGAGACCGACGGCGATTACGACCATCTCGCCCGCGTGCTCGAATGGTCGGCCGGCGGCGACGCCGGCGACGAGGGAGGGGAGGCATGAAGAAGGCCTATCCCATCCCGAGCGACACCGCCAACAGCCAGGCCCGCGCCGCCGATCCGCAGAATTCCGCCTGGGTGTCTGCCAATGCCGGCTCCGGCAAGACCCATGTTCTGGCCCAGCGCGTCATCCGGCTGCTGCTCAACGGCACCGACCCGTCGAAGATCCTGTGCCTGACCTATACGCGCGCCGCCGCCGCCAACATGTCGAACCGGGTGTTTTCCACGCTGTCGGACTGGACGGTTCTCGGCGACGTCGAGCTGGCCGCGAAGATCGAGGCGCTGGAGGGGCGCCGGCCCGACCGCGACACCATGCGCCGGGCGCGGCGCCTGTTCGCCGAGGCGCTGGAGACGCCCGGCGGGCTGAAGATCCAGACCATCCACGCCTTCTGCGAATCCGTGCTTCACCAGTTCCCCCTGGAAGCCAACATCCCTGCCCATTTCGAGATGCTCGACAGCCAGATGGAGGCGTCGCTTTTTGCCACTGCCCGCCGCGAGATGATTTCCGGTACGACTGCCGGCAACGCGGATCTGGCCGACGCCTTCGCCACTGTGCTGGAACGTGGCGGCGAAGCCGGGCTCGATGCCTTGCTCGGCGAGATCGTGCGCAAGCGCGACGGGTTGCGACAGTTCCTCGATGCGGTCGGGCGTGACGGCTTCCAGCCCTTGTTCGATGAATTCCATTTCCAACCCGGCCAGAGCGCAGAGGGCCTGGCGGCATCGGTCTGGCCGCTGCCAGGCTTCCTGCCCGACTATTTTTCCGGCTTTGCCCAGGCCGCCGAGGCCACCGACGCCAGATCGGTGCTGAACAACATCCTGCCTTATGCGCGCCAGGCTTTCGCAGAGAGCGATCCCGTTCGCCGGCTGCAACTGCTCGCCCGAGCCTTCCTCAAGACCGATGGCGATCCCTACGATCCGTCAAAGGCCTTCAAGAAAGCGCTGACCGATCGGTTGCCGGATCTCGCCGAGCGCTACCTCTCGGCATCGAGCGCCATCATCGAAACCGTCGACCGCCTGGCGCTGTTCCGGATGCTGGAAGGCACGGCTGCTGCGCTGACCATCGCCGACTGGCTGATCGCCCGCTACGAGGTGCTGAAGCGCAGCCGCGGCTTTCTCGACTTCAACGATTTGATCACCCGCACCGTCAACCTTCTGGCGCGGCCCGATGCCGGCCCCTGGGTGCAATACAAGCTCGACCAGGGCATCGATCACATCCTGCTTGACGAGGCGCAGGACACCAGCCCGGATCAATGGGAGGTGGTGAAGCGGCTGGCGGAGGAATTTTTCGCCGGCTTCGGTGCACGCGATCGGGTTCACCGCACGGTCTTTGCCGTCGGCGACGAGAAGCAGTCGATCTATTCCTTCCAGGGTGCGGCCCCGGATTCCTTCGCCGACAGCCGGCTGTTGTTCGCCGGCAGGGTGCGCGATGCCGAGGCATCTTTTGCCGACCTCAAGCTAACCTGGTCGTTCCGCTCGACCGACGACGTGCTCGCCGCCGTCGATCGCGTCTTTGCCGATCCGATCGTGCGGCGCGGCATCAGCCACGATCCCGATCCGCTGAGCCACAAGGCGATCCGCACCGATGCGCCGGGCTATGTCGAGGTCTGGCCGTCGATCGGCGCCGATGTGGTCGACGAGCCCGACGACTGGACGCAAGCGATCGACCATGCTCACGCACCGGCGGTGCGCGTTGCCGAAAATGTCGCCGCCACCATTGCCGGCTGGATCGGCAAGGGCGAAATCATCGAGGGCCGCGGCAAGCGGCTGCGGCCGGGCGATGTGCTGGTGCTGGTGCGCAAGCGCGACAGTTTTGTCCATGCACTGACCCGCGCCTTGAAACGCCGCGACATTCCGGTCGCCGGCGCCGACCGGCTGAGCCTTCCCGGCCATATCGCCGTCAAGGACCTGATCGCGCTCGGCCATCTGCTGATCCAGCCGCAGGACGATCTGTCGCTCGCCGCCGTGCTGCGCAGCCCGATTTTCGACCTGCCGGAGGAGACACTGTTCACGCTCGCCGCGCAGAGGCTGCCCGGCCTGTCCCTGGCCGCATCGCTGCGCCAGCACGCCACCGACGACGAAGCCCTGGCAAAGGTCGTTGCCCAACTTGATCTCTGGGCTGATGAGGCCGCCTTCAGGCCAGTGTTCGAATTCTATGCCGGCTTGCTGGCACGCGATGGCGTGCGCCGAAAAATGATCGCCAGGCTCGGGCCGGAAGCCGGCGATATTCTCGACGAGTTCCTGAGTTTCTGCCTGGCCGAGGAGCGGACCGGCCTGCCCGGGCTGGAAGCTTTTCTGTCGACGCTGGAAAATGCCGGCCCCGAGATAAAGCGCGAAATGGACCAGACGCGCGACGAGGTTCGCGTCATGACCGTGCACGCCGCCAAAGGGCTGGAGGCGCCGGTGGTGTTCCTGGTCGATGGCGGCTCGGCCCCATTCAGCGACCAGCATCTGCCACGGCTGATGCCCTTCGACGGCTCGGGCCGGAACTTTGACGGCAAAGGCTATCTCTGGCGTTCTGCCAGCGATGTCGCCAACGGCTTTTCGAAGGCGGCAGCGGCACGGGCACGGGAACTCGCAGACGACGAATACCGTCGGCTGCTCTATGTCGGCATGACCCGCGCCGAGGACCGGCTGATCGTCTGCGGCTATCATGGCAAGCGGGCACCGAACACCGGCACCTGGCATTCGATCGTCAGCCGTGCGCTGATCGGTGCGCCCGAGAGCGAACAGCGTCCGCATCCTTCCGGCGGCGAGCCGGTGCATCGTTTCCACGTCACCAAGCTGCCGCCCGTCGCGCCGGGCACCGACGAACAGGCGCGGCAGGCCAATGCTTTCGGCCCGTTGCCGGTGACCCTGTTCCGGCCCCTGCCGCCTTTCGAGGACCTGCCGCGGCCGCTGTCGCCATCCGGCGCCTCGGCGCTGATCGACGAGGGCAAGGAAGCGGTGGTCGACAAGGCTTCACCGGTGCTGGACGCCGAGGCCGAGCCGGGCTTTGCCGTGCTGCGTGGGCTCGCCTTGCACAAACTGCTGCAGATGTTGCCCGGCCTTGCCGAGGGCGGACGCGAAGGCGCAGCCGAGCGTTATCTCGCGCGAACAGGTGCCGAGTGGCCGCCGTCAGAGCGGGAAAAGGCTCTGGCATCGGTCATCGCCATCCTTGCCGACCCTCGCCTCGGCCAATTGTTCGCGCCATCGTCGCGCGCCGAGGTGGCGATCATGGGCAGCCTGGAAGTGAGGGGCAAAAAGCGCTCCATTTCCGGCAAGATCGACCGGCTGGCGGTGACTGCGGACACGGTTTCGATCGTCGACTACAAGACCAACCGGCCGGCGCCCGCCTCGCTGGCCGAGGTTCCATCGGCCTATCTGCTGCAGCTGGCACTCTATCGCGCCCTCTTGCAGCCGCTTTATCCCGGGCGCGAGGTCAAGGCGGCCTTGCTGTTTACCGAAGCGCCACGGCTGATCGAACTGCCGGCCAGGGCCATGGATGACGCCCTTGCCCGACTCACAGGAGCGTGACACAAGGCCTGCTTGAAGAAGGGCGTAACAACCACCACATTTGGTGCGACAAAGAACTCTCGAAAGGATTTCCGCATGGGTGCCACCGTCAAGGTCGACAAGAACAATTTCCAGGCCGACGTGCTCAACGCCAACGTACCGGTCGTGGTGGATTTCTGGGCTGAATGGTGCGGCCCGTGCAAGATGATCGCGCCGGCGCTTGAGGACATTGCCACCGAACTCGGGGCCAAGGTCAAGATCGCCAAGCTCAACATCGACGAGAATCCCGAGCTCGCCGCCCAGTTCGGCGTGCGTTCGATCCCGACTCTGATGATCTTCAAGGGCGGCGAAGTGGCCGACATGAAGGTTGGCGCCGCGCCCAAGACCGCGCTGTCGCACTGGATCAACGGCAGCCTCGCCTGATCCCCCTCCAAAGTTCTTGATATCAAGCCCGGCCTCGCGCCGGGCTTTTTGTTGGCGTCATGGCTAACCCGCTCTGGCCCTCACATCAGGGCACGCCATGTCCTCTGCTGGGAAGCAGAAACAGGGAGAGCGACATGACCGGATCCGCCAAGGCCACCGTCTTCATCGACAATGAGCGCGTCATCGTCACCGAATACCGCTTCCAGCCGGGCGACAACACCGGCTGGCATCGCCATGGCCACGACTATGTCGTCGTGCCGCTGATGGACGGCAAGCTGAAGCTGGTGACCAAGGACGGCGAAACCTTCGCCGAGATGAAAAAAGGCGTGCCCTATTTCCGCAAAGAGGGCGTCGAACACGACGTCATCAGCGCCAATGACGGCGAATATGCTTTCATCGAAGTCGAGCTGAAATAGGCCTGCCGCGCCGCTACGCGATCACCAGTCGGCGACACGGTCGCCGCCGACGAATTGCGCACTTTTGTCGGTGTACTCGAACAGCTCGATCTTCACGCCGTTGGGATCGCGGATCCAGGCCTGAAAGGTATCGTCGCAGGCATGCTTCTTCGCCGTGACATCGATGCCCTTCGATTTGATATGGGCGATCGCGGCGTCGATGTCTTCGACTTCCAGACAGAAATGGTTGATCTGGTTGAGTTCGCTGTAGGTGGTGGCATCCTTCTGGAAAACCTCGACATGGCTGCGGCCGCCGCAATCGAGGTAGAAGCCAAAAATCCTGCCGTCGCGCAGGAAGTTGAACCGCGTGTCCAGCCCGAGCACGTCGCGGTAGAAGCTTCGCGTCGCTTCCAGATCATGCGTGAAAATGCAGACATGGGCGAGCTGCTTTACCTTGATCATCACAGGCTCCTGTTGGCCGTCACGCACCTCAGGTTGGCGGTGTGCCGTTTTCCGCCAGCACCGCGCCGACGAAGTAAAGCGATCCGCCGATCAGGATCCGCGGCGGCGGACCGTCCCAGGTGTCGCGCAACAGCATCAGCGCGCTGGCGACGGAGCTTACCGGTTCGGCCGTCAGCCCAGCTTCCGTCGCGCGGATCGCCAGCTCGTCGTTCGGCACGCCGGCCTCGCTCATGCTCACCGGCACCGTGTAGACATGCCGGACGAGGCCCTTGAAGGCACGGAAATAGCCGCTCTGGTCCTTGGTGTTGATCATGCCGGAGATGAGGAACAGCGGACGCGGGTTCTTTTCCTCCTGCTCGGCCAGCGCCTCGGCAACAACCACGCCGGCGCCCGGATTGTGGCCACCGTCGAGCCAGATGTCGGCGCCTTTCGGCGCCAGCTCCACCAGCCTGCCTTGTGACAGCTTCTGCATGCGACCGGGCCAGGCGACATTGGTCATTGCCTTCTCGGCGGCGCGATGGCTGATCTCGAAGCCGGCAGCCTTCACGGCTGCGATCGCTGCGGCCGCATTGGCGAACTGGTGGCGCCCGGGCAGGCGCGGCGGTGGCAAGTCCATCAGGCCGTCCTCGTCCTGGTAGACCATGCGGCCGTTTTCCTCGAAAGCGAGGAAATCCTGGCCGTAGACGAAGGTCGGGCACTCCAGCCGCTCGGCGGTTTCGATCAGCGCCTGCAGCGCCGTCTCGCTTTCCTGGGCGCCGATCACCACTGGACAGCCGCGCTTCATGATGCCGGCCTTTTCGACGGCGATCAGTTCGACTCGGTCGCCGAGATAGGCTTCATGGTCGAGCGACACCGGCATGATCACCGACACTGCCGGCCTGGCGATAACATTGGTGGCGTCCAGACGGCCGCCGAGACCAACCTCGATGATCGAGGCATCAGCCGGATGTTCGGAAAACAGGATGAAGGTGACGGCGGTGAGGATCTCGAAGACGGTGATCTTCTGGCCGTCATTGGCCTTGGCGACGCGGGCGATGGCCTCGGCGAAGACATCGTCGTCAACCAGCCTGCCGCCACCCTCGGCGGCGAGCCGGTAGCGCTCATGCCAGCTGACCAGGTGCGGCGAGGTGTGGACGTGGACAAGACGGCCTGACGCCTCCAGCAATGCCCTGGAGAAGGCGGCGCAGGAGCCCTTGCCGTTGGTGCCGGCGATATGGATGACCGGCGGCAGTAAGTCCTGCGGATTGCCAAGCCGTTCCAGAAGCCGCGTGATGCGGTCGAGCGAAAGGTCGAAGCCTTTCGGGTGAAGCGCCATCAGGGCTTCGATTTCGCGGTCGGCGGCAAGCGTTGTCATGGCAGAATCCCGGCGCATGGCCCGAGGACCAGAATCAATCCCGGAATGGCCATGGCAATCAAAAGGCTACAGCGCGCGACCGCCCTCGTGCAATCGCGGTCGCGGCGCTTGGTGTCGCGTCAGGCCTGCGGCCGGGCTTCGGCAGAAATCACCGCCGGCGGCAGGATTTCCGGCTCCAGCGGCTTTTGCTCGACCGGCATCTTGAGCAGCATCTTCAACAGCCGTGCGATCGTTTCGCGCATCTCAAGCCGCGACACCACCATGTCGACCATGCCGTGCTCCATCAGATATTCGGAGCGCTGGAAGCCGTCCGGCAGTTTCTCGCGGATGGTCTGTTCGATGACGCGCGGCCCGGCAAAACCGATCAGCGCGCCAGGCTCGGCGATGTGCACGTCGCCCAGCATGGCGTAGGAGGCAGTGACGCCGCCGGTGGTCGGGTTGGTCAGCACGACGATGTAGGGAAGGCCGGCTTCCTTCAGCCGGTCGACGCCGACCGTGGTGCGCGGCAGCTGCATGAGGGACAAAATACCTTCCTGCATGCGGGCGCCGCCAGAGGCGGCAAACAGGATCAGCGGCCGCTTGCGCTGCAAGGCGACCTCGAAACCATGCACGATGGCGTCACCGGCCGCCATGCCTAGCGAGCCGCCCATGAAGGCGAAGTCCTGCACCGTCACCACCACCGGCAGGCCCTCGACGGTCCCCAGCGCGTTGATGATGGCGTCTTCGAGGCCGGTCTTGGCCTTGGCGTCCTTCAGCCGGTCGACATAGCGCTTTTCATCGCGGAACTTCAGCGGATCCTGGACGACCTTGGGATTGTCCAGGGTCTCGTACTTGCCGTCGTCGAAGAAGAATTTCAGCCGCTCCTTGGCCGAGATCTTCATGTGATGGCCTGAAGACGGGATGACGAACTGGTTGGATTCCAGATCCTTGTGGAACACCATCTCGCCGGTCTCGGGATCCTTGATCCAGAGGTTCTCGGGCATGTCGGTGCGCCGGCCGAGCATCGAATTGATCTTCGGGCGAACGTAATTGGTGATCCAGTTCATCGCTTCGGCTCCTGTCCTGACGAAGAGTTGGGTAAAGACGTAGGAAGACTATTCGGCAGCAGCAAGGCGGGCCGAGCGCACGCCTTGCGCCAGGCCGCTGACCAGCGTGGCGACGGCCTCGGCCGGGTCGGCGGTCTTTTCGCCCTTCGGCCCCAGCACGTTGGCGACCGCATTGACGATCGCGGTGCCGACGACGACGCCATCGGCATTGGCGCCGATGACACGCGCCTGCTCGGCGGTCTTGACGCCGAAGCCGACGCAAACAGGCAGATCGGTGTGGCCCTTGATGCGCTTGACGGCGGCGGCGACCTTGCCGGTGTCGGCCAGCGCCGAGCCGGTGATGCCGGTCATCGACACGTAGTAAACGAAGCCCGACGTGTTCTGCAGTACCTTGGGCAGCCGCTTGTCGTCAGTGGTCGGCGTCGCCAGGCGGATGAAGTTGATGCCGGCTTTTAGTGCCGGAATGCAGAGTTCCTCATCCATCTCCGGCGGCAGGTCGACGACGATCAGCCCATCAATGCCGCTGGCAATGGCATCCTTCAGGAAGCGATCGACGCCGTAGATGTAGATCGGGTTGTAATAGCCCATCAGCACGATCGGCGTTTCGTTGTCGCTGGTCCGGAATTCGGCCGCCATCTTCAGCGTCTTGACCAGCGTCTGGCCGCCTTTCAGCGCGCGCAGGCCGGCGGCCTGGATCGCTGGGCCGTCGGCCATCGGATCGGAAAACGGCATGCCCATTTCGATGATGTCGGCGCCTGCCTTGGGCAGCGCCTTCATGATCGACAAAGCTGTGTCGTAGTCCGGGTCGCCACTCATGAAATAGGTGACGAGCGCCGGGCGGCCTTCGGTCTTCAGCTTCGCCATGCGGCGGTCGATGCGCGTCGTCATGTCTGGCCCTTTGGACAAATTTTGCTCATAATCAACTCCCAAGTCGAAACTGTCCAAAAGGCCTAGATCTCCATGCCCAGCATCGAGGCCACCGTGTGCACGTCCTTGTCGCCACGCCCGGACAGGTTGACGATGACGATCTGGTCCTTGTCCATGGCTGGCACGATCTTTACCGCATGGGCGATGGCGTGCGCGGATTCCAGTGCCGGGATGATGCCTTCGACACGCGTCGTCAGCTTGAAGGCTTCCAGCGCTTCGTCGTCGAGGATCGGCACATATTCGACGCGGCCGGAATCGCGCAGCCAGGAATGCTCCGGGCCGACGCCGGGGTAGTCGAGACCGGCCGAAATCGAATGGCCGTCCATGATCTGGCCGTCGGCATTCTGCAGGAGATAGGTGCGGTTGCCGTGCAGCACGCCGGGCGCGCCGGCATTCATCGAGGCGCAATGCTCGATGCCGTCGAGGCCACGCCCGCCGGCTTCGATGCCGATGATGCGAACGTCCTTGTCGTCAAGGAAAGGATGGAACAGGCCGATGGCGTTGGAGCCGCCGCCGACAGCGGCGATGATGGTGTCGGGCAGCCGGCCCTCCTGTTCGAGGATCTGCGCGCGCGCCTCGATGCCGATGACCGACTGGAAGTCGCGCACCAGTTCCGGATAGGGATGCGGACCGGCGGCGGTGCCGATCAGGTAATAGGTGTCCTCGACATTGGTCACCCAATCGCGCAAGGCCTCGTTCATTGCGTCCTTCAGCGTGCCGTGGCCGGCAGTGACCGGCCGTACTTCGGCACCGAGCAGCTTCATGCGGAAGACGTTCGGACTTTGGCGGGCGACGTCGGTCGCGCCCATGTAGACAACGCAGGGAAAGCCGAAGCGGGCGGCGACGGTGGCGGATGCCACGCCATGCTGGCCGGCGCCGGTCTCGGCGATGATGCGCTTCTTGCCCATGCGCTTGGCCAGCAGGATCTGGCCGAGGCAGTTGTTGATCTTGTGCGAACCGGTGTGGTTGAGGTCCTCGCGCTTGAAATAGACTTTCGCGCCGCCTCCGAGGCCCTTCGCCGCGGAAACCTCACGAAGATGCTTGGTCAAGCCCTCGGCGAAATAGAGCTTCGAAGGCCGCCCGGCATAGTGGGTCGAAAGATCGGTCAGCTCAGCCCTGAAGTCCGGATCGTTCTTGACCTCGTTCCAGTGCCGCTCCAGGTCGAGGATCAAAGGCATCAGCGTTTCGGCGACGAAACGACCGCCGAAAATGCCGAACATGCCCTGCTCGTCGGGTCCGGTGCGGAAGGAATTGGGTGTCGCCGGCTTGTTCATCGCCGATCTCCTGGTTCGAAAGAATTATTCAGGCGGCGCGGTCGTCGCGCGCGGCCCGGACGGCCCGGAAAAACTGTTCGATCAGCGCCGGATCCTTGACGCCCGGCGCACTTTCCACGCCTGAGGAAATGTCTATTCCGGGCGGGTTGGCAAGCCGTAGGGCATCGCCGATGTTGGCGGCGTTGAGCCCACCGGAAAGCATGTAATCGACGCCGGCGTCAAGGCCGGCAAGGATGCGCCAGTCGAAGGTGACGCCGTTGCCGCCCGGCAACTGCGAGCCCTTCGGCGGCTTGGCGTCGAACAGGAAGCGGTCGGCGACGCCGATGAACGGCTTGATCCGGCCGAGATCGGCGGCCTCGCTGAGCGGCAGCGCCTTCATCACCGGCAGGCCATAGCGGGCCTTGACCTCGGCCACGCGCTCAGGTGTTTCCGAACCGTGCAGCTGCAGCATGTCGGGCTGCATCTTTTCGACGATCTCATCGAGGAAGGCATCGCTGGCGTCAACGGTGACGGCGACCGCCAAGGCCTTGCCGCGGGCCGCTTCGCGCAGGCGCCCGGCTTCAGCCGGCTCGACGTAGCGCGGGCTCTTGGCAAAGAAAATGAAGCCGACATGGCTGGCGCCGCCGGCCAGGGCCGCGGCCATTGCCTGGTCGGTCTTCAAGCCGCAGATTTTTATATCGAGCGCCATGGCGCGGGAATTGGCATGAAACGCGCCAAGAGTCGAGAAAAAGCATGCTGTTTGCCGGCAACGCCAAAGGCGCTACCTATGGATGGACAGCTTGCCAGGCGGGAGAAAGATCATGGCCGACAGAACCGTTGCCGAACTCAGGCAGAAGATCGCCCAGGCGCGCGAGGTCATCGCGCATCTGATGGACAAGGCCGCCTTCAACGGCGCCGAAGCGCATCGCGCGCTCGATTATTTCGGCGGCGATGAATTCGACGGCAATTTTTTGCCGTGGCCGCATCATGGCGACGAAGGGCTGCGGCCGGATGAGCTTAATGCGGCGAATGACGATTGACTACTCGAACACGATCGCTTGCAGCGCGCCGCCATTGCGCTTCAGCCAGTCCTTGCAGCGGTCGGTGTCGGGGCAGAGTTTTTCGCACAATTTCCAGAATTTCGGGCCGTGGTTCATCTCCTTGAGATGCGCCACCTCGTGCGCGACGAGGTAGTTTATCACCGGCTGCGGCGCCATCATGATGCGCCAGGAGAAGGACAGGTTTCCCTCCGAGGTGCAGGAGCCCCAGCGGCTGGACGTGTCCTTGTAGCGGATCGCCTTGGCGCGCTTGCCGAGCGCCTCGGTGTGTTTGATCACCAGCTTCTCGATCTCTTTCTTGGCTTCGCGCTTGAGGAAATCGGCGATGCGGCGTGGCAGATGTATGCGGTCGCCATGCACGACCAACAGCGGGCCGCGCTCGTCTCGCGATATGGTGACGGTGCCGCGCTTTGACGGCTCGTGAACGATGCGATGCGGCACGCCGCGCACCGGGATCTTGATGCCCGGCCGCACCTGAGGTCGCGTCGGCACCTTGGCCAGCCGCTGTTCCAGCCAGTCCTGGTGGCGGTCGAGGAACCTGTCCACCTCGCCCCGGCGCAAGCCCGGCGGCACGGTGATGCGCAGGCCCTGGCCGCCGGAATCGATGCGCAGCGTCAGGCGCCGCGCCCGGGCGCTCTCGACGATCTTGAGCGGCAGCGTGCGGCCGGCGACGCAATATTCTCGCTCCACGACGGGCGTGGGCTTGGGCTTCGTCAGATTGCGAAAGAATCCGAGGGTCATGACCGGACGATACGCGATTCGAGAAAAACGAATAGAACAAAAAAGAAACGGCGCCGCTCACGCGACGCCGTCCTCATACCTTGGCCTGTCGCCGGGCCTTAGTCGTCAAGCAGGTTCGAGCTTTTGCCACGCTTGGTGGGGGTCGTTCCGGTGCTCGGATCGGTCTTCGCAGGCGCGGTCGACTTGTTGCGGTTCGCCATGAAGCGATCGAACTCGTCCTGATCCTTGGCGCGGCGCAATTCGCGAGCGTATTCGTCGAACTGCGTCAGCATCTCGTCGAGCTTGCGGCGCTCTTCGTTCAGACGCTCAAGCTCCTTTTCGCGCCAGTCGTCGAAAGCGACGTTGCCGGTGCGGGCAGAGCCATTGCCCCAGCGTGAGGCCTTGTCGGACCCGCGGCGGCAGCCGGCGAAGATGCCGTCTGTGGCGCGGTTGACGTCACGCTTGAAGCCGTCGAGCCGGTCGCCCCAGATGATGTAGGCGAGCATGGCGAAGCCGAGCGGCCAGAACACCATGAAGCCGATCACCATCAACGCGATGGTTGCCGGCGTCCAGGCCGGACGGATCAATGCAGATGTGTTCATTTTCTCCCATTCCTTCGGTTGGAGACAGCCAGGAACGGCTGCGTGGAATCGAAATGGGAAGGCAAAAACGGCGATTCAAGACAATGTCCGCCAAAACCGGACAAGCTTCTGAAATGATTATCGCTTTTTGAGCCTGTCGAGGAAAAGCACGACCAGCCCGGCGATCAGGCCCCAGAAGGCGGCGCCGACGCCGAAGAGCGTCAGTCCGGAGGCGGTGACGACAAAGGTGACGGTGGCGGCCATGCGGTCACCCTCATCCTTCAGCGCGATCGCCAGCGCATTGGCGAGCGACGCCATCAGCGCCAGACCCGCCACCAGCACGATCAGGCTCTGCGGCAAGACGGCGAAGATAGCCACCAGCGAGGCGCCGAAGATCGCGAAGACGAGATAGGCGAGCCCATAGAACGGGCCGGTCTTCCAGCGCTCGGCGGGGTCGGGATGGACGTCCGGCCCGGTGCAGATGGCCGCCGAGATCGCCGCCAGATTGGTGGTCGAGCCACCAAACGGCGCCGATAGCAGGGAAAACAGGCCGGTAACGCCGATCAGCGGGCCGGGCTCCGGGTGGTAGCCGGCGGCGCGCAGCACGGCGAGACCCGAGAGGTTCTGCGAGGCCATGGTGACGAGATAAAGCGGCAGCGCCAGGCCAATCATCGCCTTGGCGGTGAAATCGGGCGCAATCAGCGTCAGCGTCGACAGTTCGGGTGTCGGCAGGCCGCCGACGCGGCCGGTGAGAAACGCGGCGAGACCGCCGCCGATCAGCACCGCCAGCACCGACAGCGCCGGGTTGAACAGGCGGATCACGAAGAAGACCGCGATCAGCGGCAGGATCAGCCAGGGGTCGACGGGGATTGTCTTGACCGCATTGAGGGCGAAGGTGACGACGATGCCGGCCAGCATGCCGGAGGCGACCGAGGGCGGTATCCTGGAGATCAGCTGCGTCAGCGGCCGAAACAGGCCGGTGGCGATCAACAGGATGGCGGTGACGATGAAGGCAGCAACCGCCTCATTGATCGAAAACCCACTCGATGCCGCCATCAGCGCCAGGCCCGGCGTCGACCAGGCGGTGATGACGGGCATTTTCGTGCGCCAGGACAGCCACAGGCTTTCGATCGCCATGCCCAGACAAATGGTCGTCACCCAGCTCGCCGTCTGAATTTGCGTCGCGCCGACCGCGTGGGCGGCGGCAATGACGATGGCCAACGTGCCGCCGAAGCCGACGATGGCGGCGACAAAAGCCGAGATCGGGATGGAAAGCCGCATCGTCACTTGCCACGTCGGGCCATGTCGCCGACCGCCCGCAGCAGCATGTCGAGATCCTGCGGCCGCGACAGGCGATGATCGCCATCGGGAATGAGCGACAGCGTGACATCGTCGGCCGGCAGCAGGCTGACCAGTTTCAGCGCATGGCTCGACGGCACGTCCGGATCGGCGAGACCCTGCAGGATGTGCACCGGACAATGCGTGTCGATCGGGCCGGTCATCACCCGGTTGTCGCGCCCGTCCTCGATCAGCGCGCGGGTGTAGATGTAGGGCTCCGCGGAGTAATCCGACGGCTCGGCGAAGAAGCCTTTCTCCGTAAGGTCGCGCTTCTGCGCTTCGGTCAGCATCGGTTCGACCAGTTCGCTGGTAAAATCCGGCGCCGGCGCCAGCAACACCAGGCCGACAACATTGGTGTCACCCGCCTTGCGCAATTCCTGCACCATGCGCAGCGCGATCCAGGCGCCCATCGAGGAGCCGACCAGGATCTGATCGCCCTTGGTGAAATGGCGGAACACGGCAAGGCTTTGCGAAAGCCATGTCGAAATCGTGCCGTCGGCAAAGGCGCCGCCGGATTCGCCGTGGCCGGAATAGTCATGGCGCAGGAAGGCGTGGCCCTCTTTAGCCGCCCAGTCCGACAACGTCTGCGCCTTCGTGCCCAGCATGTCCGACTTGTAGCCGCCCAGCCAGACAATGCCGGGCGTCGGGCCTGCCGTGTGGCGCACGGCGATGCGCGATCCATCAACATTGAGAAAGGTGGGGGGCGTGACGGTCATGGCTTTTCCTCAGGCCCCTCTTTTTGGCTCGGGGTTCTTGTGGCACAGCCACGGGCGTGGCGAAAAGTGCTCGCGCTGTTTCTTTGTTTGGTGCAGGCAGTGATCAGGGTGATTTTCTGTCAATGCTGTGCTATTGACTCCGCCCGCGCGCTCACCACATTGGCGCGTCCACGCATCAGACTGACAAATCCTGAACGAAACGGCCAAGGAGACCACGACCATTCGCAGACCTTTCAAAGCAGCGGCGCCGACCAAGGATGGGCCGCGCTCCAACCGTGACATCCGGGTTCCCCGGGTCCAGCTTATCGACGCCGAAGGCCAGAACCGCGGCGATGTTTCCATCAACGACGCATTGCTGCTCGCCGAAGAGGCCGGGCTCGATCTCGTCGAGATATCGCCCAATGCGGTGCCCCCCGTCGTAAAGATCCTCGATCTCGGCAAATTGAAATACGCCAACCAGAAGAAGGCAGCCGAGGCGCGCAAGAATCAGAAGGTCATCGAGATCAAGGAGATCAAGATGCGCCCGAACATCGACAGCCATGACTACGAGACCAAGATGAAGGCGGTTCGCCGCTTCTTCGAGGAAGGCGACAAGGTCAAGCTGACGCTGCGCTTCCGCGGTCGCGAAATGGCGCATATGGAACTCGGCATGCAGCTTCTGAACAAGGTGCGTGAGGAAGTGGCTACCATAGCCAAGGTAGAGGCGGAGCCGAAGCTCGAAGGCCGCCAGATGATGATGGTGTTGGCGCCGCGCTAAGGCGCGCCGTCAGCGACATCACGGCGTGGTCACGATAAGGTTAGGCGTGGCCATCACGCTAAATCTGCCTGAATTGTGTTACAGGCCGTCCCGACGATTGGCGGGACGCCTGTTTTTGGCGAAAGCTGCGATCGCCGGCTAAGCTCTTCGACGATCGGATTTCTCTTGGACAACGAACTCAAATACGGGCTTGGTAACTACCAGCAGATGCGCCGGCTGGTGCTTGCCGTGCTCGTGGTGGTGCTGTTTTTGGCGCTGCTGTTCGGCCAATCGACCTTCCCACCCGACACGCCAGTGCATGAGACGATCGAGATGTTCGGCGTGCTGCTGATCTTCCTCGGCATCGTCGGTCGCCTCTGGGCGACGCTCTATATAGGCGGGCGGAAATCCTCCGAGGTGGTGACGGGCGGACCCTACTCGATCACCCGCAACCCGCTCTATGTGTTCTCGACCGTGGCCGCGGCCGGCGTTGGCGCGCAGATCGGCTCGTTCTCGGGCATCATCCTGTTCGCGCTGCTGTGCGCCGGCGCCTTCCACATCGTCATCTTGCGCGAGGAGAAATTCCTCAAGGAAGCACTCGGCGCACCCTACCAGGCCTATCTGGACAAGGTGCCGCGCTTTTTCCCGAACCTTTCGCTCTATGAGGAAGGCGATACCGGCAGCTTCAGGCCGCGCCTGCTGCTCACCACGCTGCTCGACGGGTTGGTGTTCCTGATCGCGCTGCCGGCCTTCGAACTGATCGACGGCGCGCAGCAGTCGGGCATGCTGCCGGTGTGGTTCACTCTGCCCTGACCGGGGACAGTGCGTCGCACGGTCTGAGGTGTTGCGTACAAGCCGTCTTTGACGTATAGGACCGCCGTTCAAGAAAACCGCCCGGCAGGGCATGCCGTGGCGGTTTCATTTGCTTTTCGGGCTTTGGTCAGCCCGAAGCGAACAAGAAGCGCGATAGTGCGCCAACGAGACGGAGTAGCAAAATGCCCAAGATGAAGACCAAGTCCGCCGCCAAAAAGCGGTTCAAGATCACAGGTACGGGTAAAGTCCTGTCGGCTGCGGCCGGCAAGCGTCACGGCATGATCAAGCGTTCCAACAAGTTCATTCGAAATGCCCGCGGCACGATGGTTCTGGCTGAACCGGATGGCAAGAAGGTCATCAAGAATTTTCTGCCGAACGGCCTCTAAGGCATTCGGTCTGGACAGCGTTTTAAGGAGATCATGACATGGCACGCGTAAAGAGAGGCGTCACCTCGCACGCCAAACACAAGAAGGTCCTGAAAGCCGCCAAAGGCTTCTACGGCCGTCGCAAGAACACCATCCGCATCGCCAAGCAGGCGGTGGAAAAGTCGATGCAGTACGCGTATCGCGACCGCAAGAACCGCAAGCGCTCGTTCCGCGCGCTGTGGATCCAGCGCATCAACGCCGCGACGCACGAGCATGGCCTGACCTATGGCCGCTTCATCGACGGCCTCAACAAGTCGGGCATCGAGATCGATCGCAAGATCCTGTCTGACATGGCCATCCATGAGCCGCAGGCTTTCGCAGCCCTGGTCGCCAAGGCCAAGGTGGCGCTCGAATATCTGAAGAACACCACGCCGAACGCTTTTGAAAGCGCTGTCGCCTAAGACCAGCGCTTCCCAAGCATTCGCAATTCTGATTTGGGGAACCCGCGCTGGCACGGCTGGCGCGGGTTTTTCTTATGCCTGAATACCCAACTTGAACGTGACTTTCACGTTAGCGCAGATTTCCAACGTAGCGAGTTTGACCGTGAACGACGCAACCACCGGCCTGGATACGCTTGAAAGCTCCCTTCTGGCCGACATCGCATCGGCCGCCGACGAGCCGGCCATCGAAGCCGTGCGCATCGCTGCCTTCGGCAAGAAGGGCACCGTGTCCGAGATGCTGAAGACGCTCGGCGCCATGACCGCCGAGGAGCGTCAGCTCAAGGGCCCTGTCATCAACGGCCTGAAGAACCGCGTCACCGAGGCGCTGACGGCCCGCAAGGCCGAATTGAAGGACGTCGCGATCGCCGTACGCCTCGCCGCCGAAAAGGTCGACGTGACCTTGCCAGTGCGGCAGTCACCGGCCGAACGCGGCCGCATCCACCCGATCAGCCAGGTCATTGACGAGATCGCGGCGATTTTCGGCGATCTCGGTTTCGCCATCGCCGAGGGGCCGGATATCGAGACCGACTACTACAATTTCACCGCGCTGAATTTCCCGGAAGGCCATCCGGCGCGCGAAATGCACGACACCTTCTTCTTCCAGCCGGACGAGAAGGGCGAGCGCAAGCTTTTGCGCACCCACACCTCGCCCGTGCAGATCCGCACCATGGAGAAGCAGAAGCCGCCGATCCGCATCGTCATTCCGGGCAAGACCTACCGGCAGGATTCGGACGCCACCCACTCCCCGATGTTCCATCAGGTCGAGGGGCTGGTGATCGACAAGACGGCCAATGTCGCCAACATGAAGTGGGTGCTGGAAGAATTCTGCAAGGCGTTCTTCGAAGTGCCTTCGGTCAAGATGCGCTTCCGGCCGTCCTTCTTCCCGTTCACCGAGCCAAGCCTCGAGGTCGATATCCAGTGCGACCGCTCGCGGCCTGGCGAAGTGCGCTTCGGCGAAGGCTCCGACTGGATGGAGATCCTCGGCTGCGGCATGGTGCATCCCAACGTGCTGCGCGCCGGCGGGCTCGACCCCGATGAATATCAGGGCTTTGCCTGGGGCATGGGCATCGACCGCATCGCCATGCTGAAATACGGCATGCCGGACCTGCGCGCCTTCTTCGACGCGGATGTCCGCTGGCTGTCGCATTACGGCTTCCGGCCGCTCGACATGCCGACGCTGTTCGGGGGTCTGAGCGCATGACAGCGCCCCACATTGGCGGCTGCCGCTGCGGCGCCGTGCGGTTTGAGGCTTTGGCTGAACCGCATCATGTCAGCTATTGCCATTGCGGCGATTGCCGGCGGGCGAGCGGCGCGCCGGTCTCGGCCTTTGTCGGCTTCCTGGTCGACCAAGTGGCGTTCACCGGCAAGGCGTTGAAGATGTACGAGAACGGCCCGGTGACGCGCTCCTTTTGCGGCGTCTGCGGCTCGCCCATCGCCTATGTCGATGAGCGGCTGGAGGACGACATCTACTTCATGCTCGGCGCCATGGACGTGCCGGCCGATTTCAGGCCGACGCATCATGCCTATGTCAGCGAGCAGCTTCCTTTCCTGCAGATGTCCGACGACCTGCCGAGACACCTGAAATCAAGCGTCAAAAGACCAGACGGAACAGTCCCATGAAATTCACCCTCTCCTGGCTCAAGGATCATCTCGAGACCGACGCCTCGCTCAACGAGATCGTTGAGCGGCTGACCTCGATCGGCCTCGAGGTCGAGCATGTCGACGACAAGTCGAGCCTGAAACCCTTCGTCATCGCCAAGGTGCTGACGGCGGTGCAGCACCCCGATGCCGACAGGCTGCGCGTGCTGACCGTCGATACCGGCGATGGCAAGCCCCCTGTCCAGGTCGTCTGCGGCGCACCCAATGCTCGCGCTGGCCTGATCGGCGCCTTTGCCGCGCCTGGCGCCTATGTGCCCGGCATCGACGTGACACTGACGGTCGGCAAGATCCGTGGCGTCGAAAGCCATGGCATGATGTGTTCCGAGCGCGAGTTGGAACTGTCCGACGAGCACAACGGCATCATCGACCTGCCTGAGGATGCGCCGGTCGGCACCAGCTTTGCGTCCTATGCACATCTCGACGATCCGGTCATCGAGATCAATCTGACGCCGAACCGGCCTGATGCCACCAGCGTCTACGGCATCGCCAGGGATCTGGCGGCAAGCGGGCTCGGCCGCCTCGTCGGCGGAGCTATCATGCCGCATGTCGGCAATGGGATGTGCCCGGTCAAGGTGACGATCGAGGCGCCGGAACTCTGCCCCGGCTTCGCGCTCAATCTGGTCAAGGGCGTGAAGAACGGCCCGTCGCCGAAATGGCTGCAGCAGCGGCTGATCGCCATTGGTCTGAGGCCAATCAGCGCGCTGGTCGACATCACCAACTACGTGACCTTCGACCGCGGCCGGCCGCTGCATGTGTTCGATGCCGGCAAGGTCGCCGGCAATCTCGTCGTGCGCCGCGCGCGCGACGGTGAAAAGGTGCACGCGCTCGACGGCCGCGAATACACGCTGACGCCAGAGATGTGCGTCATCGCTGATGACAATGGCGTCGAATCGATCGCCGGCATCATGGGCGGCGAACATTCGGGCTGCGACGAGAACACCACCGACGTGCTGATCGAATCGGCGCTTTGGGATCCGATCACCACGGCCCGCACAGGGCGTGCGCTCGGCATCATCACCGATGCACGCTACCGTTTCGAGCGCGGTGTCGACCCCGAATTCATGGTGCCGGGAATCGAGCTCGCGACCCGACTGGTGCTCGACTTCTGCGGCGGCACGCCGACGGAAATCGAGGTGGCCGGCTATGCCGGCCACAAGCCCAAGATCGTTTCCTTCCCGCTGTCGGAAGTGACGCGGCTGACCGGCATCGCGGTTCCGAAGGCGGAAAGCCTCGACATCCTGTCGCGCCTCGGCTTCAAGCCGAAGGGTTCGGGCGATGTCGTCGATGTGGCGGTGCCGTCCTGGCGGCCCGACGTCGACGGCAAGGCCGATCTGGTCGAAGAGGTGATGCGTATTCACGGCGTCGACAACATCGCGCCACAGCCGCTCGGTGCGCATGATGCGGTCAACTCCAAGATCCTGACGACGCTGCAGGTGCGCACCCGCACGGCCAAGCGGGCGCTTGCCGTGCGCGGCATGATGGAGGCCGTCACCTGGTCGTTCATTCCAGCCAAGCACGCCGAACTGTTCGGCGGTGGGCAGACGGCGCTGAAACTCGCCAACCCGATCGCCGCCGACATGTCCGACATGCGGCCGTCGCTGCTGCCGGGGCTGATCGCCGCCGCGCAGCGCAATGCCGACAAGGGCATTGGCGACGTGGCGCTGTTCGAGGTGTCCGGCACCTATGAGGGCGACGGCGCCGACGAGCAGCGGCGCGTGGCCGCCGGCGTGCGCCGCGGCACCGCCAAGCTCGACGGCTCCGGCCGCAACTGGGCCGGCAATTCGGGTCCGGTCGGCGTGTTCGACGCCAAGGCCGATGCCATCGCCGCACTGGAGGCCTGCGGTGCGCCGGTCGACCGGCTGCAGATCGAGGCGGGCGGCCCGGCCTGGTATCATCCCGGCCGTTCCGGCACGATCAAGCTCGGGCCGAAGACCGTGCTCGGCACGTTCGGCGAGTTCCATCCCAAGACGATGGAAGGGCTAGATGTTTCCGGACCGCTGTGCGGCTTCGAAGTGTTCGTCGATGCCGTGCCCGAGCCGAAGGCCAAGCCGACGAAAACCAAGCCGAAACTGGAGCTATCCGCCTTCCAGGCGGTGAAGCGCGACTTCGCCTTCGTCGTCGACAAGTCCGTCGAGGCCGGCACGCTGGTGCGCGCGGCACTTGCCGCCGACAAGAAGCTGATCACTGCGGTTTCGGTGTTCGACATCTTCGAGGGCGCCTCGCTTGGCGCTGACAAGAAATCGATAGCCATCGAAGTGTCGATCCAGCCGGTCGAGAAGACGCTCACCGACGAGGATTTCGAGGCGCTGGCCAAGCGCATTGTCGAAAATGTCGGCAAGCAGACGGGTGGTTCCCTCAGGACGTAAGGGATTGCGGCAGATGGCGAATCGCCCTCCAAAGGGCGATGGACCATCTCCGCTATTCCGGGCTCTCGTTTGAAGCGCAACGTGCGGCGTTTCTCGACATCGTGTCGAGCGATGCGCTCGTCAGCGAGGCGCTGGCGCATGCCTGTACGCTGGACCTTCCGGGCTGGCTGATGGTTTCTGGCGCGCTCTACAATTCCGTCTGGAACCATCTGACCGGGAAGCCGTCGGGCTACGGCATCAAAGATGTCGACCTGTTCTATTTCGACGACAGCGATCTGTCCTATGAGGCCGAGGATGCTGTCATTCGCCGGGCAGCCCGGCATTTCGAGGGCCAGGCGCTGCCCGTCGAGGTGCGCAACCAGGCGCGGGTGCATCTGTGGTATCCGCAGAAGTTCGGGCAGCCTTGCCCGCGCTACACCAGTTCAAGCCAATCCATCAGCTATTTCGCCTCGAAGACGCATGCGGTCGGGGTGCGCTACGACGCTGACGGGCGGTTGGAGCTCGTGGCGCCGTTTGGGCTCGACGATATATTTTCGTTTCGCATCACTCCGAACCGGGTGATGGACAACCAGCGCACGCATGAGACGAAAGGCAAGCGGGCGCAGGAGTGCTGGCCAGAGATTTGCGTGGTGCCTTGGTAGGGACGCTGGCGCGAGGCGCCCCCCTCTGCCCTGCCGGGCATCTCCCCCACTTGGGGGGGAGATCAGCAGCTTCGGCGCCCCGCCCATTTCTCCAACGTCGGCGATTAGCGAAAGCCGAGGCGGCATCCAATCTCCCCCCTCGTGGGGGAGATGTCCGGCAGGACAGAGGGGGGCGCTGTCCCGCCGACCTCTCGAAACCCTGTAAGCCGCCGAGGCAAAAAAAGGGCACCGAAGCGCCCCTTTCGATTGTTCAGCCGCGATCCGGCTCACCCATTCACCAGCGCCAGCAGCTCCTCCGTATAGCGCTTGCCCATGACCTTATCCGGCGACAGCGCATCGCCGATCGCTGCAACCTCGGCAGCACTCAGCACAATCCCGGCCGCCGCCGTGTTCTGCTCGAGATGGCTGATTTTTCGTGCGCCGGGGATCGGCACGATGAAATCGCCCTGGTGCAGCACCCAGGCCAGCGCCAGTTGCGCCGAGGTCACACCCTTTTCGGCAGCCAGCTTTCCCAGCGTCGCGATAACCTTGGCATTGGCTTCCATGGCCTCGGCCTGGAAGCGCGGCAAGGTGCGGCGCCAGTCGCCATCGTCAAGCGTTTCGGGCTTGGCGATGGTGCCGGTCAAAAGGCCACGGCCGAGCGGGCTGTAGGGAACGAAGCCGATGCCGAGTTCGCGGCAGACGGCGAACACGTCGTCTTCGGGATCGCGGGTCCACAGCGAGTATTCGCTCTGCACGGCTGCGATCGGATGCACGGCATGCGCCCGGCGGATGGTTGCGGCACTGGCCTCCGAGAGGCCGAGCGCGCGCACCTTGCCCTCGCGCACCAGCTCGGCCATGGCGCCGACCGTGTCCTCGATCGGCACGTTGGGGTCGACGCGGTGCTGGTAGTAGAGGTCGATGACATCGGTGCCCAACCGCTTCAGCGAGGCTTCGGCGACCGCCTTGACGTGCTCGGGGCGGCTGTCGACGCCGGCCATGCGGTCGAGGCCCGTGCCCTCCTCCAGGATCTTGAAGCCGAATTTGGTGGCGATGGTCACCTTGTCACGAACCGACTTCAGCGCCTTGCCGAGCAGGATCTCGTTCTCGTAAGGACCATAGACTTCCGCCGTGTCGAAAAAGTTGACGCCGATCTCGACGGCGCGGTGCAGCGTGGCGATCGCCTCGGCCTCCGGCTGGCCGCCATAGGCGAAGCTCATGCCCATGCAGCCGAGGCCGACGGGATAGACGTTCAGTTCAGTTCCTAGCTTGCGGGTTTGCATCACGCGTCTCCTTGTTGTGATGCCTAGGAGATAGCGTCTTGCCATATGTTCGATAATCGGCTCATCTGCGCACGGGCCGTTCTAAGAAATAGATCAATGAATCGAGCACATCTTTCGCAACTGGCGGTGCTGGCAACCGTTGCCCAGTGCGGCAGCTTCCGCGGCGCGGCCAGGGAATTGGCCATCGCGCCGTCGGCGGTCAGCCATGCGGTGTCGAGCCTGGAGGCGCGGCTTGGCGTCCGGCTCTTGGCACGCAGCACGCGCAGCGTTGCGCCGACCGAGGAAGGCGCGCAGTTGCTGGAGCGATTGCGGCCGGCGCTTTCCGAGATCGACCTGGCGCTGGAGACAGCGGTCGAGGCGCGCGACCGGCCGGCCGGGAATCTCAGGCTCAGCGTGCCGCGCACGGCAGCGCATCTGGTGCTGACGCCGCGGCTCGGCGCCTTTGCCCGGGCCTATCCCGACATCGTGCTGGAGATCGTCATCGAGGACCGCTTCACCGATGTCGTCGAGGGCGGTTTCGATGCCGGCGTGCGGCTCGGCGAGAGCCTGCAGCGCGACATGATCGCGGTGCGCATCGGGTCGGACCTTCGCGGCGCGGTGGTCGGCGCGCCATCTTATTTCGAAGCGAATCCCAAGCCGCACCACCCGCGCGATCTTGCCGACCATCGCTGCATCCGCTTCCGCTTCTCCAGCGGTATCCTTTATCGTTGGGAATTTGAAAAGGACGGCGAGGAAATCGAGATCGCGGCGCAGGGGCCGCTGATCCTCGATGAGGACCATCTGATCGCCCAAGCTGTGGTCGACGGCGCCGGGCTCGCCTTCGTCTTCGAGCCCTATGTCCGCGCCCCGCTCGCCGACGGCAGGCTTATCCGCGTGCTGGAGGACTGGTGCCCCCCCTTCGACGGGTTCTTCGCTTATTATCCCAGCCACCGCCAGATGCGGCCAGCGCTCAGGGCGTTTGTCGATTTCTTCAAGATGAGCGGATGAGGGCCGACCCTCCCCCTGTGGGGAGTCTCGGCTCGCGGTCAGCCTTCGGTCATTGGCTTTTCCATCGATTTCGGGCAAACCTCGTCTGATATAATCGACATGGAGATGCGTGATGTTCCGATGGGGTGTTCTGTCGACGGCCAAAATCGGCCGCGAGCAGTTGTTGCCGGCAATCGTCGAGGCGGAGAACGGCGTGCTGTCGGCGATCGCCAGCCGCGACCTGTCGAAGGCCAAGGCATTGGGTGAGCGTTTTGGCGCGCGCCACGCCTTCGGATCCTATGAGGAACTGCTCGCTTCCAAAGAAGTCGACGGCGTCTATATCCCGCTGCCGACATCGCAGCATGTCGAATGGACGGCGAAGGCCATCGAAGCGGGAAAACATGTGCTGGTCGAAAAGCCTCTCGCGCTCGACGCCAAGGACATCGCGCCGCTGATCAAGCTGCGCGACGCCAAGAAAGTGCTGGTCTGCGAAGCCTTCATGGTCATCTACCACCCGCAATGGATCAAGGTGCGTGACCTCATCGCCAGCGGCGCCATTGGCCGGCTGCGCCATGTGCAGGGTGCGTTCTCCTACTACAATGTCGACCCCAACAACATGCGCAACCAGCTCGATCTCGGCGGCGGCGCGCTGCCCGATATCGGCGTCTATCCGACGGTGTCGACGCGGTTTTCGACCGGCAAGGAGCCTAGCCGCGTCCAGGCGACGATCGAGCGCGACAAGAAATTCGGCACCGACATCTATTCCTCGATTCGCGCCGATTTCGGCGACTTCGAACTGTCCTTCTATCTGTCGACGCAGATGGCGGCGCGGCAGGTGATGGTGTTCCACGGCGAGAAGGGTTTCATCGAGGTCTTTTCGCCCTTCAATGCCGGGCTCTACGACCATCACCGCGTCGAACTGCACAACCAGAACCACACCGAAGCGCAAGTGTTCCGCTTCCCCGGCACGCAGCAATACCGGCTGGAGGTCGAGACTTTTGCGCGCGCGGCGCAAGGCGGCAAGGAGCGGGTGTTCACGCTGGAGGAGTCCGTGCTCAACCAGAAGGTCATCGACGCCATCTTCCGCGCCGGCGGCAAGGACGGCTGGGAGGCTGTCTAATTCTCTGCGATAAAATAGCCGGCTAATTTCTGGGAGGAAAAATGGCTGACGACGCGGACGTGATCATTGTCGGCGCCGGCCTTGCCGGGCTGGTTGCCGCCGCCGAGCTTGCCGAGGCCGGCAAGAAGATCATCATCGTCGACCAGGAGCCGGAGCAGTCGCTGGGCGGCCAGGCATTCTGGTCGTTCGGCGGGCTTTTCCTCGTCGATTCACCGGAGCAGCGGCGCATGCGCATCCGCGACTCGCATGACATGGCGCTCGAGGACTGGATGGGCACCGCGGCCTTCGACCGGCCGGAAGATTTCTGGCCGCGCAAATGGGCGGAGGCCTATGTCGGCTTCGCCGCCGGCGAGAAACGCTCCTGGCTCGTGCAGCGCGGCCTGAAATTCTTCCCCGTCGTCGGCTGGGCCGAGCGCGGCGGCGGCAATGCCATTGGCCACGGCAATTCGGTGCCCAGATTCCATATCACTTGGGGAACCGGACCCGGCGTGCTCGAGCCTTTTGTGCTGCGCGTACGCGAGGCGCAGAAGCGTGGATTGGTCAGCTTCAAATTCCGTCACCGCGTCAATGAACTGACGCGGACGGGCGCAGCCGTAACCGGCGTGCGCGGCGATATCCTGCAGCCGAGCACGGTCGAGCGCGGCCGCAAGAGCTCGCGCGATGTCGCAGGCGATTTCGAACTGCATGCGCAAGCGGTGATCGTCGCCTCCGGCGGCATTGGCGCCAACCATCAGCTTGTTCGGGAAAACTGGCCCAAGCGGCTGGGCACGGCGCCGAAGCGCATGATCACCGGCGTGCCCGATCATGTCGACGGCCGCATGCTGGCGATCACCGAGGCCGCCGGCGGCTCGATCATCAACCGTGACCGCATGTGGCACTATGTCGAAGGCATCAAGAACTGGGCGCCGATCTGGACCGAGCATGCGATCCGCATCCTGCCCGGCCCGTCCTCGCTCTGGCTCGATGCCCGGGGAAAACGCCTGCCGGTGCCGCTCTATCCCGGCTTCGATACGCTGGGCACGCTCAGCCACATCATGAGCACCGGCTTCGATTATTCCTGGTTCATCCTGACCAAGAAGATCATCCAGAAGGAATTCGCGCTGTCGGGCTCCGAACAGAACCCCGACCTGACCGGCAAGAGCTGGCGCCAGGTGCTCGGCCGCGCGACATCTGGCATTCCCGGCCCGGTCAAGGCCTTCATGGAGAAGGGCGAAGATTTCATCGTCGAGGCCGACCTTTCGAAGCTGGTTGCCCGCATGAATGCACTGGCCGGCGGCGAGCCGCTGCTCGATCTCGCCCAGGTGGAACGCGAGATCCGCGCCCGCGACAGGCAACTCGACAATCCGTTCTCCAAGGACATGCAGATCACGGCCCTGCGCGGCGCCCGCGCCTATCTCGGCGACAAGTTGATCCGCACCGCCAAGCCGCACAAGATGCTCGACCCGGCAAACGGGCCGCTGATCGCGGTGCGGCTCAACATCCTGACCCGCAAGACGCTGGGCGGCCTGCAGACCGATCTCGACAGCCGCGTGCTGGGCGGCGACGGCCAGCCGGTGCCCGGGCTCTATGCCGTCGGCGAAGCCGCCGGCTTCGGCGGCGGCGGCGTGCATGGTTATGCGGCGCTGGAAGGTACGTTCCTCGGCGGCTGCATCTTTTCCGGCCGCAGCGCGGGCCGGGCGGCGGCCGCCTCGGTGGCGTGAAACGACGTTACCAGCGTCGCGTGGTCTCCTATACGCCCCGGCGATAAACATATGACTTTTTTATATTTTTCAGATTTCGCCCGCCTGGCAATGTGGTTCCGCTGCGGCGGGGTCAGGCAAGGGCAGCGCTGTAGCGAAGCCAGCCCCGCTTACCAGAGCCAGGCGCCCCGTCCGAGCGCGGCGACCGCGTCGACGATCCGCGTGAAACTTTCGAGGGCGCGGCCGACCGTGTGGCGGGCCCTGAGATAGCCGTGCACCAGACCGGGCTCCTCGAACCAGGCAGCCCGCCCGCCCGCCGCGATGACGCGGTCGCTATAGGTCTCACCGTCTGACGACAGCGGGTCGCATTCGGCGGTGATCAGCACCGTTGGCGGCAGTTTGGCGAAATCAGCATCGGCGAGCGGGTACAGTGTGATGTCGCCGGTGCAGTCCACGCCGCCGGTGCGGATATGCTTGTAGAATTCGACGTCGCGCATGGTCAGCATCGGCGCTTCGGCATGCGTGAGATAGGAACCCTTCGAGCGGTCGCCGCCAAGGCCGGGATAGATCAGCACCTGGCCGACCGGCCGTTTCCCGAGGCCGCGCGTGGCGTGCGCAACGGCGGCGCAGAGATTGCCGCCCGCGCTGTCGCCGCAGAGCAGGATGGGGCGATCGCGGGTGGACGCAGCCCATGCGAAGGCACTCATCGCATCGTCGAAAGCGGCCGGATGCAAGTGCTCCGGCGCCAGCCGGTAATCGACCGAGACCACCTCGTAGCCGGTGCGCGCGCAGAGTTCGGCGCAGACATCGTCATGGCTGTCCAGCCCGCCGAGGATAAAGCCGCCGCCATGGATGTAGAGCACTGTCGCCGCCGGTTGCGGGGCGCTTCGGTAGATGCGGATCGGGATCTTGTGCGTCGGCGTCGCTGTGGCTGAGGTTTCGACCGCGACGCCCTGGGGATAGCCGGCAAAGAACTCCCGGCACATGCGGTCATAGATCTCGCGCTGCTGGGTGATCGTGTAGTCGATCGTGTCGGGCGGATAATAAGAATTGGTCCGCTCGATGAAGGCCCAGGTCTCGGCGTCGATGAGTTTGGTGTAGTCGGTCATGGAACTCCTTTACCTCCCCCTTGATGGGGGAGGTCGCCGCGGAGCGGCGGGTGGGGGTGGCGGCGCTTCACCCCACCCCGGACCTTCGGTCCGACCCTCCCCATCAAGGGGAGGGTAAAGTGGCTCATCGCCCCTTCCACACCGGATTGCGCTTCTCCGCGAAGGCTCGAAACCCTTCCATATTATCCTCCGAACCATACAGCGCATCGACCGTCGCCAACTGGCGGCGCGTCACCCGGTTCATGGCGTCCTGGAAGGTCAGCGCCTCGGCCACCCGCGCCGTCTCCTTGATCGCGGCGAAGACCAGCGGCGGGCCGCTGGCGAGCAGGCGGGCGATCTCCCAGACGCGGTCCTCGAGCTTTTCCTTGGGCAGCACCTCGTTGACCAGGCCCCAGCGATGCGCCTCGGCGACATCCATCCAGCGGCCGGTGAGCAAAAGGTCCATGGCGACATGATAGGGGATGCGCTTCGGCAGCTTGATCGTTGCCGCATCGGCCAGCGTGCCGGCGCGGATTTCGGGCAGCGCGAAGGAGGAATGATCGGCGGCGTAGATGAGGTCGCAGGACAGCGCCAGTTCGAAGCCGCCGCCGACCGCCATGCCGTTGACGCAAGCAATGACCGGCTTGTTCAAATCACGCAATTCCTGCAGGCCGGCGAAGCCGCCGACGCCATAGTCGCCGTCGACCGCGTCGCCGCCGGCGGCCGCCTTCAGATCCCAGCCGGCGCAGAAGAACTTGTCGCCGGCGGTCTTGACGATGGCGACGCGCAATTCCGGATCGTCTCGGAACGCCTTGAAGGTCTCGCCCATCAACCGCGAGGTCTTGAGGTCGATGGCGTTGGCCTTGGGTCGGTCGAGCGTGACCTCGAGGATCGAGCCTTCGCGGCGGGTCGAAATGACGTCAGACATTCTTGTTCTCTCCCAGCACCAGCAGCGCGTCGGCGATCCAGGCACCCTTGCCTTCGACGCAGACGATCAGCGGGTTGATGTCGAGTTCCTCGATCTCGCCGGCATTCTTCTGCACGAAGGCAGCAATGCCCGCGATGGCGTCGATGGCGGCCGCGACGTCGGCCTTTGGCCGACCGCGATAGCCTTCGAGCAGCGGGAACAGTTTGAGGCCGCGCAGCGCGGCCTCGATGTCGTCGCGCGTCGCCGGCAGCATCAGTGTCACACTATCGCGCAGCAATTCGACCAGCACGCCGCCGGTGCCGAGCGTCATCACCGCGCCGAACATCGGATCCCTGGTGAAGCCGACGATCAGTTCGGCGACGCCATCGCGCACCATGCGCTCGACATAGAGCCCGGTGCCGAGCGGCAGCAGATCATGCGCCGCCGTGCTGACGGATTCTGCATCCTTGAGGTTGAGCCTGACAGCGCCGACCTCGGATTTGTGGGCGACACCCAGCGCCTTCAGGGCGACGGGAAAGCCGAGTGCCATCGACGAGATGACAGCCTCAACCGCATTGCCGGCACGCTCGCCCTTCGGCACGGGAAGCCCGGCCTTGATCAGCCTAGCCTTGGCTTCAGCTTCATCAGGCGTGACATGGTCGCCGCCGGCAGCGCCGGAAGCAGACGTGTCGATCGGCTGCGCCTGCGGTTCGGCCCACGCCCAGCCGATGAAGGCCGCTGCGCCTGCGGCATCCATCGCCTCGGAAATGCCGAACAGCGGCACCATGCCCCGCGCCATCAATTCGGCGGTGTATTCCTCCGGCAGGTTTTCTGGTAGCGAGGAGACGATCGCGCCATGCGCCTTGTTGGTCTTCAGCGCCGATTCGAAGGCGCGCAGCGTCGCCCACCAGTCGGTGACCGAGCAGCGGTCCGGGCGCGGGAAGTCGAGCACCAGCATGTTGAGGTCGAAACCGCCCGACACCATGGCGGTGAAGGTGGCCGTCATCGCCGGCTCGTTGTTCCAGATGAAAGTGTGGTAGTCGAGCGGGTTGGCGACCGCGACCAGCGGCCCGAGCGTCGATTTGACATGGACGCGGTGCTGTTCCGTCAGGACCGGGAAATTGACCCAACGCCCTTCAGCGCTGTCGGCCATGACGGACGCTTCGCCGCCCGAACAGCTCATCGACGACAGCCGATAGCCGGGCAGCGGACCAGTGATGTGCAGAAGTTTCAACGCCTCGATGAAGGCGGGAATGGAATCGACGCGCGCAATGCCGAGCCGCCTCAGGAAGGCGCCCGAGGCCGCATCCGAACCGGCGAGCGAGGCGGTATGCGAGACGGTTGCTTGCCTGGCCTGTTCGGAACGGCCGACCTTCATCGCAATGATCGGCTTCTTCAGTTCGCGCGCCCTGGCGGCCAACCGTTCGAAGCCGGCTACGGAGTCAAAGGCTTCGATGTGCAGGCCGAGCGATGTCACCCGATCGTCCTCGATCAGGCCGAGCGCCATTTCGGACAGGCCGGTCTGCGCCTGGTTGCCGGCGGTCATCAGGAAGGCGATCGGCAGGCCGCGCCTCTGCATCGTCATGTTGATGGCGATGTTGGACGACTGGGTGATGATGGCGACGCCTTTGCCGCCCTCGTCCAGCCTGATGCCGCCATGCTGGTCGGGCCACAGAAGGGCGCCGTCGGCATAGTTGATCAGGCCGTAGCAATTCGGGCCGATGATCGGCATCTCGCCGGCCGCAGCGACCAGTTCGGCCTGCAGCCGTTCGCCATCGTCGTCATAGGCCTCGGTCTCAAGGAAGCCGGCGGCAAAGCAGACGGCGCCGCCGGCGCCGCGCTCGGCCAGCGCCTTGATCACTTCGATCGTCAGGTGCCGGTTGACGCCGACGAAGGCGGCATCCGGCGCGCCGGGCAGATCGGCGACCGACCGATAGGCCTTGCGTCCGGCAACCTCGTCCTTGGTCGGGTGTACCGGCCAGATTTCGCCGGCAAAACCCATCTTGATCGACTGCGCGACGACGGCGGCGGCCTGCACGCCACCGAAGACGGCGATCGATTTCGGGCGCAGGAGACGTTCGAGTTTATGCATGGTCATCTTTTCGTTTGAGCATCATCCCAGGACAAACGATCTCGTTTGTCCGACAAAGCCGAACCCCGACTTTGGGCGATCATGCTCTAAGCGCCGAACGGACGCAGCAGCGCCCGCGAAATAATATGTCGCTGAATCTCCGAAGTGCCTTCCCAGATGCGCTCGACGCGGGCGTCGCGCCAGATACGCTCCAGCGGCAGGTCGTCCATCAGCCCCATGCCGCCGTGGACCTGTATAGCTTCATCGGCGACAAAAGCGAGCATCTCGGTAGCCTTCAGCTTGGCCATGGCCATGTCCTGGTCGGTGACGGTGCCCTGATCGTACTTCCAGCCGGCTTCGAACACCATCAGGTCGGCGGCCTTGAGTTCGGTCGCCATGTCGGCGAGCTTGAACGACACGCCCTGGAACTTGCCGATCTGCTGGCCGAACTGCTGGCGCTGCGCGGCATATTCGACGGCGTGGCCCAGCGCCCGCTCGGCGCGGCCGAGGCAGGTGGCGCCAACCTGCAGCCGCGTGGCGCCAAGCCAGGAATTGGCGACGTCGAAGCCCTTGTGCACTTCGCCGAGCACCTGGCTTGCAGGCAGCCGGCAGTCGTCGAATTCGAGGATGGCGTTGGTGTAGCCGCGATGCGAGACGTTGCGGTAGCCGTCGCGCACCGTAAAGCCCTTGGTGCCCTTGTCGACGAAGAAGGCGGTGATCTTCTTGCGTTTTCCGCGCGGCGAATCCTCTTCGCCCGACGCCATGAAGACGATGGCGAAATCGGCGAGATCGGCGTGGCTGATAAAATGCTTGGTGCCGTTCAGCACCCAATCGTCGCCATCCCGCACCGCGGTCGCCTTCATGCCGCGCAGGTCGGATCCGGCGCCCGGCTCGGTCATCGCCAGGCAGTCCCATTTCTCCCCACGGATGCAAGGGAACAGGTATTTTTCGCGCTGCTCCGGCGTGCCGGCCAACAGGATGTTGGAGGGGCGCGCCACGCAGGTCCAGTGCAACGCATAATTGGCGCGGCCGAGCTCCTTTTCGTAGAGCAGCCAGGTCACCGTATCCAGGCCCGCGCCGCCGACATCGGCCGGCATGTTGGCGGCGTAGAGTCCGGCGTCGATCGCCTTGGCCTTGATCTCCTCGATCAGCTCGCGGCGCAGCACGCCGGTGCGTTCGACCTCGCGTTCATGCGGGTAAAGCTCGTTCTCGACGAACGCACGCGTCGTCTCGACGATGAGTTTTTGTTCCTCGGACAGACCAAAATCCATGGGGTCACCCCTTCTTCTTTTTCTTCGGCTTTTCCGCCTTCTTCACCGGCTTGGAGGCCTTGGCCTTCTCGGCCGCCTTTGAAGCCGCCGGCTTCTTTGCCGCTAGCTTGGCGAGCTGCTTGGTATAGTCCTTGTGCAACGCGCCGGCGCCCCAGCCCTTGCCCTTGTTCTGCTTCGACAGCGCATCCATGATCGCGACCAGATTGTCGTCGCGGATCTTTTCCAGCTCGCGGATCGACAGGCCATGCGCCTGGTCGTCCGACTGGGTGGCGATCAGGTCGACCAGTTCGTCATTGAACTCCGGAACATCCATCAGCTTGGTCCACGGCCATTTCAGGCAGGGGCCGAACTGCGCCATGAAGTGGCGCATGCCGGCCTCGCCGCCGGCGACGCGATAGACCTGGAACATGCCCATCTGCGCCCAGCGCAGGCCGAAGCCGTAGCGCATGATATCGTCGAGTTCCTCGACCGTGCAGATGCCGTCCTTGATCAGCCACAGCGCCTCGCGCCATGCCGCCTCCAGCAGGCGATCGCCGACGAAGGCCTCGATCTCCTTGCGGATGACGACAGGCTTCATGCCGATCGAAGCGTAGATCTCCTTGGCGACTTCGATCGCCTCGGGAAAGGTCTGATCGCCGCCAACGATTTCGACCAGCGGCAAGAGATAGACCGGGTTGAACGGGTGGCCGACGACCAGCCGTTCGGGGTGATTCTTCATCGCCACCTGCATGTCGGTCGGCTTGATGCCGGAGGTCGAGGAGCCGACAATGGCGTTGGCCGGCGCATGGGCATCGATCTCGGCCAACACCTTGTGCTTGAGGTCGAGCCGTTCCGGCACGCTTTCCTGGATGAAGTCGGCATCGGCCACCGCCTCGGCGATGGTCTTGGCGAAGGTCAGCTTGCCCTCTTTCGGCAAGCCGCCGGGAACCATCTGCTTGTAGGCACGGCGCGCGCCCTTCATCACTTCCGAGACCTTGCGCGAGGCTTCCGGGTCGGGATCGAAGATCGACACGTCGATGCCGTTGAGCAGCAGCCGCGCCACCCAGCCGGCGCCGATGACACCGCCGCCAATGGCGGCCGCCTTGTTGATGATGCTCATGCGGAGGCTCCGGTTCTTGTCCTGGCTGTTTCGGGATCGATGAGAGGCACGCGCTCGCCGGCGCGGATCACCGCGGGGTCGTAGGCCTTGCGGGCAAAGACCTCGAGCACGAAGGGCCGGAAGAAGTCGATCGGCAGCGTCTCGTAATCGGGGTCGAAGCTCGACTGGTCCCAGCGCTCGCAAAACTGGTCGCAATCGTCGAAATAGGCGTGACCGGCAAAGCGGTCGCGGGCATGGCGGTTGCCGCCAAGATGATGGGCGTAATAGAGCCGCTGGAAGTCGCCGTGCTTTTCGACCACCCAGGTGCATTGCTCGCGCACGAAGGGTTTCAGGATCGAAGCGGCGTATTCGTCGTGATTGTAAGGCGCATAGATGTCGCCGATATCATGCAGCAGCGCGCAGGCGATCCAGTCGGTGTCGGCGCCGTCGCGCCAGGCACGCGTCGCCGCCTGCAGCGAATGGCCGAGCCGGGTGATCTTGTAGCCGGACAGGCCCTCGTCGAGCTGCACGAGGGCATCGAGCAGCCGCTCGCCGGTCCTGGCTGCGTAGTCGAGTTCATGGGCTGTCAGGAACTCGTAGTCGTCCTTGTCGCCATCCTTCATCGCGGTGAATTTGACGGTAGCCATGATCCGCTCCCGCTTTACGCCGCAGCTGCGATCGGCGCCCGCTTGGTAAGGTTGAGCTTCTTGCGCACTTCCTCCGGCCCCAAAATCCTGGCGCCGAGATTGGTGACGATGCTGGCGGCGCGCTCGACCAGTTGCGCGTTGGTGGCCAGCACGCCCTTGTCGAGCCAAAGATTGTCTTCGAGACCGACGCGGACATTGCCGCCGGCCAGAACGGCGGCGGCTGCATAGGCCATCTGGTTGCGGCCGATGGCGAAGGCCGACCAGTTCCAGGTCGACGGCACGTTGTTGACCATGGCCATGAAGGTGTTGAGATCGTCAGGCGCGCCCCATGGCACGCCCATGCAGAGCTGCACCAGCGCGTCGGGGTTCAGCACTTTTTCCTCGACCAGCTGCTTGGCGAACCAGAGATGGCCGGTGTCGAAGGCCTCGATTTCGGGCTTGACGCCGAGCGCCGTCATCATGCCGCCCATGGCGCGCAGCATGCCGGGCGTGTTGGTCATGACGTAGTCGGCTTCGGCAAAGTTCATGGTGCCGCAGTCGAGCGTGCAGATTTCGGGCAGGCACTGGCGGACATGTTCCATGCGGTTGGTGGCGCCGCCCATGTCGGTGCCCTTTTCGTTGAGCGGCAGCGGCGCTTCCGGCGAGCCGAACACCATGTCGCCACCCATGCCGGCGGTGAGGTTCAGGATGACATCAACGTTCGCGTCACGGATGCGCTCGGTCACTTCACGGTAGAGCTGCACATCGCGGCGCGGTTTGCCGGTCTCCGGGTCGCGCACATGGCAGTGGACGATGGCAGCACCGGCCTTGGCCGCGTCGATGGCCGAATCGGCGATCTGCTTGGGCGAGCGCGGTACATGCGGAGAGCGATCCTGCGAGCCGCCGGATCCGGTCACGGCACAGGTAATGAAGACCTCACGGTTCATCGCAAGCGGCATGGAATTCTCCTCCTAGTCGAAACAGAGGCACAACATTGCGCGACTTGCCGGGAACTGTTTTGCGTTTTACGAAGGTAGCATGATAAAAAGCGAAAAACCGACAATCTTTTGCGCCGAGCAGTCACCGCTCAAGGTTACGATGCTGGTGTTTTCCGGAGCATCCATCATGTGCGTGGCATGCGCCGTCGATCCGCTGCGTGCCGCCAACCGCATCGCCGGCGAAACCCTGTTCGACTTCAAGCTGGTTTCGGTGACCGGCGAGGCGCCGGTCACGACATGCGGCCTGCCCATAGCGGTCAGCGGCCGGTTCGATGCGACGGAACCGACCGATGTCCTTGTCGTGGTCGCGGGCTTCGGCACGCAGAACTATGCCACGTCTGCTCTGCTCGCCGGCCTGCGCCGCGCGGCGCGCTCGGCCCGCGCCTGCGGCGGCGTCGAGGCCGGCACATGGCTGGTGGCGCGCGCCGGCTTGCTGGAAGGGCGCAGCGCCACCACCCATTGGGAGGACATGGAGGATTTTTCGTCGGCCTTTCCCGGCGTCGACGTGCGCCCCGATCGCTACATCATCGATGGGCCGGTGTTCACCACGGGCGGCGCGTCGCCAACCCTGGACCTGATGTTGCACCTGATCCGCACCCGGCTCGGCATGGCCGTTGCGCTGGATGTGGCAAGCGCGTTCATCTACGATCAGGCGCGCGTGGCGACCGATGCGCAGCCGCTGGTCTCGCTCGGCCGGCTCGATGGCTATGACCCACGCCTGGCGCAGGCCATCCGGCTGATGGAAGCGCATGTCGACCAGCCGCTAACCATAGAAGCCATCGCAAAGCGTGCCGGCGTGACGGCGCGGACACTGGAAAGCATCTTTCGCAAGTCGATCGGCGAGACGCCAGGCGCCTATTATCTCAGGCTGCGCCTGGGTGCCGCGCGCCGGCTGGTGGTCGACACGCGTGTAGCCATGGCGGATATTGCCGGGCGGACAGGGTTCTCATCCGCCGCGGCATTTTCCAGAGCGTTTTCAAGAGCTTTTGGCGAAGCTCCGGTCAGGCTGCGCCGAGGATAGTCCTATCCAGGGGATTACGCGGCGTTCTGTCGATCGCTGCCGGCGTCCATCTGCGAGCGCATCTGCCTCGCCAGACGGACTTCAAATCGGCTGCTGACAGCGCGATCCCATTCGTTCTTCACAGTGTCGGTCGGCCGCGGCAGCGCCATCAGCCGGTCGATGATCGATCCGGTCTCGCCGGATGACAGTAGGGCGTCGATTTCGCGTTCGTGCTGCATATCGGTTCGCCTCCTTCCTTTTCACCCGCCACAGGTCCCTCTTATACGAGATACGTGACGGCAGTTTGAAGGCAAGAGCGAGGTCATTGAGGGGCGGCCAGGGGCAAAACCATGTCGCCGGATGCGCGCTTTGGCGCAAAGCCGTTCCAGGGCGGCAGGAGTGTTATCCAGCCGCCCCTCGGGCATACGAATCGGCCTTCCGCCTAGACGTAGCGGTTGACGATGTTTTCCAGCAGTTCCTGGCGGCCGGAGCGCGGCTGCGGCTCGATCTTCTTCTTGACCACGCGTTCGGCGATGTCCTCCAGCGTGCGCTTGCCGGACAGCATAGCCTTGGCCTCGGCGCTGTTCCAGCCGGCATAGCGCTCGGCGAGCGGCGCGGACAGAGCCTTGTCCTCGACCATGCGAGCCGCAGCCTTCAAGCCACGTGCGCAAGAGTCCATGCCGCCGATATGGCCGATCAGCAGGTCCTGCGGATCGAGCGACTGGCGGCGCAGCTTGGCGTCGAAATTGGTGCCGCCGGTCTTGAAGCCACCGGCCTGCAGGACCTGATAGTAGGCGAGCGCCATTTCCGGCACGTTGTTGGGGAATTGGTCGGTGTCCCAGCCGGACTGGTAGTCGTTGCGGTTCATGTCGATCGAGCCGAAGACGCCGAGCGCGTTGGCCAGCGCCAGCTCATGCTCGAAGGAATGGCCGGCCAGGATGGCATGGCCCTGTTCGATGTTGAGTTTTACTTCCTTCTCCAGGCCGAAGCGCTTGAGGAAGCCGTAAACGGTGGCGACATCATAGTCGTACTGGTGCTTTGTCGGCTCCTGCGGCTTCGGTTCGATCAGGATGGTGCCCTTGAAGCCGATCTTGTGCTTGTAGTCGACGACGAGGCTGAGGAAGCGGCCGGCCTGTTCCTGCTCGCGGGCAAGATCGGTGTTGAGCAGCGTCTCATAGCCCTCGCGCCCACCCCACAGCACGTAGTTCTCGCCCTTCAGCCGCTTGGTGACGTCAATGCAGCTCTTCACCGTCGCCGCCGCATAGGCAAAGACGTCCGGATCGGGGTTGGTGGCGGCGCCCGACATGAAGCGGCGATTGGAGAACAGGTTCGCCGTGCCCCAGAGCAGCTTGACGCCGGTCTGCTTCATCTTGCCGGCAAAGTAATCGGCGATCTCGTCGAGACGGGCGGCACTTTCGGAGAAATCCTTGCCCTCCGGCCGCACATCGGCGTCGTGGAAGCAGAAATAGGGTGCGCCAAGCAGCGAGAACATCTCGAAGGCGACATCGGCCTTGAGTTTCGCCAGTTCCATCGTGTCGATGCCGCCGGCCTTGGGGAACCAGGGGCGGTCGAAGGTCTGGCCACCGAAGGGATCGCCGCCCGGCCAGGCGAAGGAATGCCAGTAGGCGACGGCGAAGCGCAGATGGTCCTCCAGCCGCTTGCCGGCCACCACCTCGTCGGGATTGTAGAACCGGTAGGCCAGCGGATTGGTCGAATCCGGCCCCTCATATTTGATCTTCTGGATGTCGCCGAAAAATCCGCTGCTCATGATTTCTGTCCTCTCTCGAATAGTTCGCCCTGATTACCTCAGGCGTAATTGGTTTCGGTCCTAGGCTGGTCGAAAAGGCGGATGTCAAAGCCGTCAAACAAAGGAGACAGACCATGACCGACCTCAACACAATCGCCGAGGGCTACATCACCGCCTGGAACGAAAGCGATGCCGCCCGTCGCGCCGAATTGCTCAAGGCAACCTTCACCGAAGACGTCAGCTATCGCGATCCGCTGATGCAGGGCGACGGCCATGAAGGCGTCGCCGCGCTGATCGATGGCGTGCAGCAGCGTTTTGCCGGCTTCCGCTTCTCGCTGAAGGGCACGCCGGACGGCTTTGCCGACAAGATCCGCTTCTCCTGGAATCTCGGCCCGGAAGGTGTCCCTTCGGTCATCGAAGGCACCGATATCGGCATCATCGAGAACGGCCGCCTGAAGAGTGTCACCGGCTTCCTCGACAAGATCCCGGCGCAATGAACCGAGAAGTTGCGGCGTGAGCGAGAAATCGTTCACGCCGTGGCGCCCTTGATCGCCGGATAGAGCGCCCGGTAGCGGTGATAGGCGTCCGCATAGGCGCCGCCGAGCTTTGCATCCGGTTCGATCGTGGCATCCGTCCTGGGTGCGGAGCACACGGCCAGCGGATCGGCACCGGTCGCCGCAATCAGGCCGAGCCTGGCCGCCCCGAAGGCAGCGCCGAAATCGCCGTCGGCGGGAATATCCACCGGCACCTGCAGCGCGGTGGCGATCGATTTCAGCCAGTAGCGCGAGCGTGAGCCGCCACCGATCGCGGTCACGCGCGCCAATGTGGTGCCGGCTGTCTTCAGGGCTTCGAGGCTGTCGCGGAAGGCGAAGGCGACGCCTTCGAGCACCGCCTGCGTCAGCACTGCGCGGCTCGATTCATGCGCGAGCCCGGTGAAGGATCCGCGAATGGCGGAATCATTGTGCGGCGTGCGCTCGCCCGAGAGATAGGGCAGGAAGGACACGCCGGTCGGCGCCTTCAGCGTGTCACCGAGTTCCGATGTCAGCTCGCCTGCGCCTTTGCCTGTGATCTCCGACAGCCAGTTGAGCGAATCGGTCGCCGACAGGATGACGCCCATCTGGTGCCAGGTGTTGGGCAGCGCATGGCAGAAGGTGTGGACCGCACTTGCCGGGTTGGGCAGGTAGGACGCGTTGGCGGCAAACAGCACGCCCGACGTGCCGAGCGAGACAAAGGCATGGCCGGCGCCGACCGTGCCCATGCCGCAGGCCGAGGCCGCGTTGTCGCCGGCGCCGCCGGCGACCGGTATGCCGGCCTCGACGCCCCATTTCGACGCCAGTTCGCCGCGCAAACCGCCGGCCTTCTCAGTGCCCTCGACCAGCGACGGCATCTGCTTCTCGTCAAGGGAGGTGGCGGCGAGCAGGTCCGGCGACCAGCGGCGCTTGCCGACATCGAGCCAGGACGTGCCGGCCGAATCGGACATTTCCGAAATGTGCTCGCCGGTCAGCCAAAGCCGCAAAAAGTCCTTCGGCAGCAGCACCTTCGCCACTTTGGCGAAGACAGCGGGCTCGTTGTTCTTCACCCAGGCGAGCTTTGGCGCGGTGAAGCCGGGAAAGACGATGTTGCCGGTCAGCGCGCGAAAGCGCGGATCGGCGTCGAGTGCGGCCGCCTCGACATGGCTGCGCGTGTCGTTCCAAAGGATGCAGGGGCGCAGCACATGATCGGCCGCATCGAGCAAGGTGGCGCCATGCATCTGGCCCGACAGGCCGATGCCTTTCACCGCCGCGAACTGCTTGGGATGAGAAGCCTTGAGTTCGGCGATCGCGTCTTCGCAGGCGCGTATCCAGTGGGATGGGTCCTGTTCGGACCAACCGGGATGTGGCCGCGAGACATCAAGCGCGCCATGGCCGGAGCCGACGACGGTCTGTCCGGCATCGATCAGCAGCGCCTTGACGCCCGACGTGCCTAGGTCGAGGCCGAGATACATGTTTTCCTCCCACGTCCTTATTTTTTTCGGATCTCGAAAAAATATGGCCGAGCCAGTTTTTAAGGCAAGATCGGCTTGCGGTCAATTCTCTGACAAATCGGCGGCGCGTCGTGAGAACAGCGCCGACAGCGGGCTGTCCGGCCGCGCCATCGAACGCTCGGCGGTGAGCGTCCTGGCGAGCGCGCCGCCACCGGCTCGCAAGGCGGCTTCGATCAGCGTCAAATCGATGATATCGCGCTGTGCGTGGCTGCCGCCGAAACGATGGGCGATTGCCCGGATCGGTTGGATCAGGCGCATGGCCTCGCTGTAGTTGCCCTCGCCAAACGCCTTGATCGCCAGCGTCAAGGGATGGCCGACATCGCGGGTGAAAGCGGCATTGTCGTCATTGCCGCGCATGGCCTCGCGCTGCGCCTCGAGCAAGCTGCGGGCCGGAGCGTCGAGCCCGGCGCCGACAAAGGCCATCATCGCATGCGCATCGTTGAAGGCATAATTGCCGGCGCCAACCTTGGGCCAATTGGCGGCGAGCGCTGTCCAGCGGTCACCGACATCGACGCCGCCGAGATAAAGCCGCCACAGGATCGCCGAGGCATCGACCATGTTCAGCGCCATCGTTGATGGCGTGCCATAGATCGGCCCGTCATAAAGCGCCAGCACCTGATCGGTCTCGCCAAGATCGTAGTGAAACAGCGCCAGGTGCCACCAATTGTGCACCTGCAGGAAACTGTCCTTCGTCCACGCCTCGGGGTCGGCGCGCATCCAGGCGATGCCATCCCTTTGCCGGCTTTGCATTTCCATGACATGCGCCACGGCATGCTGGGCCCAGCCGTCGCGCGGCTCGATTCCGACCGCCGTGCGGCCGAGTTTTTCGGCCAATGCGTACTCGCCCATCTCCTCCAGCCCGAATGCCTGCATGCCGAGCATGGCGTGGTAACCCGGCATGTCGTTCTGCCATGACGGCAGGGCGCGGGCGATGCGGTCGCGCAGCATGCGGGCATTGCCGGTGAAGAAATCGATCTGGTGCCCGACCTGCAGCGCCACCGCGTCGAGCGGGCTCTCGATAGCGATGTCCTCGAGAATCCTGGCGGCGTCATGCCAGCGCCCGCCGGCGAGGTGGCCGAGGGCCAAGACATGCGCCTGCTCGCGCGTCGTCGCGGCAAGCGGCAGGGCCGCCTCATGGCAAGCCCTGGCCACCGCCGTTGCGTCGCGCTCGGTGGCGAGGCCGAAGAGATAGCCCTTGAAGACATGCGCCATGACGAAACCGGGATCTTCCGCGATGGCGCGGTCGACGGAGGCCACGGGATCGCCGACGAAGCACTGTAATTCCCACACCGCCTGGCCGTAGGGCGTGAACCCCGCTTCGGTGGCGCCAGAAAATGTCAGGCCGAATGCGTCCCTGATTCCCAATGCAACCTCCTCTGATCGATCTGAGACAGCCCCCAGACCTTCGGGCCAAAACGATCTTAAAGCATGGGCCACGGAGGTGCCAACCAGGCACTATACAAGGTCTATTGCCAGTATCCTTTGCAGTTCATCAACCATGGAATGCAGATTAGGCTTTGTAAAATCGAACGAATTGTGGCTTCATTGCGGCGCGGCGGAGGGCTTGTAATCGCGATCTGAGAGGGGACGCGATGCGGCATTTTGAAATACAGCGTCCGAACAGCCGTTCGGAATACGTTGCCGAGGCGATTTCTTTGTCGTGGCGAAAGCCGCGGCAAATTCATCCATGGTTTATTAGCTTACTTGCAACTACAGCGCTTGTGTTGCTGCCAAATTCCGCGGCCTTGGCGGCCTGCGTGCTGGTTCCGTCGGCGGGGAATACCAACTTCACCTGCGACAGCGGCGATTCGGGCGGCAGCCTCACCGATACCAGCGGCGACAACACGCTGAATTTTCCCGCCGGCGGCACCGGCCAGATAAGCGGCAGCGTCGCCTTCGGCGTCGGCGCGGACCGCATCAACATGCAGTCCGGCACCATCACCGGCACGGTCGACCAGGGCGACGGCACGGATTTCTTCACCATCGGCGGCGGCACGGTCGCCGGCAATGTCCAGCAAGGCGCCGGCATCGACGATTTCAACATGAGCGGCGGCCAGATCGGATCGCTCAACCAGGGCGACGGGCTCGACACCTTCACCATGACGGGCGGACGCATCGTCGATTTCTTCGACGATGGCGATCATGCGGTGATGACCGGCGGCCGCATCGGCCGCGTCAACATGAAACTCGACAAGAACTATTTCAACATGTCCGGCGGCACCATCGACCGCAACCTCGTCACCGGCTTCGACCAGGACACCATCATCCTTTCGGGCGGCACGATTGGCGGCAACATCAGCGTCAGCGGCGGCAATGACAGCGTCACCATCACCGGCGGCACGGTTGGCGGCGATGTGCTGATGAGCTTCGGCGCCGACAGTTTCGTCTGGAATGGCGGCGGCATCATCTATGGCGCCGTCGATCTTGGCGGCGACAACGATACCGCCAAGCTCAGCAATCTCACCAACGCCAATCTCGGCGCCACGGATGCCCTGAATGGCGGCCTCGGCACCGACGCGCTGACCTTCGACAACGTCAAGCTGGACGGGATCAGCCGGGTCCAGAACTGGGAGACAATCGACGCCACCAACGACACTGAACTGATGCTGGATGGCACGCTCAAGCTCGGCGACAGCGGCACCGGCACGGGTTCGCTCAGCGTCGATGCTTCGAGCACGCTCTATGGCGGCGGCTTCAATTCGGCAATTCAGGCCTTCACGGCGGGCCAGCTGGCACAGGTCACCAATGCCGGGCGCATCGACCTGACCAACGGCAGCACGGGCGCCACCGACAGGCTCACGATTTCAGGCAATTATGTCGGCGCCGGCGGCCTGCTGCTTGTCCAGACCGAACTCGGTGACGACACCTCCGCATCCGACAGGCTGGTGCTTTCGGGCGGCACGGCTTCCGGCTCAACCGGCATTTCCGTGGTCAATGTCGGCGGCGCGGGTGCTTCAACCACGCAGGACGGCATCATGGTCGTCCAGGCGGTCAACGGCGCCACTTCGGGCACCTCGACCTTCGCGCTCGACGCCCCGGTCGCCGCCGGCGCTTTCGAATATTATCTGTTCAAGGGCGGCGTCAGCGCCGGCAGCGACGAAAACTGGTACCTGCGCTCGACGCTGACCACGCCGGCACCGCCGGCGCCAGCCCCGCCGGCGCTCGAACCCACACCGCCGCCGGAACCTGAGCCGCCAGCGGCCGAACCACCGCCGCCGCCGGCCTCCGAGCTGCCGCCGACACCGCCGCCGACCGAGGGCGATATCAACACCCCGCCGGTCGATCCGACACCGCCGGTGCAGGCCAGCGACCCGGAACCCGAGCCGCCGCCGCCACCACCGCCGGCGCCACCTGCGGATCCGCCACCACCACCGCCAGTGGTGCCGACCGAAGCGCCGGTGCTTCCGGTGCCGACGCTGCCGGGTCCACCGCCGGTCCAGCCGACACCGCCGACACCTGGGGCGACCGCGGTGCAGGCAGCCGTGATCCCGCTCTACCGCATCGAGGTGCCCGTCTATTCGGCCTTGCCGCCGGTCGCCGAGCACCTGGCGATGACGACGCTTGGCACTTTCCACGAACGGCGTGGCGAGCAGAGCCTGTTGTCCGACCCGGAGCTGTCGCCGGTCTGGGGCCGCATTTTTGGCCAGGACGCCGAGATGGGTTGGTCGGGAACGGTGTCGCCTTCCTTCGACGGCACCCTGTTCGGCCTTCAGGCAGGCTTCGATTTGTTCGGCCGCGAGACCGCCTCGGGCGGAATCGATCGCGCCGGCCTGTTCGTCGCCTATGCCAGCATGAAGGGCGATGTGCGCGGCCAGGCGCTGGGATGGAACGATCTGTCCGTTGGCAGCCTCGACGTCAGCGGCACCAGCGTTGGCGGCTACTGGACCCGCATCGGCCAAGGCGGCTGGTACCTTGACGGTGTCCTCATGGCCACCTTCTTCGGCGGCAACGCAACATCATCGCGCAATATCGGCATCGATGTCGGCGGAACCGGTGTCACCGCTTCGCTGGAAGGCGGCTATCCCATAGCGCTGGCGCAGGACTGGACGCTCGAACCGCAGGCGCAACTGGTCTGGCGGCACCTGTCGCTGGACAACACCAATGACCGCTTCTCGTCGGTCTCCTTCGGCACCGACGACAGCGTCAGCGGCCGGCTGGGTGTGCGGCTGCAGGGCGAGACAACGATCAACGGCATGGCGCTGCAGCCCTACCTCAAGGCCAACATCTGGCATGATTTCGGCGGCACCGACACTGTCCGCTTCGACACCACCGACATCTCGACCGAGGGTCGGTCGACCTCGTTCGAATTCGGCGGCGGCGTGGTCGCCAAGGTGACGGACAAGGTCAGCATCTTCGCCACCGGCGACTACACCACCAATCTCGGCGGCGACAAGCGCCGCATCCTCGAAGGCAATCTGGGTTTCAGCGTGAAGTGGTGATTCAGACCATCTGAAAACCGGAAGCCAGTTTTCAGATGATCGAATAGAACAGGCCGCCTAATTGCCCGAACGCATCGCCACCGTGGCGATGCCGGCGCCGACCAGCAGCGTGCCGCCTGTGCGGTTGAAGATGCGGATCGCCTTGGGGTTGCGCACGACATTGCGGGCGCGCGCCGCGATCAGCGCATAGCCGAAGGCATTGGCGAAGGCGAGCGCCAGGAAGGTCGTCTCGAAGATCAGCATCTGCGTCCAGAAATCGGCATGCCGGTCGAGGAACTGCGGCAGGAAGGCGACGAAGAAGGTGATGCTTTTCGGATTGAGCGCGGTGACCAGCCAGGCATGCGCCATCATCTTGGCGGACGACACCGCGTCGGTGCGGGGCTCGGCCTTCAGCGCGCCGCCGGCGCGGAACAGCTTGACGCCGAGATAGATCAGATAGCCGGCGCCGATCAGCTTCAGGACGGTGAAGACACCAGCCGAAGCGGCGAGCAGCGCGCCGATGCCCAGCATCGACAAGGTCATGGCGGTGAAGTCGCCGAGCGCCACGCCAACCGCCATCGGCAAGGCGGTGCGCCAGCCCTGGCCCAGCGCATAGGACACGACCAGCAGGATCGTTGGCCCCGGAATGACGAGGAGGATGGTCGACGCGGCGGCGAAAGCGGCCCAGTTTTCGAAGGACATGTCTGTCTCCCTTGGGTTAAGGAAAAGGATAAATCCTGAACCCCGGGAGAATGTAAAGAGGTTTGATTTTCGTTTTTACGCAATTGCGGGTGGAAAACCGCCACGCACTTCTTCCTGGAATTGCCGCGCTATCAATTGCGCCAAAGGCAGGTCGGCGTCAGTTCGCGCCGCTCAGCGTGCTCACGATATCGGCCAGGCTGACATCGGCACCGAGAACCAATGCGGCAGCGACAATGGCAGCGCCGAAAAGCTTGATGTCGGTTTTTAACGTCTTGCACATGGAAGCCCCTCGCTGATCGCCTGCTGGATAGGAGAGGCCGGTGCCGGGATTATGACCCGAGCTAGGTCTTTTTGTGCCGGAGCGCTGGGTTGACGGTCAGCCAGCACGGCCTGATGCCGCCAGGAACCGCGCAAATGCAGGCAGCGCAAGGCATTCACGCTTTATCAACCATGAATGATGAAAATGCCCGCTATCCGGCCGGACCGTGCTTCCCGCCGACAGCGTAGGGTTTGGGTATATGCGTGAGTTGCCGCAAGGTCTGACGCCGCCACGAAACGGCGACGCAATCGAAACCGATCATCATCTTTCCCGCCGCGCCATCCTGTCCGGAGCAGGCGCGCTGGCTCTGCTCAGCGCCGCCGGCTGTTCGACCTCGGGCGACGGCGGCATGCCTATGCTCGAGCTCGACAATACGGTCACCGGTTCGGTGCCGCCGATGCGGCCCGCGATCAGCGTCGACAAGAACATCACCAGCGCCGATGTCATGTATGCCGCTTTGACCGACAACGGCTTCAACGTGCCGGAAGTGCCCTATCTCAAGGTCAAGCCGGAATTCCGCCGCCAGATCGTCGTCGACCCCACCGGCGAGGCGCCCGGCACCATCGTCGTCCATCTCAAGGAGCGCATGCTCTATCTCGTCCAGCCGGGTGGCGATGCCATCCGCTACGGCGTCGGCATCGGCAAGGACGGCTTCCGCTGGTCCGGGCGCGCCAACATCCAGTATGGCAGGGAATGGCCGACCTGGACGCCGCCGCCGGAAATGATCCAGCGCAAGCCCGAACTGGTGAAGTGGCAGGGCGGCCAGCCCGGTGGCCTCACCAACCCGCTCGGCGCGCGCGCGCTCTACATCTACCAGGACGGCAAGGACACCGGCTACCGCATCCATGGCTCGCCCGAATGGTGGAGCATTGGCCAGGCGATGTCGTCGGGCTGCGTGCGCCTGATCAACCAGGATATCATCGACCTCTACAGCCGCGTCTCGAAGAAAAACCCGGTCGTCGTCATGTGATCGTTTATCCTCCCGTTTCTCCCGTTGCGCGATGCGGCAAGACAGGCCAAGGTGCCTTGAAAACCATCGCCTCGGGAGACGTCAGGAATGGCTGGAACTTTTGTCATCGCGCAGGGCGGCGGCCCGACCGCCGTCATCAACCAGACCGTGGTCGGGGCCACGCTTGAAATCCGCAAGCGGCATCCCGGCGCCAAGGTGCTGGGCTCCATCCATGGCGTGCGCGGCATCCGTGACGGCAATTATGTCGACCTTTCCGCCATACCCGAGGAGCGGCTGCGGCTCATTGCCGGAACGCCCAGTGCAGCACTCGGCTCGACGCGCGACAAGCCGGATGCCGCCTATTGCGATGTCATCCTCAACGGCCTGAAGAAGGCCGGCGCCGATGCTTTCATCTATATCGGTGGCAACGACACGTCGGGCACGCAGCAGATCCTGACCGATGCCGCCGGCGGCAGCATCGCTTTCGTTCATGCGCCAAAAACCATCGACAATGATCTGGAGGAGAACGACCATACGCCGGGCTTCATTTCGGCGGCTGAGTTCGTCGCCGGTGCCTTTCTCTCGGTCGATCTCGATTTTCGCGCTTTGCCCGGCATCTATGTCGGCATTGTCATGGGCCGGCATGCCGGCTTCCTGACCGCGGCGGCAGCAGCCTGGCAGCTCGATCCCGACAGCGGCCCGCACCTTGTCTATGTGCCGGAGCGGCCATTCTCGGCCGCCGGCTTCATCGACGACGTCCGCGCCACGCTCGACCGTCACAAGCGCTGCATTGTCGCCGTATCGGAAGGGGTGAGCACCGCCGACGGCAAGGCGCTGGTCGAAAGCCTGGTGCCGCCGGACAAGCTCGAGCGCGACGCGCATGGCAACGTCAAATTGTCGGGCAGCGACCTGCCGGCCGCGCTCGAGCGCGCATTGGCCGAGGGCCTGCCGGGCAAGCGGGCGCGTGTCGATGCGCTGGGCTACATGCCGCGCGGCTATATCGGCGCCATCAGCGCGGTCGACGCACAGGAGGCCTTCGATGCCGGCGCCTTCGCCGTCTCTGTCGCCGAACAGGGCGGCGGCTCGGTGGCGCTGCAATATGATGGCTCAAAGACCGTGCTGAAGAAGGTGCCGCTGAAGAATGTCGCCGGCAAGACCCGCCACATGCCTGACGATTTCATGAAGCCCGACGTCAACCAGCTGTCCGAGGCCGGCATGGCCTATCTCAAGCGGCTGGTGCCGGAAAAGTACAAGGTCGGGAAGCCGTTCGTCTGATGCGGGCTCGGCCATAATGCGGGGCTGGTTCAGCAAGAGCATCGTCGACGACAAGACGACGATGCTGACCGAGCCGTTCGTGCATGAGTATGTGCGCGCCAACATCTGGCATCTGCGCGGCCGCGACGCCGACCTGTTGGTCGACACCGGCATGGGCATCTGTCCGCTGGCGCCGCATATCGCGACCCCTCATGGCAAGCCGCTGCTGGTCGTCGCCACCCATATCCATCTCGACCATGTCGGCTCGCTGCATGAATTTCCCTGGCGGGCCGGGCCGAGGATGAGTGCGGCACAGTTCGAGAGCATGGATGAGGCGGCGACCTACGCCTCCATGTTCCATGATCTCGAAGGCGCCGTGTCGAAATTGCCAATGCCGGGGTGGAAGTCGGCGGATTACAAGATCCCGCCGGCACCGCTGACACGGACCCTCGATGAGGGCGACGTGGTCGATCTCGGCGACCGGCAATTCCGCGTCCTGCATCTGCCCGGGCATTCACCGGATTCGATCGCGCTGTTCGACGAGGCCGACGGCCTGTTTTTCAGCGGCGATGCCATTTACGACGACACGCTGATCGACAGCCTGCCGGATTCCGACCGCGCCGCCTATATCAATACCATGCAGCGCCTGCTCGACCTGCCGATCCGCGTCGGCCATGGCGGCCACGGACCAAGCTTCGACGGCAAGCGTATGCGTGAGATTGCAACGGCTTACATCAGACAGACCGGCGATATCTAAGCTTCGCGAAGACCGTGCACTGGCAAGAATGATCGCAAGACGGTTGGATGCTCACCGGCTCACAAAGAATTAAATCTTTGTAATATAACCGAAAAAACCTAATTCGCCCGCATCCGCACCCTAGATTCCGGTTTCATCGACCTGAACGGCCGCCGCATGAAGCGAGACAGGCAGCCGCGACGGCCGGTACGCCGAATGGCCGCTCCCCTCCCAAGGCCACGGCGCCGAACCCAATGTCTCGCACGGAAAACGACCATGTCACCCCAAAACATTCTTCGCAGACATCGCGTCGCCGCATTGCTGGGCGCCGCCCTCATCGTCAGCCCCTTCGTCGTTTCATTTGCTCAAAGTGCCGGCAACACAGGCGTGAGCAACGTTGTCGCGACGACCCAGACCCCTGTCGCCGGTATCACCGCCCCCAACGGCTCCTTTGCGCCGATCGTAGCCGCCGACAAGCCTGCTGTGGTGACGATTACCACCGTCATGAAAGCACAGTCGGCAAACGCCGATGACGGGATGCCTCTCGGCAACTCGCCGTTCGACCAATATTTCCGTCAGTTCTTCGGTGACCAGGGCATGCCCGCTCCGCAGACACCACCGCAACAGGCGCAACGCGCCGAGGCACTCGGTTCCGGCTTCATCGTCGATGCCGACGGCACCATCGTCACCAACAACCACGTTGTCGACGGCGCTTCCTCGATCAAGGTGACGCTCGATGACGGCACCGAACTTCCCGCCAAACTCGTCGGCCGCGACGCCAAGAACGACCTTGCCGTGCTCAAGATCAAAGCCGACAAGCCCTTGCCGACGGTCAAATGGGGCGACTCCGACAAGTTGATGACCGGCGACCAGGTGCTGGCGATCGGCAATCCGTTCGGCATCGGCACCACCGTCACCGCCGGCATCGTTTCGGCACGCGGCCGCGACCTGCATAGCGGACCGTTCGACGATTTCATCCAGATCGATGCGCCGATCAACCACGGCAATTCGGGCGGCCCGCTGGTCGACGTGAATGGCAATGTCGTCGGCATCAACGCGGCGATCTATTCGCCCAATGGCGGCAGTGTCGGTGTCGGCTTCGCCATCCCGTCCGACCAGGCCCAGAAGGTCGTCGCCAAGCTCGAGAAGGACGGCTCGATCCAATACGGCTATCTCGGTGTCGAGATCCAGCCGGTGACGCCGGATGTGGCGAGCGCCATTGGGCTCGATCATGCCGGCGGCGCGCTGGTTTCGAAGGTCAATGACAGCTCGCCCGCGGCCAGCGCCGGCGTCGAGACCGGTGACGTCATCACCGGCTTCGCCGGACAGGACGTGAAGGACCCCAAGGACCTGTCGCGGGCTGTCGCCGATGTGGCGCCCGGCGCCAAGGAGCCGCTTGATGTCTGGCGCAAGGGCAAGGCCATGCAGATTTCCGTCGATGTCGGGCAAAACAGCGACGATGTGAAGACCGCATCGACGGATGACTCCAGCGCGCCGAGCGCCGAACAGGGCTCGCGCGCACCGGCGATCGGTCTCGGCCTGATGGATATCACATCAGACATTCGCCAGCAGATGAACCTCGCCGACGATGAGCATGGCGCGGTGGTTGCGCGCGTCAATCCCGACAAGGCGGCGGCCGCTGCCGGCATCCAGCCGGGCGATATCATCGCCGCCGTCAACCAGGTTCCGGTGAAGAGCGCCAAGCAGGTCACGCAAGCGATCGCCCAGGCCAGCAAGTCGGGCCGCAAATCGGTGCTGCTGCTGGTTGAACGCGACGGCAGCCAGATCTATGTCGCGGTGCCGTTCGCCAACGGCTGAGACGCCGCGCGGACATGACATGCGGATGCGGTCGGTCTGTTGCCAGGGGGTGACGGACCGGCCGGTCCGGAACCGATCTATTCGCGGGCGGCGATATCGGCGCGGATGAGTATCGTCACCGAAGCGTCCTGATGCAAAACGCGGTAGCTGCGCAGCGCCTCGGCAATGGCAGGCGCATCGTGTAGCGGCGGCATGGGGTGCTGGTTCTCTATGTTCAGCAACACCGGCGCGCGCGATCCTGATGTGCCATCATCGACGATGATGTCAGGTCGTTTCGAGGCAAGCTCGCCCGCGATCGACGCCGTGTATCTTTCCCTGAGGGCGGCCAAATCCTGGCGTCTTGCGGGATCCTGTTCCAGCCCCATCAATATGCCCGCGTCATTGACCATCCAGCCCGATTGCTGGCGTGCCACGAAGCGGGCGCCGGTCATGCGGGCGAGCGGGTTGCTGAACTGCAATTGCGAGGCGATCGACATCATGGTCGGATGATCGACGGCGCGCACGACGGCAGCTGTCGCGGCATCCAGGTCGCGGCGCGACTGGGCGAAAGCCATGCCTTGCTGCAACGCCGTCAAAAGCACGATCGAAAACAGGCCGAGCGCCGCACCGGCCTTGACCGGCAGCGGCTGGCTTCGCAACGGTTTCAGCCTGACATATTGCAGCATCAATGCCAGGACGCCGAGCGTCAGGAAGGGTAGTGCCTGATAGGTCCAGCCCTTGCCCATGATGACGAAAGCCGGAACATAGGCGGCCCCGGCCAAAAGCATCGTGCTCGCGTCGCGATCGGGCCGGGCGGGAGAGGACATCGCCAGCGTGGCGACCGCCATGGCCACGAACATCGTGACCTGCCACAGCATCAGCACGTCAATCACGGGCATGCGCATCGGCAGATAGACCTGGCGCAGCAAGGGCATGATGTCGGTGAAGAAAGGCTGCATGAAGATGGCGAGCGCAATCAAATAGACGACGGTGAGCGTGGCGCCGATCATATTCTCCGTCGTCAAAAGCGGATGCAGCGAGCGCCGTTGCAGCGCGATGACCAGGGCCGGCACCGCCAGGGCGAGCACGCTGTAGGGCGGTTTGATCATGACGAAGATACCGGCGCCGACGCCGGCGATGATCCGCTCGGTGACGCTGCCGGCGCGAAAATCGATGGTCCTGTCGCGTGCGGTAAACAGGGCCAGCCACGGCAGCAGGACGATGACGGCTATCTGTTCACGCTGGCCGAAATCGATCGGAAACAGGAAAAGCACGAAGAATACCGCGGCCGGCGCCATCCAGAGATGCCGTCTCAGCGTTTCGTCCGCCCGCGCGGCAATGCGGGCTGAAAACCAGACCGACGCAATCGCCAACGCGGTCACGCCGATGCTCACCCAGAATTCCGCCGAAAGCCCGGTCAGCCGCTCGAGCAGCACGAAAGGCAAATAGAGCCAGGCGGAAAAGGCCGGATTGACCTCGATGATGTCGACCGAGAGGCGCTCGCCGTCGAGCACGCGTTCGCCGATCGTCAGCAGCCAGGACACGTCGACATTGCCGGGCATGACCAGCAACGAGACAATGATGGCATAGGCGGCGATCAGCAGTGTCGCGGCCACAGGCCAGCCGAGCCGAACGGCATTTGCGGCCGTGACGGAACGCAACCCGGCCGGTTCGTCGGAAGCAACCAATGGCGCGCCCATGCCAGCTAACCTCACCACCAAAGCAGCAGTCGAGCAGGATATCTAGCAAACAGGCAGTTAAGGGCGTTCTAACTGACCGTTGAGCGTGGCCTGAGCCTCAGAGCTTGCGCAGTGCTACTTCCTCGATCAGGTGGTCGGCGCCCTTGCGCAGGATCAAGTCGGCGCGGGCGCGCGTCGGCAGGATGTTCTCGCGCAAATTCTTCAGGTTGATGTTGGTCCACAGGCCTTCGGCTATGGCGCGCGCCGAATCCTCCGACAGCTGCGAATAGCGGTGGAAGAAGGAGTCCGGATTGCGGAAGGCGGTCTCGCGCAGCCGCATGAAGCGCGAGATATACCATTCGTGGATCAGCTTCTCGTCGGCATCGATATAGATGGCGAAGTCGAAGAAGTCGGACAGGAAAGGCACGATCTTGCCGTCCTGCGGCAGCTTGCCCGGCTGCAGGACATTGATGCCTTCGAAGATCAGGATATCGGGCCGGTCGATGGTGACGAACTCGCCGGGAATGACGTCATAGGTGAGATGCGAGTAGACCGGCGCGCGGACATCGGGCAGTGCCGACTTGATGCCTGACAGGAAACGCAGCAGCGCGCCGACATCGTAGCTGTCGGGAAAGCCCTTGCGTTCCATCAGGTTTTCACGGCGCAGCACCTCGTTGGGCAGCAGGAAACCGTCGGTGGTGATGAGATCGACCTTGGGGCTCGACGGCCAGCGCGCCAGAAGTTCCTTCAGCACGCGCGCCGTGGTCGATTTGCCGACCGCTACGGAACCGGCGATGCCGATGATGAACGGCGTCTTGACGATATCGACGGCGTTGAAGAAGGCCTGGCGCTGCCGGAACAGAAGCTGGCTCGCCTCGACATGAGCGGACAGAAGCCGCGACAGCGACAGGTAGATGCGCGAGACCTCTGCGAGGTCGACCGGGTCATTGAGGGACCGCAGGCGGCGGAATTCGTCATCGCTCAACGTCAGCGGCGTGTCGGCGCGGAATCGCGACCATTGCTCGGCCGAAAAGAAACGAAAGGGGGAATATTTCTCGGTTGTCGCGAGCTGATCCATCGAGATACCTGCCCTCCCTCGCGGTCAGCCCTTGGGCCGTGACGCCTTCTCGGCAATGCCCGAACGCCCGGTGCGGCTTTCGAGCTCCTTGAGCACGTCGCTCAACGGCACACCCGAGAGGCCGAGAACGACGAGCCAATGATATATAAGATCGGCACTTTCGGAAACGAGGCCCTGTGTGTCGCCCTTGACGGCGGCAATCACCGTCTCGACGGCTTCTTCGCCAAGTTTTTGCGCCGCCTTGTCGATGCCGCGCGCGAACAGTTTCGCTGTCCAAGAGTCGGGATCACCGGAATGGGCGCGCTCGTGGACGATTTTTTCCAGATCGGACAGCGAAAATTCAGCCATGGCGCCTGAGAGCCTTTTTCTTAGCCGGACAGCCTCTAGGGCCGATCACCTGGGGAGTCCAGCCGCATCGGCAGGCCGGCCTCAGCCATATGCGCCTTGGCCTGCGCTATGGTGTAGGTGCCGAAATGGAAGATCGAGGCGGCCAGCACCGCGCCGGCATGGCCATCGCGAATGCCTTCGACCAGGTGATCGAGCGTGCCGACGCCGCCGGAAGCGATGACCGGCGCGCGCACCGCGTCTGCGATCGCGCGGGTGAGCGCGATGTCGTAGCCGGCCTTGGTGCCGTCGCGGTCCATCGAGGTCAACAGGATCTCGCCGGCGCCGCGATCGACCATTTGACGCGCGAATTCGACCGCGTCGATGCCGGTCTTCTCGCGCCCGCCATGGGTGAAGATCTCCCAGCGGTCGGCCTCGCCGGTGCCGGAGACCTTCTTGGCGTCGATGGCGACGACGATGCACTGGTTGCCGAACTTGTCGGCGGCCTCGGCGACGAAATCCGGGTTCTTCACCGCCGCCGTGTTGATCGACACCTTGTCGGCGCCGGCCAGAAGCAGCTTCCTGATGTCGGCGACCTGACGCACGCCGCCGCCGACGGTCAGCGGCATGAAACATTGTTCGGCGGTGCGAGCAATGACATCGAAGATGGTTTCACGGTTGTCGGACGAAGCCGTGATGTCGAGGAAGCAAAGCTCGTCGGCGCCGGCGGCGTCATAGGCCTTGGCTGCCTCGACCGGATCGCCGGCGTCGATGAGGTCGACGAAGTTGACGCCCTTGACGACACGGCCGTCCTTGACGTCGAGACAGGGGATGACGCGGGCTTTCAGCATCAGCGGCCCTCTATCGTGGCGATGAGATCGTTGAGCAGCTGGCCGACCAGCGGTGGAACATCGGACTGGGCGTCGAAAGCCGGATCGTAGGCGGAGACGGTGATGCCGACGACCGGCACCGCTAGCGCCATGGCACAGGCCGCGTCGCGCAATTGTTCGGGGCTCGGCCCGCCTGACGTGACATAGCGGTTGGCCTGCAACTCCTTGGGGTCGTGCACGTCGAGATCGAGATGCATGTGCACGCTTTTGGCGCCTACGGCTTTCAGCTTCTCGGTTGCTGATCCCACACCAGGACATTCCGTGCGGATGATCGGCAAGGTCTTGAGAAGCTGTTCCTCCGCCGGATCGAGATCGCGGGCATTGATGAGCACGCAGCGTGACGGATCGATCGGCTTGAAGCCTGGAATGGTCCCTGCCATCGGGCGCCAGCACTGGCCGAGCACGGTCGCCAGCGCCATGCCGTCGAGAAAGCCATATACCGATGTCTCGGGCGTATTGAGGTCGCCATGCTGGTCGGCCCAGATGATCGCATCGGCGCCCTCGCCGGCGACCGCACCGGCTGATGTCAGGCAGTTTCCGGCCAGCACGATGGGGAACCGCCCTCTGTCGATGGCAATGCGGACTTCGCCCGAGACGGCGTTGCAGACAGCAAAGCCGGTGGCGATCTCGCGCTCCTGGTCGGGGCCGACCCTGCCGATATCCTCGACGGCGACGTCGTGGCCAGCCATGGTCAGGGCATCGACGAGACCGCCCGCAATCAGCGCATCCGGGCCCTGGCCCATGCCGCCGTGATAGTGGCCGCTGTCATAAGAGGCGAGGATGATGGTGATTTTCACGATTTCGCCTCCGCCACCGGCCGGCCCTGCAGGATCGCCAGCGCCTCGGCCGGATCGATGCGGCCGTCATAGAGCGCGCGGCCCGAGATGGCGCCTTCGAGCTTTTGTGCGTCGGGCATGGTCATGCGCACGATGTCGGCGATCGAGGCGAGGCCGCCCGAAGCGACGACCGGGATCGATACGGCGTCGGCGAGGTCGATGGTGGCATCCCAGTTGATGCCGGTCAGCACGCCGTCGCGATCGATGTCGGTGTAGATGATGGCCGCAACGCCGGCGCCCTCGAATTTCTTCGCCAGTTCGATGACGCCGAGGCTCGACGCCTCGGCCCAGCCCTCGACGGCGACCTTGCCGCCCTTGGCGTCGATGCCGACGGCCACCTTGCCTGGGAAAGCCTTGCAGGCCTGCCTGACCAGATCGGGATCGCGCACCGCCACCGTGCCGAGGATGACGCGGGCGAGGCCGCGGTCGAGCCAGTCCTCGATCTGCTCCAGCGTGCGGATGCCGCCGCCGAGCTGCACCGGGTTCTTCGTCGCCTTGAGGATGGCGCCGACCGCCGCGCTGTTGACGCTCTGGCCCTTGAAAGCGCCGTTGAGGTCGACGACGTGCAGCCATTCGAAGCCCTGGTCCTCGAAGGCTTTAGCCTGCGCGGCAGGGTCATCGTTGTAGATGGTCGCGGTCGCCATGTCGCCGTGCTTCAGGCGCACGCATTTGCCGTCCTTGAGGTCGATGGCAGGAAACAGGATCACGATTCAGGCGCCCTCAACGATGACGAAATGGCCCGTCGATCCGGCCAGCCTGAATTTCGAGGCATGCTGATATTCTGACGAATGATAGCATTCCACCGCCTTGTCGTAGGATTCGAACTCAACCACGACATGGCGATTGCCCGTCGGCTGTTCCGGATTCTCGTAGCGGCCGGCCCGCACGATGAAATTGGCGCCGTATTTGGCAAAGGCAACAGCATTGGCCTCGATATAGTGCTTGTACACTTCGGGATCGCGGACATCGATCATCGCCATCCAGTAGCCCTTCTTGCTCATGGTCTAGGGCCTCCACTTCAGGAAATTAGTGATCAGCGCCAGGCCTAGAGCCTGGCTCTTCTCCGGATGGAACTGCGTGCCGACGAGATTGTCGCGGGCGACGGTGGCCGTCACCGGACCGCCATAGTCAGCGACCGCCAGAACCTCGTCCGGCTCCCTCGCGTCGAGATGATAGGAATGGACGAAATAGGCGTGCAGCCCCGCTGCGCCGGTCGGGATGCCGGCAAACAGCGGGTGCTGGCGCCGAAGCTCGATCGTGTTCCAGCCGATCTGCGGGATTTTCAGCGCCGGATCGGTGGGCGTGATCTCCTTGACGTCGCCCGATATCCAGCCAAAGCCGTTGGTGATGGTCTTTTCCAGGCCGCGCTGCGACATCAGCTGCATGCCGACGCAAATGCCGAGGAACGGCCGACCCTTGGCAATGGCCACATCCTCGACCGCGTCCCACATGCCGTCGACGGCACGCAAGCCGGCAACGCAGTCGGCATAGGCGCCGACGCCGGGCAGGACGATGCGGTCGGCCGTGTGCACCCGGTCGGCATCGGCCGTCAGGTCGATCTGCGCCTCGATGCCGGCTTCGCGCGCGGCGCGCTCGAAGGCCTTGGTGGCCGAGCGCAGATTGCCCGAGCCGTAGTCGATAATTGCTACCCGCATGTCAGGTCCGTCCCGGGATGTGGGTCAGGCCCAGCGCCATGCCAGGCTGCGCCGGACGGGCCAGGGCTGCATCGGGGACGATGCGGGGCGCGGGCGGCGCTTCCTCGGCCTGCCCCTCGACCTCGTGGGCATACCGAATGTCGGCGTCGTCAAGCGTGCCGGCCTGAACCACGCCCCATTCGTGCCAGCCGCGCCGGCGAAGCGCCGCGATGCGCAATCCCTGCCCTTCCAGGCCAACATAGAGCGAGACGAGCAACGACAGCAGCGAACTGGCCAGCCCCAGACCAAGCGTTTCGCCAAGCATCGAAAGCAGACTCATGACGACGAAGGCAATCCCGGCTTCGATCCACAACCGCTGCCAGGCGAGCCATAGCGGCGGCACCAGCAGACCGATCCAGGTGAAGCCATCGCGGACAAAAGTTGTTGTGTCGACCTTTTCGCTGCGGCCGGGTGGTTCCATCACGACATAGGCGGCCATGGCGCTATCCCTTCAACGATCCCTTGGTGGAAGGAACCGCGTCCGGCTGGCGCGGGTCGTGCTCGAGTGCCGCTCGCAGCGCGCGCGCCACCGCCTTGAAGCAGGTCTCGGCGATATGGTGGTTGTTGGCGCCATAATGGTTGGTGACATGCAGCGTGATGCCGGCGTTCTGCGCCAGCGCCTGGAAGAATTCCCGCACCAGTTCGGTGTCGAAGGTGCCGATCTTGGGCGACGAGAAGGACACGTTCCAGACCAGGAATGGCCGGCCGGACACATCGATCGCCGCGCGCGTCAGCGTCTCGTCCATGGCAAGGTCGATCGAGGCATAGCGCATGATGCCGCGCCGCTCACCCAGCGCCTTGGTCAAGGCCTGGCCGAGCGCGATGCCGGTGTCCTCGACCGTGTGATGGGCGTCTATGTGCAGGTCGCCCTTGGCCCTGACCGTCATGTCGATCAGGGAATGGCGCGACAACTGGTCCAGCATGTGGTCGAAGAAGCCGACGCCCGTGGCGATATCGGATTTGCCCGAACCGTCGACATGGACCGACACCGAGATGTCGGTTTCCTTGGTCTTGCGGCTGGCTTCGGCGGAACGGGGCGCCATGACCTTGTCCTTGTCTCAGGGTTTCAAAGCTCGAGCGACGAGCTTCGAGCATTCACCGGCTTGAAAACGAAAGCCTTCTAGCAGCATGATCCGGCGATTGCCAGTTGCCATCCCGGCCGCTATCGAGCGGTTTGCAATCATTGGTCCCGTGCATACATATGGCCGATCGAAGTTACTCGTACCGCGCCAATCGCCTCCTTGGGATCGCGCGAATCGGAGCCAGGAATGTCAAATGAACTGACCATGCACGCCACGACCATCGTGACGGTGCGCAAGGGCAACAAGGTGGTGATCGCCGGCGACGGTCAGGTCAGCCTTGGCCAGACCATCATGAAGGGCAATGCCCGCAAGGTCCGCCGCATCGGCAAGGGCGGCAATGTGATTGCCGGTTTCGCCGGCGCCACCGCCGACGCTTTCACGCTGCTGGAGCGGCTGGAAGCCAAGCTCGAACAATATCCCGACCAGCTGACGCGCGCCTGCGTCGAACTCGCCAAGGACTGGCGCACCGACCGCTATCTGCGCCGGCTGGAGGCGATGATGCTGGTCGCCGACAAGTCGGTCTCGCTGGCGCTGACTGGCACGGGCGACGTGCTCGAGCCCGAATTTGGCGTCATGGCTATCGGTTCGGGCGGCAATTACGCGCTGGCGGCCGCCCGCGCGCTCATGGACACCGACAAGGATGCCGAGGAGATCGCCCGCAAGGCGATGCAGATCGCGTCCGATATCTGTGTCTACACCAACAACAATTTCGTCATCGAAACGCTCGATGCCGCTTGAGAAAGTGGCGCTCTACGATTTTCGGCCGGTCACTGAAAAAGACCTGCCTATGATCGCCGGCTGGCTCGCCCAGCCGCATGTCGCCGAGTGGTGGGACGATCCGGAGACGGAAATCGCCGAGATTCGCGATCATATCGACTCGATTTCGGTCGAGCCGCTGATCGTCGAACTCGACGGCAAGCCGATCGCCTATCTGCAGAGCTACGACCCGCATCTGGAAGACGACCATCCCTATGCCGACCAGCAGTTCGGCACGCTCGGCATCGATTTGTCGATCGGCCGGCCGGAACTGGTCGGCATCGGCCACGGCTCGGCAATCGTGCGCCAGTTCGTCGAAGATCTGTTCGAGGAAGGTGTGCCGCGTGTCATCATCGACCCCGATACGGCCAATCTCAGGGCCATCCGCGCCTATGAAAAGGCCGGATTCCGGGCCATAGACCGCAGGCAATCGGTCTATGGCGACGTCGTGCTGATGGCGATCGATGCCGACGATGAGCAAATGGGGGAATAACCAGATGAGCAAGCCAGGCGCGGACGATGGTTATTCGGCCTATGAAGACAGCTGGCGCATGGGTCTTCTGCTCGTCCTTGGCCTGCTCATCTTCCAGGCTGGGGCTCTCTACGGCATGGGCCGGACGCCGATCTGCACCTGCGGCTACGTGAAACTCTGGCATGGCGTGGTGAACAGTTCGGAGAATTCCCAGCACATCACCGACTGGTACACCTTCTCGCACATCATCCACGGCTTCCTGTTCTATGCCTTGGCGAAGTTTCTGTTCCCGCGTTCGCCGGTCGGCTTGCGGCTGGCATTCGCCGTCCTCATCGAGGGTGGCTGGGAGTTGCTGGAGAACAGCCCGTTCATCATCGAGCGCTACCGCGCCGGCACCATCTCGCTCGATTATTACGGCGACAGCATCATCAATTCGGTGTCCGACACACTGGCCATGGTGCTGGGATTTGTGATGGCGCGAAGGCTACCTATATGGGTGATCGTCAGCCTCGCCATCCTTTTCGAATTGGGTACCGGCTATCTCATCCGGGACAATCTGACACTCAACGTGATCATGCTGCTGCATCCGTTCGAGGCCATCAAGCAGTGGCAAAGTGGAATTTAGTGATATGAGCACATTTTCTCCCCGCGAAATCGTTTCGGAACTCGACCGCTTCATCATCGGCCAGAAGGACGCCAAGCGCGCCGTGGCCATTGCGCTCCGCAATCGCTGGCGCCGCCAGCAGCTGGAAGGCCAGATGCGAGAAGAGGTGATGCCGAAGAACATCCTGATGATCGGGCCGACGGGCGTCGGCAAGACCGAGATCTCGCGCCGCCTGGCGCGTCTGGCCGGTGCGCCTTTCGTCAAGGTCGAGGCGACCAAGTTCACCGAAGTCGGCTATGTCGGCCGTGACGTCGAGCAGATCATCCGCGACCTGGTCGAGATCGCCATCGGCCTGGTGCGCGAGAAGATGCGCGAAGACGTCAAGGCGCGCGCCCATATCAACGCCGAGGAACGGGTGCTGGAATCGCTGGTCGGCAAGACGGCAAGCCCGGCGACCCGCGATAGCTTCCGCAAGAAGCTGCGCGACGGCGAACTCGACGACAAGGAGATCGAGATCGAAGTGGCCGACACCGGCACTGGCGGCATGCCCGGCTTCGAGATCCCCGGCATGCCGGGCGCCAATATCGGTGTGCTGAACATCAACGACATGCTGTCGAAGGCGATGGGCGGCAAGAAGACCAAGTCGCGCAAGACGACCGTCAAGGAATCCTACGCGCTGCTGGTCAACGACGAGTCCGACAAGCTGCTCGACCAGGACGAGGTGGTGCGCCGGGCACTCGATGCGACGGAGAATGACGGCATCGTCTTCCTCGACGAGATCGACAAGATCGCGTCGCGTGAAGGCGGCATGGGCGCCGGCGTTTCGCGTGAAGGCGTGCAGCGTGACCTGCTGCCGCTGATCGAAGGCACGACGGTGGCAACCAAATACGGGCCGTTGAAGACGGATCATATCCTGTTCATCGCTTCCGGCGCCTTCCATGTCTCGAAGCCGTCCGACCTGTTGCCGGAATTGCAGGGCCGTCTGCCCATCCGCGTCGAGCTGCGCGCGCTGGAGAAGGACGATTTCGTCCGCATCCTGACCGAGACCGAAGCCAGCCTGATCAAGCAGTATATCGCGCTGATGAAGACCGAGGGCGTCGACTTGACCTTCACCGCCGACGCCATCGATTCGCTTGCCGGCATCGCCGTCGATCTCAATGACAGCGTCGAGAATATCGGCGCCAGGCGGCTGCAGACGGTGATGGAGCGGGTGCTGGACGAGATTTCGTATGACGCGCCGGATCGCAACGGCACATCGGTCACCATCGACGCCGCCTATGTGGAAAAGCATGTCGGCGATCTGTCGAGAAACACAGATTTGTCGCGATTTATCCTTTAAACAACGGCGCCGGCTGGTCCGGTGCCGGTTCAGGCAGCGCGTTCCGGCAAAACAATCATGTGTGGCCAGATGGTACCATCTGGCCACCTTTCGTCTTGCCGGGCCAAGGGGCGCTCTCGACTCAACCCTGAGCTTTACCTAGTTTGCCCGCAAAATCTGCAGGCGGCGGTGCATGAAAAAACTGATCCTGGTCATTCTCGGCTTGATGCTGGCGGCGACGCTGTTCGCTGCCGATGCGGCGACATTGGTGCCGCCGGGAAACCGCAATGCCGAGCAACCCGACATTCCCGGCGCCTCGAGCCGGCGCACGCAGGCGACCAACACCACCTTCCAGGCGAAGTACCGCAAGGTCTATGCCTTGCTGCAGAACGACCCTGATCTGCGTGCCAAGATCAAAAAGGCCGCTTCCGCTTACGGCATCGATCCCATGCACATTGTCGGCGCCATCGTCGGCGAGCACACCTACAATGTCGACGCCTATGACCGGCTGCAGACCTATTACGTCAAGGCGATCTCCTATCTCTCCAGCAAGCTGTCCTTCGCCTATGACGGCGAGGACATCACCGATTTCGTGCAGCGGCCGGAATTCAAGAAATGCGCCGCAATGTCTGACAGTTACGATCTGTGGGAATGCCGCGAACAGGTGTGGAACCATGCGTTCCGCGGCAAGTCCGTCGGCGGCACAAGCTTTCCCGACGACCGTTTCGGCGCCACCTTCTTCCAGCCTTACTATGCCGGCCAGACTTTTGGACTTGGCCAGTTGAACCCGCTCACCGCCCTGCAGATGAGCGATCTCGTGCACAAGGTGTCCGGCCTGCCGAAGCTCGATGTCGGCGATCCCAATTCGGTCTACAAGACCATCATGGATCCGGACCTGACCTTACCCTATGTCGCAGCGACGATCCGGAAATCGATCGATGCCTACAAGAGCATCGCTGGCTTTGACATTTCCGGCAATCCCGGGCTGACCGCCACGCTCTACAATGTCGGCAACCCGGAGCAGCGGGCCTATGCGCTGAAGGCAGAGAACGACAAGCGCCGCGCCGCCGGCGAGCCGGAAAAACTGCCGGAGGAGAATTATTACGGCTGGCTGGTCAACGACAAGCTGACGGAGCTGAAGGCGCTGTTCTAAGGGATCTTCAGGCCGCCAGCAACGATTTCAGCTTGACGGCCTGCGATCCCAGCGCTTCCGGCGCCGGCTTCGCCCGCTTGCCGATGAGCATTTCGGCCAACCTGATGTCGCGCGCGACCGCATTGCCCGGGCCGATGCCGCTGGCCGCCACCAGCCTGCCGTCCTCACCCAGATGAAAAAGGATGAAAGCGCCATCGCCGAGATCGCGGCGCACGGTGCTGCGGCCCTCATCGGAAAGCCCTGCGATCTGTAGGCTCAACCCATACTGATCCGACCAGAACCAAGGCACTGCTGCATGCGCCTCACCGGCGCCCAGCATGTTCCTGGCTGCCAATGCGCCCTGTTCCTGTGCGTTGCGCCAGGCTTCGAGCCGCACGCGGCGGCCGCCATAGACGGCGAGCGGGAACGAACAGCAATCGCCGGCGGCAAAGATGTCGGGATCGCTGCTCCGCAGTTCGGCATCGACTGCGATGCCGTTTTCGATGGTCAGGCCGGCTTCGGCCGCAAGCCCGGTCACCGGCACCGCGCCGATACCGATGATGGCGAGATCGGCTGTGATTTCTCGCCCGCCGGCAAGCGTCACGCGCACTTGCCAGCCGTCGTCGGCGATGGACGCAATGCCATCGCCGCACAGGATATCTACACCCTCGGCGACATGCGCCTCATGGATGATTTCGGCGATCTCGGCCGGGACGCCGCGCATCAGGATCCGAGGCTGCGCCTCGATGACGGTGACGGCAGCACCGAGCTTGCGGGCGGCGGCGGCGAGTTCGAGGCCTATGAAGCCGCCACCGATGATGGCAATGCGGTTGCCGGGGCTGAGATGGGCGCGAATGGCCAGCGCATCGGCGAAGGTGCGGAGATAGACGCAGAGCGCGCCGAGGCCAGGCATCGGCAGCTTGCGCGGGGTCGAGCCGGTGGCCAGCAGGAGCTTGTCGTAAGGCAGGACAGAACCGTCCGACAGGCGCACCGTATGCGCCGCGCGATCGATCGCCACGGCCTGAACGGAATGGATATGCCGGATCGATTTCTCGGCCAGCATGTCGTCACTGGCGATCGCCTTGATTTCAGGCGCAGCGCTGATCATCGCGTCCTTGGATAGAGGCGGGCGCTCGTAGGGCAGATGCGGCTCGTCGCCGACCAGCGTCACCGGCCCGTCATAGCCGAGATCGCGCAGCGTGAGTGCCGCCCGCCCGCCGCATTCGCCGGCGCCGATGATGACCATGCCCCGCGCCATATCCATCACCCGATCTGAACGAGGACTTTGCCGGCGTCGACCTTGACCGGATAGGTTTTCAGGTTGACGCAGACCGGCGCGCCGCGGGCATCGCCCGTCTTGTAGTTGAAGCGGCCATTGTGCTTGGGGCATTCGATGATGTCGTCCATCACCAGACCGTCAGCGAGATGCACCTTTTCATGCGTGCAAAGGCCGTCGGTGGCGAAAAATTCGTCGTCGGGGCTGCGATAGATGGCGAAGGTGCGCCCGCCATGATCGAAGCGCATCACGTCCTCTTCATCGATGTCATCAGCAGCACAGGCCTCGACCCAGTCGCTCATTCAGTCCTCCCGGCAAATCTCGTTTTCACGATCACTCGGCCGCGGCGGCGACGGCATCGTTATGGAATTCCTCGCGGTACGGCCTGGCGGTCGGCGGCAGTTCGCGCTTGAGGAAATAATCCTCGTTGCGCAGCTGACGCAGGAAGACCGGGATCATCTCGCGGTAGCCGGCCAGGATCGACGGCGTCGGTGCCGGCAAATCATGCTTGATCAGCGCATGCAGCTTCGGCAGCGCGTGATAGGGCACCATCGGGAACATGTGATGCTCGACATGATAGTTCATGTTCCAGTAGATGAAGCGGCTGATCGGGTTCATGTAGACGGTGCGGCTGTTCAGCCGATGGTCGAGGACATTGTCGGCCAGACCACCATGCTGCAGCAGGCCGACCATGACGTGATGCCAGGCGCCATAGAGCCTGGGCAGGCCGACCAGCATCAAGGGCAGGAACGAGCCGAAGTACAGCGCCAGCGCGATGGTTGCGGCATAGATTGCGGTCCAGATGCGGGCAATGCGGATCGCCTTGCCCTGCTCCTGCTCGGGAATGAAGGTCTTTTCGGCCGCGCTGATATTGCCGGCGGCGTTGCGCAGCATGTCCGACATCGCATGCCAGGCATCGAGCACGCCGACGAAGCCGAGGGCGGCGCGGGCCAGGTCCGGCGGCCGCATGACCGAGATTTCCGGGTCGCGGCCGACGATGATGGTGTCGGTGTGATGGCGCGTGTGGCTCCAGCGCCAGGTCACCGGATTGCGCATGATCATGAAGCAGGCAATCTGATAGACCGCATCATTCATCCACTGCGTCCGGAACGCCGTGCCGTGGCCGCATTCGTGCCAGCGTGAATCGGTGGATGAGCCGTAGAGGACGCCATAGACGAAGAAGAACGGCACGCACCACCAGCTGCCCCACAACAAGGCGCCGCCGCCGCCGCTGACGACCAGCGCGGCAATCCAGATCGCCGTGTCGCGCATCGCCGGCCCGTCGGAGCGCTGCATCAGCTCCTTCATCTGCTTGCGGGGAATGTCGGTGTGATACCACTCGGCCGCCGACAGGCCGTTTTCCACGGCAAGCTTGGCGTCGCGGCCGATCAGGCTGTAGTCCCGCCGGGACGGTGTTGCGGTCATGATTGCCTCCCACGGCAAACGGCGCTCGCCATAGCGAATGCACGACACCCTTGGCTTCGAGGCCAAAAATAGCGCGAGCGAATGATAGACTCAACATCACAAAGATAGTTTCTATCATTTCCTATCATAATGATGTAGGAAGGTTCGAACACTGCATTGAGGCGAGCATGGCGAAACGGCCGACCATCACCGATTTGGCGCGCATCTCCGGCGTCAGTGTTGCCACGGTGGACCGCGTGCTCAACAGCCGCCTGCCGGTGCGCGAGGACACCGCGCGCCGCGTCTATGAGGCAGCGACCGAGATCGGCTACCACGCCGCAGGCCTGATCAAGCAGCGGATGCGCCATGAATTGCCCGAGTATCGGCTCGGCTTCCTGCTGCTGAGGGGCAATTATGTCTTCTACAGCGAGTTCGCGCGCGAGCTTGAACTGGCCATGTCGCGATCGCCGCGTTTTCGCGGCGTTGCCAATATCGACTTTGCCGACTCGCTGGCGCCCGACGAGATCGTCGAGCGAGCGCGCAAACTGGCGACCAAGTGCCGGGCCGTGGCACTGGTCGGGCCGGATCACCCGACACTGACGGTCGCGGTCGAGGAGATGAAGGCAAAAGGATTGCCGGTGTTTTCCCTGCTGTCCGATTTCGCTGCCGGCATTCGCGAGGGCTATGTCGGCCTCGACAACCGCAAGGTTGGCCGCACCGCGGCCTGGATGATCTCGAAAGCAGCGAAGCGGCCGGGCAAGGTGGCCCTGTTCGTCGGCAGCCACCGTTTCCACGGGCACGAGTTGCGCGAGATCGGCTTCCGCTCCTTCTTCCGCGAGCAGGCGCCGGAATTCACCTTGCTTGAGACGCTGGTCAATCTCGAGGCCAACCAGATTACGCAGGACACGCTGCTCGAGCTTCTCGACCGCCATCCGGATCTGGTTGGCTGCTACGTCGCCGGCGGCGGCATGGAAGGCGCGGTCGCGGCGCTGCGGCAAGCCAGGCCGGCCGAAATGCCGGCGGTTATCTGCAACGAGATCACGGCGGTCTCGCGTTCGGCGCTGGCGGACGGCATCCTGACGATGGTGATCTCCACGCCGCTGGCGGCCCTTTGCCGCGAACTGGTCGACCTGATGGCGCATGCCATCGAGACAGGTGCCGCGAACGCGCCTGGCCAGACCTTCCTGCCGTTCGACATCTACCTGCCTGAGAATATCTGACGATGCTTTTTTACGCCGTCAGGCTTCGCCCAGCTGAGTTGACGCAGAATCCGGCCGCCAATATAGACCGCTGATGGGTGAGGACAGGTTTGGGTACATCGCGTTCGGCAAGGACGAGCTTTATGCTCGCGGAGCGCTCTTCGGCGCGCTTCGACTGTTGCATTACGCGCCCGGAGCCAGAATTTCAGTCCTGACCGACCGGCCAGGCGTTTTCGACGGCTATCCAATCGAGGCGATCGAGCTTACCGCCAAACAAATGACCGAGATGTCTTTTGGCGATCGGTACATGTTTGGCATCAAGGCTGCCGGCATTATCGAGATGCTGCAGCGTTGCGATCGCCTGTTTTTCATGGATACCGACATTTACCCTGTCGGGGATATTTCGAGATGTTTCGGCAAAATCTCCCCCTCGCATTCCATCATGAGAAAATGCGAAGGGACACCAAAGGCCGCCGCCTATCAGGTAATCGCGGACAGAGGATTTTTGCTTGGCGACCAGCGGCTGTCTGGACGCGAGCCGATGTGGAATAGCGGTGTCGTCGGTGTCCACAATTCCAATCTTCCAGCGCTGACTGACGCTTACCAGGCCATCGAGCAAATGATTGGCGTGGTCAGAGCGCACACGTCCGAACAGTTCTGCATCGGTGTGGCGCTATCACAAGGCGGGCGCTCCATAAGCGGACATTGGCTGCCCCTTCGCAACTACAACACCAGGGGTCGGAAGCTGTTTGCGAGGCAACGGATCGAAGCCTTTTTCGAACGCGTCAACCACCTCAGTGCCGATCAGCAGATAGAGCAAGCGGCAAAATACAGGGTTTGGCGGGCGGCGCTGGACCTGTTGATGCAGCGGGATATCTGGCACTTCTAGGCCACGCGCACTGTCCCGTCGCTGATATTCCCAGACTTGCCTCGGCTTGGGCCGGCCCCGGCACAGCACACTCGCTCACCCGCTTCGACGCCGCTTCCCCGGCATCGACCAAAATCGAGCACCCGGTTTTGGAATCGCCCTTGACGCCTTGTGGCGAAATGGAATAAATATTTCACCAGCTGTATATTTTGGTTCTTTCGTTCCGGGAACGTCTGTTTCAATCAGAGGGTTTGGCGTTCCAGCCGAGGCAAGGAATGCCGCGCGGGACGAAACGATATCAGGGAGAGATTCCCCGGGGAGATCGGGGATTCCGGATAGATCGGTGCAACCGGACACCAAAAGTGGAGGAGAGATACAATGAAGAAACTGCTTTTGGGCGTCGCCTTCGCGGCGCTGATGAGTTCATCGGCCATGGCCGCCAAGATCGGCGTGTCGATGGCCAAGTTCGACGACAACTTCCTCACCGTGCTGCGCAACGGCATGATCGCGCAGGCCAAGGGCATAAGCGGCGTTGAGCTGCAGGTCGAAGACGCGCAGAACGACGTTGCCAAGCAACTCGACCAGATCAAGAACTTCGCCGCTTCGGGCGTCGACGCGATCATCGTCAATCCGGTCGACACGTCGGCCACGCAGGCGATGTCGGACGCTGCCGCTGCCGCCAAGATTCCGCTGGTCTACGTCAATCGCCAGCCGGTCAATGTCGACACGCTGCCGGACAACCAGGCCTTTGTCGCCTCGAACGAGGCCGATTCCGGCACGCTCGAGACCAAGGAAGTCTGCCGCCTGTTCAAGGAAGCCGGCAAGAAGGAAGCCAATGTCTATGTCATCATGGGCGAGCTTTCCAACCAGGCCGCCGTGCAGCGCACCAAGGACATCGACGACGTCATCGCCACGCCGGATTGCAGCTTTATCAAGATCATCGACAAGCAGACCTCGAACTGGAACCGCGACGAGGCGCAGAACCTGATGACCAACTGGCTGTCGACGGGCAAGAAGTTCGATGGCGTCATCGCCAACAATGACGAAAGCGCCATCGGCGCCATCCAGGCGATGAAGGCCGCCAACATCGACATGAAGACTGTCGTCGTCGGCGGTGTCGATGCCACGCAGGACGCGCTGGTGGCAATGCAAGCAGGCGACCTCGACGCGACCGTGTTCCAGGACGCGGCCGGCCAGGGCGCTGGCGCTCTGGATGCAGCGCTGAAGCTGGCCAAGGGCGAGAAGGTCGACCACAAGGTCTACATTCCCTTCCAGCTGGTCACACCGGCGAACATCGACAAGTTCCTGAAGAAGAACTGAGCCACGGATATACGGAGCGGCGCTCTCGCTCAAAAGACAGCGCCGTTCTTCCTTCCCTCAGCGCCTCCGGGCGCTGAGGGACAACCGCGGCTGACGGAGGATAGAAGATTGTCACAGACATCCCATGGCGTCGGCGGGGTCAGCTATGACGCGAAGAAGCGGACATGGCCGGCTGAGTTCAACGTTTTCCTGGCGCTCGTCATCCTCGTCGTCATCTTCGAAGTGATCGGCCGCCTCTTTCTCGGCGACTCCTTTCTGTTCAACACCCGCAGCGACGTCTCCGGCATCTTCAACGAAGCACGGCTGCAGATCATCATCCTGCAGGTGTCGATCGTCGGCATCATCGCCATCGGCGTCACGCAAGTGATCATTTGCGGCGGCATCGACCTGTCGTCCGGCTCCATCGTCGGCGCGACCGCGATGATCGCCATGAGCTTCGCCCAGGTGGCGACCGTCAACGGCAACCCCAACCCGAAGGCGATGTTCCTGGCGCAAGGCTGGACCGACCTGCCTGTCATCGTGCCTGTGCTGGTGGCGATCGGCTGCGGCCTGCTCGCCGGCCTCGTCAATGGCTCATTGATTGCCTATACGCGCATTCCGCCGTTCATCGCCACGCTCGGCATGATGGTGACCGCGCGCGGCATTGCCAAATGGTGGTCCAAGGGCCAGCCGATCTCGTTTCCCACCGACGGTTTCGCGGCAATCGGCAAGGGCCTGATGCCCGTCATCATCTTCCTGTCGTTGGCCATCCTGTTCCAGCTGATCATGACCTACACCAGGTATGGCAAGCATTGTTACGCGATCGGCTCCAATGAGGATGCCGCGCGCATGTCCGGCATCAAGATCGCCAACCACAAGATCCTCGTCTACGTCATTGCCGGCATACTCGCCGCGCTCGCCGCCGTGGTGCTAAGCTCCAAGAACCTGACCGCGCAGTCCGGCATGGGCGTGATGTATGAACTCGACGCCATCGCCATGGCGGTCATCGGCGGTGTTTCGCTGTCGGGCGGTCGGGGTTCGATCGTCGGCACGGTGATCGGCTCGCTGATTTTCGGCGTCATCATCTCCGGCTTCACCTTCCTGCGCCTCGACGCCTACTACCAGGAGATGGTCAAGGGCGTGATCATCGTCGGTGCGGTCGTTCTCGACCAGTGGCGCCAACGCCTGCGGGCAATGAGGGCTTGACCATGTCAGACATCGTCCTGAAGACCGAAAACCTGACCAAGCGCTACGGTGGCGTGCATGCGCTGGAAGGCGCCAATTTCGAGCTGCGCAAGGGCGAGCATGTCGCCATCATGGGCGACAACGGCGCCGGCAAATCAACCTTCGTGCGCCAGATCACAGCGGTCGAGCAACGCACCAGCGGCAAGGTCTGGTTCGACGGCAAGGAAGTGAATTTTACCGGGCCGATCGAGGCCCGCACGGCGGGCATCGAGACGGTGTTCCAGAACCTGGCGCTGGCCGACGACCTCGACGTGCCGTCGAACCTGTTCCTCGGCCGCGAAAAGGTGCTGTTCAACCTGGGACCCTTCTCGATCCTCGACCGCAAATACATGCGCAAGGCGACCGAAGCGGCGCTGATCCGCACGGCGGTGAAGATACCCAACCTGTCGAACACCATCCGCCACATGTCGGGCGGCCAGCGCCAGTGCGTGGCGATCGCCAGGACGGCAACCTTCGCCTCCAAGCTGATCATCATGGACGAGCCGACGGCAGCCCTTGGCGTGCAGGAAACGGCGCAGGTCGAAAACATCATCCGCACGCTGAAGGACAATGGCGAGCCGCTGATCCTGATCAGCCACAATATGCGCCAGGTGTTCGACCTTTGCGATCGCATCGTCGTGTTCCGGCGCGGCCGCATCGTCGCCAATCTGCGCAAGGAAAACACCGACGGCCAGGATATCGTCTCCTACATCACCGGCGCCAAGACCGGAGAGGCGGAACTCGCGGCCTAGGCCGGGCGTGGAGGCGATGGTCGTCGCCTTCTTGTCGATCTTGTCTTGACCGGAAAATCACCCGCGCCCATGACCGGCGCCGACAGCTTCGAACCACCCTCAAAGGACATTCCATGACTCTCCGTTTCGCCCTCCTCGGTGCCGGCCGCATCGGCAAGGTCCATGCCCGCGCCGTCGGTTCCAATCCGCAGGCCAAACTGGTTGCCGTCGCCGATGCTTTCGAGAAGGCGGCAAAGGAACTGGCATCGGCCTATGGCGCCGAGGTGCGTACGATCGACGCCATCGAGAAATCCGCGGATATCGACGCCGTGGTCATCTGCACGCCGACCGACACCCATGCCGATTTGATCGAGCGTTTCGCCAAGGCCGGCAAGGCGATCTTCTGCGAGAAGCCGATCGACCTGAGCGTGAAGCGTGTGGAAAAATGCCTGGCCGTGGTCGAAAAGGCCAAGGCCACGCTGATGGTCGGTTTCAACAGGCGTTTCGATCCGCATTTCGCCGCCGTGCGCAAGGCGATCGACGACGGCGCCATCGGCACCGTCGAAATGGTCACCATCACTTCGCGCGATCCCGGCCCGCCGCCGCTGGACTATATCGCCCGCTCGGGCGGCATTTTCCGCGACATGACCATCCATGACTTCGACATGGCGCGCTTCCTGCTCGGCGAGGAGCCGGTGGCGGTCAGCGCGCATGCCTCGGTGCTGGTCGACAAGAAGATCGGTGCTGCCGGCGATTTCGACTCGGTCAGCGTCATCCTCGAAACCGCGTCCGGCAAGCAGGCCGTCATCTCCAACTCGCGCCGTGCCACCTATGGTTATGACCAGCGCATCGAGGTGCATGGCTCGAAGGGCATGGTCGCGGCCGAGAACCAGCGGCCGGTGTCGATCGAAGTGGCGAACGACAAAGGCTACACCCGCCCGCCGCTGCACGACTTCTTCATGACCCGCTATCTCGACGCCTACGCCAATGAGATCGCTGCCTTCATCACTGCGGCGACGTCCGGAAAGAAGGCGGCCCCAAGCGGCGCCGATGGCCTCGTGGCATTGAAGTTGGCGGATGCGGCGCTGAAGTCGGCGACGACGGGCAAGACCGTCCGTCTCGACAAGTAAGAACCGGAATCCGAGCCAGATACAGGAGAGAGCGATGAGCGCATCAGCCGATCGCAATTCACAGACGCGTGCCATCATCACCGGCGGCGCACAAGGCATCGGCTTTGCCGTCGCCGAGGCGTTGGCCGACGAGGGCTGCCGGGCGCTGGCGCTCATCGGCCGTTCGCAGGAGAAGGGCGACAAGGCCGTCGCCACCCTCAAGAAGACAGGCGTCGACGCCATCTTCATCAGCGCCGACGTTTCAAAGGTGGCCGACTGCAAGCGAGCGGTCGCCACCGCGCTCTCGCATTTCGGCACGCTGAACGCTCTGGTCAATGCCGCCGCCACGTCGGCGCGCGGCTCGCTGGTCGAAACGTCGGAAGAACTTTTCGACCAGATCTTCGACACCAACGTGCGTGGACCGTTCTTCCTGATGCAAGGGCTGGTGGCACATCTCCTGGAGCGCAAGGCGCCGGGCTCGATCGTCAACGTGCTGTCGATGTCGGCGCATGCCGGCCAGTCCTTCCTGACGCCCTATTCGACCAGCAAGGGCGCGCTGATGACGCTGACCAAGAATGTCGCCAGCTCCTATCGAAAGAACAGAATCCGCTGCAATGCCGTGCTGCCCGGCTGGATGGACACCGAGGGCGAGGCGATCGTGCAGAAGAAATGGCACGATGCTCCGGATGACTGGCTGGAAAAGGCCGAGGCCGCGCAACCGATGGGCCAGTTGGTGAAACCAGCACAGCTCGCCCGGCTGATCAGCTACATGATCAGCCCGCAGGCCGGTGTCATGACCGGGTCGCTGGTCGACTACGACCAGAACATCGCTGGGGTGATTGGCGAGTAGGATTTCGGTTCGATGCATCCATACTGGATCACGATAAACGGTCATCTTGGTGTCGGCGTCACCGCGCGGTCGGAAGCCGACGCCCTGCAACTCTTCGAACTTGCCTTCGGATCCGCCGAGAAAGTAATTCGCATCGAGATCATCAAGGACATGAACGATCTCGACCAGAATCACGTCGTGCCCAATTTGGGTGGAGCCAACTGGCTCCGGCGCGGCATCTGGTTTCCGCAGGGCCAGGAGCACATTGCAATCTGAGACAATGCGTAGCTCATCAGGCACGTGACAAACGCCCCGGCATCGACTATATGAGCCCCATGATCAACCTGTCCGCCACGTATTGGTACTTTAGGAGCTCGCTGGCGGCGGGAGGATTGCGCTCGATCTGAAGATTGCAGCAACAAGATCCGAACAGCCGCCAGACCTGGCGGCTTTTTTGTTTCAGCCGGCAGGTCTCCTAAACCAGGAGCAGAAAGCCGTGTTGACCACCACAGACGACCTTCGGGTCAAGGAAATCCGAGAACTGAGCACGCCGGACCAGGTGATGCGGGAGATCCCGCGCACGCTGACGGCAACGCGCACCGTCAGCGCGTCACGCAACGCCATCCACGCCATTTTGAACGGGACCGATGACCGGTTGCTTGTCGTCGTCGGCCCCTGTTCGATCCACGATCCGGTCGCGGCCGTTGACTATGCCAGCCGTCTGGCGGCGCTGCGCGAGACCCTGTCCGACCGGCTCGAGATCGTGATGCGCGTGTATTTTGAGAAGCCTCGCACGACGGTCGGCTGGAAAGGCCTGATCAACGATCCAGACCTCGACGGCAGCTTCAACATCGACAAGGGGCTGCGCATGGCGCGCAACGTGCTGTCGGCCGTCAACAATCTCGGCCTGCCGGCGGCGACCGAATTCCTCGACATGACCACCCCGCAATACATTGCCGACCTTGTCGCCTGGGGCGCCATTGGCGCACGCACGACTGAGAGCCAGATCCACCGCGAGCTGGCCTCGGGGCTGTCCTGCCCGGTCGGCTTCAAGAACGGTACCGACGGCAATCTCAGGATCGCTGCCGAAGCGGTGAAATCCGCCGCCCAGCCGCATCATTTCATGGCGGTGACCAAGGGCGGGCGCAGCGGCATCGCGACGACGACCGGCAATGAAGACTGCCATGTCATCCTGCGCGGCGGCGTTCAGCCCAACTACGACGCAGCAAGCGTCGAAGCCGCCTCTGTGGAACTCGCCCGCATCGGCGTCGCGCCTCGTCTGATGATCGACGTCAGCCACGCCAACTCGGCCAAGAAGCCGGAGAACCAGCCGAAGGTGGCGGCCGACGTCGCGGGCCAGGTCGCGGCGGGCGACGAGCGCATCATCGGCCTGATGATCGAGAGCAATCTCGTTGCCGGCCGCCAGGACGTGGTGCCCGGCAAGCCGCTCGTCTACGGCCAGAGCATCACCGATGGCTGCATCGACTGGGCGACCACCGAGACCGTGCTGCACGGCCTTGCCGGCGCCGTCGAGTGGCGCCGGTCGGCACGCCGCGCCATGCTGGAAAGCCGGCAGGGAGCCGCCTGATATGATGGCGATGTGGGAAGGGTGACGTTAACGGGAATTACGCCGCCCTCAGCCCTTCCCATGCTGTGAATACGGAGACCGCAAAGAGCAGCAACCCGGCCGCCCGGCCGGCGAGAATGGTTGCCCGCGGATTGGCGATCAAAAGCTTGCGGCTGCGGCCGGCAGTGATCGCGAGCCCACCATAGATCGCAGCCTGCGTGATGACCGTCATCAGACCCATGATTGTCGCCTGTGCCCAGATCGGGCCGTAGTCCGGCTTCAGAAACTGCGGATAGACGGCAAGGACAAACAAATAGGCCTTCGGGTTGATCAGGCAGGTCACAAAACCCTGGCGAAACGCCTTCCAGGCGGAGCGGCTGCCGGCTGGCCCGTCCTGACCGACGGTGATGGAACTGCGCATCAGCGTGATGCCGATGAAGGCCATGTAGGCGGCGCCGGCGAGCAGCAGCGGCGTGAACAGGATCGGCACGAAATGCATGAGCAGGCCGACGCCGATGGCGCCGTTCAGCGTGTGCACCATGCCACCGACCATGATACCGCCGGTCGCGGCAAGGCCCCTGTCGCGCCCGCCGGTCAGCGCATTGGCCAGCACGAACAGCATGTCCATGCCCGGAACGGCGATGATGCCGAACAGCAGGATAAAGAAAAGCCAGAGATTTTCCGCGTAACCCATGTCAGTTGCCTGTCGCCTCGTTCCGCCAAGCCGCTGCGGAACCTGTTGATTTTCAATTCGATAGGCGATCCTATAGGTCAGCCCAACTGACGAGGATGTGTCAGTTGTGATCGGCACCGGGTGAGAAAAATGCGCAAGGCGTCACGCCTGTTCGAGATCATCCAGATCCTGCGGCTGGCGCGACAGCCGGTGACGGCGGCCACGATCGCCGAGCGGCTGGAAGTGACGATACGTTCGATCTATCGCGATATTGCTGCCCTGCAGGCGATGCGCGTGCCGATCGAGGGCGGGCGCGGCATCGGCTACATCCTGCGCCCAGGCTTCGACCTGCCGCCGCTGATGTTTTCGATCGAGGAGATGGAGGCGATCGTGCTGTCGCTGGCGCTGCTGGAGCGCACCGGCGACGACGAGCTGAAGCAGGCGGCCAAGCGGGTCAGCGCCAAGATCGCCGGCGCCGTGCCGCCGCCTTTGCGGCAGACATTCGAAGCCAACGCGCTGCATGCCTGGGGGTTCGCCGCGCCGTCGGCGGGCACGATCGACCTGGCGCTGGTGCGCCGCGCCATCCGCGATGAGGAGAAGCTCGACCTCTCCTATCGCGACGAAATGGGCCGCGCCTCCGAGCGCCTCATCCGCCCGATCGCGCTGATCTACTATGCCGAGACCGCCAACATCGTCGCCTGGTGCGAGCTGCGTCAGGCGATCCGCAATTTCCGCAGCGACCGCATCGAGGATTGCCAGCCGACCGGGCTACGCTTCAAGGGCGAAGGCGATCGCCTGCGGCAGGTCTGGGTGAACGGATGGGAGATCAATGCCGCCGCTGGTTGAGGGGTATTACCGCACGTCCACCCAGCGCTTGTCCTCGAAGGAGCGCGCCATTGCGTGCACGGTGCGCTCGATCTCCAGCCCTTCGGCGAACTCGATCAGCCGCGCCGGTCTGCCGGCAAGCCGCGTCAGCAATTCGTGACACTCGATGATCTTGAGATCGTTGAAACCGAGGCCGTGCCCCGGTGCCGGCAGGAAGGCGTCGTAGGGCTTGTGGTGCGGCGCCACCAATATGGTGCGGTAACCCTGTTCGGTCGGGCGATCTGACGTAACGTAGAGCTGGATTTCATTCATCCGCTCCTGGTCGAACAGGATCGACCCCTTGGAGCCAAAGATCTGGATGGCGATGCGGCCCTTGCGGCCCCAGGCCGAGCGGTTGACCAGCAGCGTGCCGGCAATGCCGTTTTCCAGATGCATCAAGACGCTGGCGATATCATAGGTCTCGACCGCGCGGCGTCCGCCTGTCGCCACCTTGCGATCGACATAGGGCTTGGCCATGTCGCAGATGACGCTGGCGACGCGGCCGAACAGCGCCGAGACCAGCGACAGCGGGTGCACGGCGAAATCGTCGAGCGCACCGTAGCCGGAAGCGGCCTCGTGCTTCCAGAAGAACAGCGCTTCGGGATCAGCCATGAAATCCTCGTCCATCTCGATGCGCAGATGGTTGACCTCACCGATGATCTTCTCGTCGAGCAGCGCGCCGATGTGACGGATGGCCGGGCTCTGGATGTAGTTGTAGCCCAGCGCCGCGATCTTGCCTGATGTCTTGGCCGCGGCCGCCATCGCCTCGGCTTCGGCAAAGCTCGGCGCCATCGGCTTTTCGCACCACAGATGCTTGCCGGCTTCGAGGATGGCGATGGCCATTTCCGGATGGAACTGGTTTGGCGTGGTCAGTGAGACGATATCGACCTCGGGATCGTTGACGACGGCGCGCCAATCGCCGGACGCCTTGGCGAAGCCGAACTCGCCGGCCTTGCGCTGGGCCAACTCCTCGTTGACCTCGCCGAGATGGACGAGCTTTGGCTTGGCAACATCGGGAAAGACGGCGCCGACGGCGCTCCACGCGATGGCATGGCATTTGCCCATGAAGCCCGTGCCGATAAGACCTATGCCGACCATCTTGCCTTTTCTCCATCGCCGGAAGTGCTGCGTGGATGAATTAATCCATTTTATCTGGGAATGGAATGTCTGCCTCATTTTTAATGGCGTTCTTGCGCAGGCTCGCTATGATGGGGCAGAGAGGACGCTTTCACCGATGAGCTTGGACGGGCCGACGATGGACGAACGGGTACCTCGCGACTTCGAGACGCTGCGCGCCACCATCCTCGATCGGCGCGAAAGCCTGCCCAAGCGTATCGCCCAGATCGCCGCCTACGCGCTCGACAATCCCGACGACATCGCCTTCGGCACCGCCGCCAGCATCGCCGCCTCGGCCGGCGTGCAGCCGTCGACCCTGATCCGCTTTGCCCAGCAGCTTGGCTTCGACGGCTTCACCAGTCTGCAACAGGTGTTTCGCGAGCGGCTGCGCGAGCGCAACTCGTCCTATGACGAAAGGCTGCAGGCGCTGCGCGTCAAGGCCGAGGGCGGCGCCGGCCACCGGGCCATCTTCGACGGCTTCGTCGCTGCCGCCAGCACCTCGCTCAACGACATCTCCCGCACGCTGGACGATGCGCATCTGGAAGACGCGATTTCGCTGTTGGCAAAGGCGCAGACCATTTATGTCCTGGCCAAGCGGCGCTCCTACCCGGTGGCGTCCTACATCGCCTATGCGCTGGGCAAGCTGAAGATCCGCAACCAGCTGATCGAATCGGCCGCCGGCCTGAACGCCGAGATGATCGCCTTTGCCACGCCGGCGGACGCCGTCATCGCCATCTCCTTCTCGCCCTATGCGCCGGCCACCATCGAGGAAGCACGCACAATTTCGGAACAAGGCGTGCCGATCGTCGCCATCACCGACAGCTCGTTCTCGCCGCTTGCCCAGTTCGCCAGGGTCTGGTTCGAGGTCGCCGAGGCTGATTTCGCCGGCTTCCGTTCGCTGTCGGCAACGATGGCCCTGGCCATGGCGTTGACGGTCGGCGTCGGCGAGAAGCGACGCGACGCTACCCGCAAGCGCAAGGCCTGATCGGCCACGCTTTCCTCTTGACCATGATCTTTTCCGAAAACCGGCAACCACTTTTCGGGATCATGGTCAGGCAAATTCAGTCCGGGAATGCTCATTCCATATTGACTATGGATTGGAATTATTATTTCATATTGCCGGCACCACGCTGCCGCTCGCGCGTGTTACCCAAACAATGTTGTTCCTGACAACAAGACTGACGGGAGGTTCCAATGAGCGAAGCCGTGGACGCGAAACAGGCGCTGCTCGACGTCATCACCATCGGTCGCGCCTCCGTCGACCTTTATGGCCAGCAGATCGGCTCGCGGCTGGAGGACATCACGTCTTTCGCCAAGTCGGTCGGCGGCTGCCCGGCCAACATTTCGGTCGGCACGGCGAGGCTCGGCCTGCGCTCGGCGTTGCTGACCCGCGTCGGCGACGAGCAGATGGGCCGCTTCATCCGCGAACAGCTCAAGCGTGAAGGCGTCAACACCGACGGGCTGAAGACCGACAACGAACGGCTGACCGCGCTGGTGCTGCTCTCGGTCGAGAGCGAAGGCGTTTCGCCGATGATCTTCTATCGCAGCGACTGCGCCGACATGGCTCTGGCGCCGGAAGACATCGACGAGGCCTTCATCGCCTCGGCGCGCTCGATCGTCGTCACCGGCACGCATTTTTCCCGACCCAACAGCGACGCCGCCCAGCGCAAGGCGATCCGCATCATGAAGGCCAAGGGCGGCAAGGTAGTCTTTGACATCGACTATCGCCCGAACCTGTGGGGCCTCGCCGGCCATGCCGAGGGCTTCGAGCGCTATGTCAAGTCGGACCGGGTCTCGTCCCAGTTGAAGACGGTGCTGCCCGATTGCGACCTCATCGTCGGCACCGAGGAAGAGATCATGATCGCGTCGGGCGCCGACGACTGCCTGAGCGCGCTGAAGACGATCCGCGCGCTGTCCGCTGCCACGATCGTGTTGAAGCGCGGCGCCATGGGCTGCATCGTCTATGACGGACCGATCAGCGACGATCTGGAAGACGGCGTCGTCGGCAAGGGTTTCCCGATCGAGATCTACAATGTGCTGGGTGCCGGTGACGCCTTCATGTCCGGCTTCCTGCGCGGCTGGCTGGGTGGCGAAGACCATGCGACGGCGGCGACCTGGGCCAACGCCTGCGGCGCCTTTGCCGTGTCGCGGCTGCTGTGCGCGCCGGAATATCCGACCTTCGAGGAGCTGCAGTTCTTCCTCAAGAACGGCAGCAAGCATCTCGCCTTGCGCAAGGACGAGGCGATCAATCATATCCATTGGGCGACGACCCGCCGGCGCGACATTCCCTCTATGATGGCGCTCGCCTGCGACCATCGTGTGCAGCTCGAGGACGTCGCGGCCAAGACCGGCGCCGATCCGGCGCGTATCCGCGATTTCAAGGTGCTGGCGGTCAAGGCGGCGGCGAAGGTTGCCGCCGGCCGCGACGGCTACGGCATGCTGATCGACGAGAAACATGGCCGCGAGGCGATGTTCGAATTCGCCAGGCATCCCTTCGCCTGGCTTGGACGGCCGGTCGAACTGCCGGGCTCGCGGCCGCTGCGCTTCGAATTCTCGCAGGATATCGGCTCGCAGCTCACCGAATGGCCCGTCGACCATTGCATCAAATGCCTGTGCTTCTACCACCCGGACGATCCGGCGGCGCTGAAGGAAGAACAGCAGCAGAAGCTGCGTGCGCTGTTCGAGGCGGCACGCAAAGTCGGCCGCGAACTGCTCATCGAGATCATCGCCGGCAAGCACGGCAAGCTCGACGACACGACCATTCCGCGCGCGCTGGAAGAGCTTTATGCGCTGGGCATCAAGCCCGATTGGTGGAAACTCGAGCCGCAGGCGTCGAGTGGTGCCTGGGCCAAGATTGAAGCGGTGATCCTGAGGCACGATCCCTGGTGCCGTGGCATCGTGCTGCTTGGCCTGGAAGCGCCACAGGACGAGTTGGAAGCCGCCTTTGCCGCCACCGCCAAGGCGCCGATCGTCAAGGGTTTTGCCGTCGGCCGCACTATTTTCGTCCACGCAGCTGAAGAGTGGCTGGCCGGCAGGATGTCGGATGACGAGGCTGTCGCCGACATGGCCTCGCGCTTCGAACAGTTGACCGAAGCGTGGCTTGCCGCGCGAGGCCGTAAAGCAGCATAAAGGCGCGGCATAAGACTGCGGAGGAAACCACCATGAGCAAGACAATCCGCCTGACGATGGCGCAGGCGCTGACGCGCTTTCTGTCCCGCCAGATGACCGAGATCGACGGCAAGACAGTGCCTGTTTTCGGCGGTGTCTGGGCGATCTTCGGCCATGGCAATGTCGCCGGTATCGGCGAGGCGCTCTACCAGGTGCGCGACGAATTGCCGACCCTCCGCGCCCACAACGAACAGGCGATGGCGCATGCGGCGATCGCCTATGCCAAGGCCAATTTCCGCCGCCGCTTCATGGCGGCAACCTCGTCGATCGGCCCCGGCGCGCTCAACATGGTGACGGCGGCGGCACTTGCGCATGTCAACCGGTTGCCTGTGCTGTTTCTGCCCGGCGATGTCTTCGCCAACCGCATCCCCGACCCGGTGCTGCAGCAGGCCGAGGATTTTTCCGACGGCACGGCGACGGTCAATGACTGCTTCCGTCCGGTATCGCGCTATTTCGACCGCATCACGCGGCCGGAACAGATCATCCCGGCGCTGAGCCGTGCCATGCAGGTGCTGACCGATCCAGCCGATTGCGGTCCGGTGACGCTGTCGCTCTGCCAAGACGTGCAGGCCGAGGCCTATGACTATCCCGAGAGCTTCTTCGCCGAGCGCGTCTGGCACCAGCGCCGGCCACGCCCGGACCGCCACGAGCTTGCGGCGGCAGTGGCAGCGCTCAAGGGTGCGAAGAAGCCGCTAGTGATCGCCGGTGGCGGCGTTCTCTATTCACAGGCCTCGGACGAACTGGCGAAATTCGTCGAAGGCGCCGGCATTCCGGTCTGCGAGACGCAAGGCGGCAAATCCTCGCTGCCGGACGATCATCCACTTAACATGGCGGCGGTCGGCGTCACCGGCACCTCGGCCGCCAACCGGCTGGCGGAAGACGCCGATGTGGTGCTCGCCATCGGCACGCGCCTGCAGGATTTCACCACCGGCTCGTGGGCGCTGTTCAAGAATTCCGGCAAGACCATCATTGGGCTCAACGTGCAGCCTTTCGATGCCGGCAAGCACCGGGCACTGCCGCTGGTTGCCGACGCGGCCGAAGGGATTGCTGAACTCGGCGCGGCGCTAAAGGGCTGGAAGGCGCCGTCAGCCTGGACCGACAATGCGGCCACGGGCAAGAAGGCCTGGCAGGCCGATGCGGCCAAGGTGACGGCCTCGACCAATGCCGCTTTCCCGTCCGACGCGCAGGTGATCGGCGCCGTTCAGCGCGCCATGGGTTCCGGCGTGACGCTGCTGCATGCCGCCGGTGGTCTGCCCGGCGAATTGCACAAGCTTTGGCAAGCCGGCGCGCCGGGCTCCTATCACGCGGAATACGGCTTCTCGACCATGGGCTACGAGATTGCCGGCGGGCTCGGCACCAAGATGGCGAAACCCGGCGAAGAGGTCGTCGTCATGATCGGCGACGGCTCCTATCTGATGCTGAATTCCGAGATCGCCACCTCAGTGATGCTTGGTTTGAAGCTGACCATCGTGCTGCTCGACAACCGTGGCTATGGCTGCATCAACCGGCTGCAGATGGCGACCGGCGGCGCCAACTTCAACAATCTCCTGAAGGACTCGCGCCACGAGATCCTGCCCGATATCGACTTTGCCGCGCATGCGGCGAGCATGGGCGCAATCGCCGAGAAGGTGCCGTCAATTGCCGGGCTCGAAAACGCACTGCAGAAGGCCAAAAAGAACGACCGCACCACCGTTCTGGTCATCGACACCGATCCGCTGGTCTCCACCGATGCCGGTGGCCATTGGTGGGATGTGGCGGTGCCGGAAGTGTCGGCAAGGCCGCAGGTGAACGCGGCCCGCAAGGCCTATGACGAGAAGCGGCAGATGCAGACCATCGGCGATTGATGCTAGCTCCCTTCTCCCCGTCCCTATACGGGGAGAAGGTGCCGGCAGGCGGATGAGGGGCAGCACCGACGGCCCAAAAAATGAACTGTTCTAAACCGGAGTGACGACTTGAAAGCCAAACTGGGCATGTCCCCCATTGCGTGGTGGAACGACGATCTTGCGGAACTGAGCGATGACGTGTCGCTGGAGGAGTGTCTGCGCCAGTCGCGGTCGGCCGGCTTCACCGGCATGGAAATGGGACGGCGCTTTCCCAACGATCCCGCCGTCATGCTGCCGATCCTGAAGAAAGCCGACGTGACGCTGTGCGGCGGCTGGTTTTCCGGCACGCTGGTCGATGAGGAGATGGGCAAGAACAAGGATCGCATCCAGCCGATGATCGACCTGTTCAAGGCGGTTAACGCGCCTTGCATCGTCTATGGCGAGGTCGGCCGCTCGATCCAGGGTGATCGCTCGAAGCCGCTCGCCACCAAGCCGAAACTCACTAGTGACGAGATGAAGGCCTATGCAAGGCGCCTGACCGAGTTCGGCGAATGGTGCGCCGAACAAGGCATGCCTTTGTCCTACCACCATCACATGGCGGCAGTGGTCGAGACCGAGCCGGAGCTCGATGCCTTCATGCGCCATTCCGGCGAAGGCATTCCGCTGCTCCTCGATGCCGGTCATCTGGCCTTCGCCGGCGGCGATGTGCTGCGCGCCATCGACAACCACCACAAGCGCATCAGCCATGTCCATGTGAAGGATGTGCGCATGGGCGTGATTGACGGGCTCGACCGCACCAGACAGTCGTTCCTCGACGCCGTGGCGCTCGGCGCCTTCACCGTGCCGGGCGATGGCTCGCTGGATTTCGGCGCCATCGTGCAGCGCTTCGCCGACCATGGCTATGAAGGCTGGTTCGTGGTCGAGGCCGAGCAGGACCCGAAGAAGAACCCTCCGCTCAAGATGGCGCAGGTCGGCCACAAGGAATTGATGCGTGTGATGACCACCGCCGGCTACACGGTCGAGACGCAAGGCTTCCCGAATGCCTGATGCGATGGGTTCACGGCGAGCCTGGTTGCTGTAGATTGGCCCGATGAAAGATTCCGAGCACCCCTTCTTCCGGCCCTTATGGCGGCGCGTCGCCGTCGTCGCGGTCTGCGTCATCTGGTCGATCATCGAGTTCGCCACCGGCACGCCGTTCTGGGGCGTCATCGCGCTCGGTTTTGCCGGTTATGCCGTCTGGCAGTTTTTCTATCTCTACAAGCCAGCCGATGAGAGCAAGACAACGGCCGAGGCCGAACCGAAGGAGTAACCCGATGTCGAAGCTGCTGGTGAAGGCCGACAAGGGCCATGGCCGCGTTGCCCATGTGACGCCGAAAAGCGCCGGCTGGACCTATGTCGGTTTCGACCTGCATCGGCTGAAGCCCGGCGAGAGCGCCTCAGGCAAAACCGACGATCGCGAAATCTGCCTGGTGTTCGTCACCGGCAAGGGCACCGCGAAGGCCGGCGGCAAGGACCTCGGCCTGCTCGGCGAGCGTATGTCGCCCTTCGAAGGCAAGCCGTGGTCGGTCTATGTGCCCGAGGGATCGGACTGGTCGGTGACGGCCGATACCGAGCTCGAACTCGCGGTCTGCTCGGCACCGGGCCTCGGCGGCGGCCTGCCGGTCCGGGTCATCGGACCCGACGATCTCGGCCAGGAGGTGCGCGGCAAGGGCACCAACACGCGCTACGTCACCAACATCCTGCCGGAAGGCAAGCCGGCGGATTCCCTGCTGGTGGTCGAGGTGATCACGCCCGGCGGCCACACGTCGAGCTATCCGCCGCACAAGCACGACCAGGACAATCTGCCCGCGGAATCCTATCTCGAGGAAACCTACTATCATCGCCTCAACCCGCCGCAGGGCTTTGCCTTCCAGCGCGTCTATACCGACGCCGACAAGGATGGTCATCGCGCGCTCGACGAAGCGATGGCGATCGAGGATGGCGATGTCGTGCTGGTGCCTAGGGGTTATCACCCCTGCGCTGCCTGCCATGGCTACGACCTCTATTATCTCAATGTCATGGCCGGGCCGAAGCGGACGTGGAAATTCCACAATGCACCCGAGCACGAATGGTTGATGAAGGCCTGACCGATCTGGGTTTTCGGCTGAAGCCATTGGTCCAGCTAGAAAAAATCGTCGGCTAAGGACTTCTCAGGTCGATTTGCCTTCGAAAACCCTTCAAAGCTTCGTCAATCCGTCATGGAAATCACCTATGGCAGCGAGACTGACGAGGACTTTCGATGCGCTACGCCATCTATTTTACCCCGAGGCAGGACGAGAAGCTGGCGCGGATCGCCGCCAACTGGCTCGGCCGCGATCCGTTCGGCGCCGCGACAAGGCCGGTCGAGGCCGTGGCCGATCTGGCGGCGGCGGAAGTGGCCTTCCACACCGCCTCGGCACGCCGCTATGGCTTCCACGCGACTTTGAAAGCCCCCTTCCGCCTGGCAGCCAATGAGACCGAGACCTCGCTGCGCGCGGGGCTCGACCATTTTGCCGAAGCAACGCCGGTGGTGACGATCCCGCGTCTCGTCGTCAGCCAGATCGACAGCTTCTTCGCGCTGGTCCCGGAGGGGCCGTTGCCGTCGCTCAACCGCTTCACTGACGATGTGGTGCGCGACTTCGACCGTTTTCGCGCGCCGCTGACCGAGGCCGAGATCGAACGGCGCAGCCCGGATTCGCTCAGGCCGACCGAGTTCCGCAATCTCTGCCAATGGGGCTACCCCTATGTCTTCGAGACGTTTCGTTTCCACATGACGCTGTCCGGCCGGGCAGGGCCACAGGAAAGCCCCCGTTTGCGCGCAGCAATCGACAGCCTGTTCGCGGAGGTTCTGCGGCAGCCGGTGCTGGTCGACGCGCTGACACTGTTTGTCGAACCCGAACCCGGTGCGCCGTTCATGGTGCTTTCCCAGCACGTGCTGGGACGCCGCCCGGCCAGAAGAATCGCCTGAACAAGCTCTGCCCCCAAAAGAATCAAGGACTGCCCGAAATGACCGCCGAGACCGTTCTTTCCAACGCCCGCATCGTGCTTGCCGACGAGATCGTCGAGGGGTCGCTGGTGCTGCGTGACGGCTTTATCGCCGGCATCGATGCAGGTTCCGGCCGGACCGGCGAGGATATGGGCGGCGACTATGTCATTCCGGGGCTGGTCGAACTGCACACCGACCATCTCGAGGGCCATTATGCGCCGCGGCCGAAAGTGCGCTGGAACCCGATCGCCGCAGTGCTTGCCCATGACGCGCAGGTGGCGACCGCCGGTATCACCACCGTGCTCGACGCCTTGCGCGTCGGCATGGACGAGGATGCCGACCTGACCTCCGCCGACATCCGCAAGCTGGCCGACGCGATCGAAGACAGCGTCGCGCAGGACCGGTTGCGGGCCGACCATTTCATTCATCTGCGCTGCGAGGTTTCGGCGCCGGACTGCCTGCAGGCCTTCGCCAATTTCGACGGGGATGACCGGGTCAAGTTGGCATCGCTGATGGACCATGCGCCGGGCCAGCGCCAGTTCGTCAATCTCGAAACCTATGCCTACTACTACCAGCGCAAGCTGAAGCTGACCGACCGCGACTTCAAGCTGTTCTGCGAGAAGCGGATGGCGGAATCGGCGCGCAATTCGGCGCCGAACCGGACGGTGATCGCCGCCGCCTGCCATGCGCGCGGCATCGTGCTGGCGAGCCATGACGACGCCACCTCAGGCCATGTCGACGAGGCGATCGAGCAAGGCGTGCGCGTCGCCGAGTTTCCGACCACCGAGGAAGCCGCGCGCGCTTCGAAGGCCGCGGGCTTGGGCGTGCTGATGGGTGCGCCTAACGTCATGCGCGGCGCCTCGCATTCGGGCAATGTCTCGGCCCGCACGCTGGCCAGCGACGGCCTGCTCGACATCTTGTCTTCGGACTACATTCCCTTCAGCCTGATCCAGTCGGCCTTCTTTCTCGGTGATATGGTCGAAGGCATTTCGCTGCCGCAAGCGGTCGCCATGGTGTCGAAAAACCCGGCCGAAGCGGTTGGCCTCAACGACCGCGGCATCATCGAGCCGGGCCGCAGGGCCGATCTGGTACGCGTGCGCGTCGACGACCATGTGCCGGTGGTGCGCACCGTCTGGCGGCAGGGGCGCCGGGTCGCATGATGGTGTCGGCCTTGATCGAGCGCGAATTGTCCGCTGAAACGTTTCCGATCCGCCATGGCGTCTTTGTCGCCGTCGTCGGCCCAAGCGGTGCCGGCAAGGACACGGTGATCGGCTACGCCCGCGCGCTCTTCACCGATGAGACCCGGCTGGAGTTCGTCCGCCGCGTCATCACCCGGCCGAGCGATGCGGCGAGCGAGGATCACGACACGCTGGCCGATGCCGCCTTTGTCGAAGCCGATGCCGACGGCGCCTTCGCCATCTCGTGGGAAGCGCATGGCCTGCGCTACGGCCTGCCTGCCGATGTCGACTGGTCGGTCGCCAATGGCCACGTCGCCGTCGCCAATGTGTCGCGCGCGATCATTCCGGTGCTGCGCGAGCGCTATGCCAATCTGGCCATTGTCGAGATCACCGCCTCGCACGACGTGCTGGCCGAGCGGCTGGCGATGCGTGGCCGCGAGTCGCGCGGTGAAGTGCTGGCACGCCTGGCGCGCAGCGCCAATGTGACGCTGACCGGCGCTGGCGTGACCTCGATCGACAATAGCGGTCCGCGCGAGGTGGCCGGCGAGCGCTTCGCCGAGATCCTCCGCAAGGCGATGGCCTTCTCCGACATGTCGGGCCTGATCTGATTTAAGGCCCCATCCCTCAAGCCGCAGCACGTGCGGCTCGATTGGCCCAAAGCGGCCGCCCCGTTGGCGCTCCACTTGCTTTCCCGACGCCTCCGGAGCGCTATGTGGTGCTGGCCACACATGTGATTCCAGGCCACGCTTGCGGGGAAGCCGCCCAGAAAGCCCGGGGCGAACGACAGGACAGGAAGCCTTGATGCAGACGCTGACGCCCATCCTCTCGACGGTCACGGCGGCATTTCTCGCCTCTTTCGTCGAAGTCGTCGAAGCCTTCACCATCGTGCTTGCGGTCGGCGTGACGCGCAGCTGGCGCCCGGCGCTGACCGGTGCCGCCCTGGCGCTGGCGGTATTGGCGGCGCTGGTGCTGGCGTTCGGACCGCTGCTGGCGCTGGTACCCATCACCACGCTGCAGTTCGTCGTTGGGGTGCTGCTGATCCTGTTCGGCATGCGCTGGCTGCGAAAGGCCATCCTGCGCAGCGTCGGCGTCATCGCGCTGCATGACGAGGAGGCGGCCTTCTCCAAGGAAACGGCGACCCTGCACCAGCAGGCCAATGACCGCCGCGCCGACTACCTCGCTGGACTGGCGTCGTTCAAGGCGGTGCTGCTCGAAGGTGTCGAGGTGGTGTTCATCGTCATTGCCGTGGGCGCAGCCCACGGGCAGACGCTCTACGCCGGCCTGGGCGCGCTGGCGGCGTTCATCCTGGTGATGCTCATCGGCCTGGCGGTCCACCGGCCACTGGCGCGCGTGCCGGAGAATGCGCTCAAATTCGTGGTTGGGCTGATGCTGACCAGTTTCGGCATCTTCTGGACCGGCGAGGGCATCGGTGCCGACTGGCCGGGCGCCGATCTCGCTCTGCTTGCTATCTTCGCCATTGTCGCGCTGGCGTCCTTTGCCATGGTGCGCTGGCTGCGCAACACCTACCCCGCAGCCGCTGGAGGGCTCGCCCGATGAACGCCATTCGTCTTGTTGCCAGGGAATTCTTCGGCATGTTCGTCGATGACGGCAATCTGGCGCTGCTGGCGCTGGTGCTGGTGGCCGCCGTCGCGGCGGCGGTGAAGCTGCTCGCATTGCCACCACTGCTCGGCGGCGCGTTGCTGCTGGTCGGCTGTCTCGCCATCCTGCTGCAAAGCGTTCGCCGCGCCGCACGCGCGATCAGCCGATAGGCGGCAGGGCGTTATTCCGCTGGCGCACCCGCCACGTTTTTGCGGGCCGCATCGATCATCAGACGCCGAGCCCGGAACACGCCCCATTGCTGGTCGACCAGCACGCCGATGAGGATGACGCCGCCCATCACCGCGAAGTTGAGGGAGGAGGGGATGCCGAGCAGATTGACGAGGTTCTGCAGCTCCTGCAGCAGCACGGTGCCGAGGACAACGCCGATCAGCGACCCTTCGCCGCCGCGCAGCGAGAAGCCGCCGAGCACGGCGGCGGCGATGGCGTAGAGTTCGTAGAACTGGCCGTGGCTGGCCGGTGAGATCGAGCGCGTGTACATGGCGAAATAGATCGCCGACAGCGCCGTCAGCACGCCGCAGATGACATAGGCTGCCATGACGATGCGGCCGGTGCGGATGCCGGAATATTTAGCCGCCTCCTCGTTCTTGCCGATGGCGTAGAGATAGCGGCCGAACACCGAGCGGTGCAGCACCACCCACATGATGATGGCGATGACGATCAGCGCGATGAAGCTGTTGGGCACACCATAGGACCGGCCGGCGGTGAGGAATTCAAGGTCGGGAAAATTCTGACCGAAGGCAAAGCCGGCGGTGCCGTCGCCGGTGTAGAAGCGCGCCACGCCGCGATAGATCAAGAGGCCGCACAGCGTGACGACGAAGGGCTGCAGCTTGAGCCGCGTGATTAGCCAGCCATGCGCCAGGCCGATGATGGCGCCGAGCACCAGGATGAGCACGAAGGCGACCGGCCATCCCATGCCACGCACGGCGATGAAGTCGATGAACAGCGTGCCCAGCAGCGCCACCACCGAGCCGACCGACAGTTCGATGCCGCCGGTGATGATGACGAAGGCCTGGCCGATCGACAGGATGCCGAAGAGCCCGATCAGGTTCGAGGTGTTGGCGAGGTTGATCGGCAGCAGGAAGCGCGGATTGATGATGGCCACGATTGCGCCGACCACCAGGATCAGGATCAGCAGGCCGAGATCTTTCTTGCTCATCGTCGTCTCCCCAATGCCTGCCTGAGCGGACCGCGCTTGCGCCCGGCAAAAGCTTATTTCGGCTGCTTGCCCACCGCGAGCAACAGCACGTTTTCCTGGCTGAACTGATCCTTGTCGAGAATGCCCGAGATCTGGCCCTCATGCATGACGGCGATGCGGTCGGACACGCCGATCACCTCTTCCATGTCGCTGGAGATCATCAGCACGGCGACGCCGGCATCGGCCAGCGCCCGCATCAGCCCGTAGATTTCCGCCTTGGCGCCGATATCGATGCCGCGCGTCGGCTCATCGAGGATCATCACCTTCGGGTTCATGGCCAGCCACTTGCCGAGCACGACCTTCTGCTGGTTGCCGCCCGAAAGCGTGCCGGTGCGCGTCTGCACCGAAGGCGCCTTGATGCCGAGATCCTTTTTCTGCTTTTCGGCGGTTGCCGTTTCGGCACTTGCGGACACCAATGAACGCCTGGCATGCGCCGGCAAATTGGGCAGCGAGATGTTCTGCGCGATCGACAAATCGAGCAGGATGCCGGTCAGCTTGCGGTCCTCCGGCACCAGGAAAATGCCATGCGCGACGGCGTCGGCCGCCGAGCCCAGCACAAGCGGCTTGCCGGCGAGCTCGAGCGTGCCGCCAAGGCTGCCGTCAATGCCGAAGAACACGCGCGCCAGTTCGGTGCGGCCGGAGCCGACAAGGCCGGCAAGGCCGAGGATTTCGCCGCGCCTGACGTCGAGGTCGACCGGCCGGCTGGGATAGCTGGGGGTGCGGATGGCCTTGGCCGCAAGTGCGACTGCGCCGGGCGCCCGCGCGGCCTCCGAGGCCTTTTCGCGCTCCTTCAGCATGCGGCCGATCATCAGCTTGACCATCTGGTCGTGGCCGATGTCGCGCTTCTGCAATGTGCCGGCCAGCATGCCGTCGCGCAGCACGACGACGCGGTCGGCGACGCGCTCGACCTCGTGCAGGCGGTGCGAGATGAAGATGACGCTGATGCCGTCGGCCTTCAGCGCCTTGATGACGTCGAGCAATTTGTCGGTCTCGGCGAGCGGCAGGCTCGATGTCGGCTCGTCGAGAATGACCAGCCTTGCCTTGATCGACAGCGCCTTGGCGATCTCGACCATCTGCTGCTGCGCCAGCGACAGGTCGGCGACCTGCGCGTCGGCGGTGAAATTGGCACCGACACGCTTCAGCAGCGGCGCCACCATTTCCCGCAGCTTCGTGCGGTCGACGAGTTTCAGCGGTCCGGCGCGCAGCGGTTCGCGGCCGAAGAAGATGTTGGCGGCGACGTCGAGATTGTCGAACAGATTGAGTTCCTGATGGACGAAGGCGATACCGGATCCGAGGCTGCCTTCGACGCTCAGGCTCTTATGGGCGGTGCCGTCGACCGTGATCGTGCCGGTGTCCGGCGTGGTGACGCCGCCAAGGATCTTCATCAAGGTCGACTTGCCGGCGCCGTTCTCACCGACGAGGCCGATGACCTCGCCCGGCCTGACCTCCATCGAAAAACCATCGAGCGCGACAACACCCGGATAGGTCTTGCGCACGTTCTCGAGGCTGAGGAACGGGGTGGTCGCGGCGATGGATGTGTCGGAATAATTCATCATGCCTGACAGCGATTGGCGAGCTGACCCATCCGCAGACTGACGGTCTCAGCAGGCTTCGTCAATGCGCGCAGCCGGCTCAAGCAGAGTTGAGCCGGCTGAACTGCCTGTGGTCTTAGTTTCCAGACATCGCCTTCAGATTGGCGGCGTAGGCGTCGACGTCATCCTTGCCGATGATCTTGGTCGGGATGATGATGAGGTTGCCTGCCGGGATGCCCGACTTGTCGCCCTTGAGATAGGCGGCCATCAGCTTCATGCCCTGATAGGCCCATTCGAAGGGCTGCTGCACGACGGTAGCCGCAATGGTGCCTTCCTTGACGCCGCCCAGCGTGATCGGATCGTCATCGAAACCGACGACCGTGATCGAGCCGAGCTTGCCGGCATCGCGCAGCGCTTCATAGATGCGCGGCGTGTTGTAGGAGTAGAAGCCGACCATGCAGGTGACGTCGGGGCTGGCGACCAGCGCGTCCTCGACGTTCTTCTTGGCACGGGCCTGGTCGATGTCGTCGCCGCGCACGTCGACGAGTTCGATCTTGGTGCCGGCCAGGCCATCCTTCATGCCCTGGATACGCTCCTTGGCATTGTCGGCGCCGAGCAGGCCGACGAAGCCGAGGCACTTGCCGCCGTTCGGCATCGCCTTCTTGGCGATTTCGGCCGCCTGTTTGCCGGCGTCGACGTTGGACGAGCCGATATAGGCGACGCGCTTGGTCTGCGGAGCGTCGCTGTCGGTGGTGAACAGCGCGGTTTCCGAGGCGATCTTGTTCAGACCATCGGTCGAGGTCTTGGGATCGACGGCCGAGACCATGATGCCCTTGACGCCGGCCGTCACCAGATCATCCATCAGCCGCTGCTGGATGGCGACCGAGGATTGTTCCGGATATTTGAGCTCGAGTGTGTAGTCAGGCAGTTCGCCCTGCGCCTTCTTGACGCCGGCTTCGGCCGCTTTCCAGAAATCGGAAGCGCCGTTGACGACGAAAGCCAGTGTTGGCTTGTCGTCGGCGCGTGCGATGGCCGTCGCCGTCAGGCCGACAACCAGGGCCGCGGCGGCCACGGATGCATTGCGTATCAAGGACTTCATGTTCAACCTCCCGTTTTGGTCCAGCCTTCGGGCTGACCAGTCTTGCTCACTAGAATTGCCTTGCTCACCAGAATTTGCCGTCTGTGGCTTGGACGCCCCTCCTCCTCAGGGGTTCCCGGCACTGAAAGGATGGCGTCGTCCAGCCACGGTCACGGACTTTAGAGACTCATCCCTCATTCGTAAATAGTCCGATTTGTCTGACATATCACATATCTACTATAAGGTTCGCGGAGGCAATATCCGCTCACCATCGGACCAGTCACGAGTACTCCCGCCGCACCGGGATCCATCGGACCGGACGCGACGGATTGACGTTACAGCGCATCTTTGTATTAGTAAACAGTATTAGTTCTCACCCGTGCCTGGACTCATCGGGGCGACAGCGCAACCGATCCGCCGACGATGGACTGCCTTGCCAGCGCGGCGGCCCAAGCCTTGCTATTCCTGCCTTTCTGAATACCCGGAGCCGCATGACCGATGGATCAACGCCTTACTAATAGTTATAAATTCATCGACGGCCTCTATAAATCGCCGCCGCCGCGCCATCTTGTCGACCCGGCAGGCTGCCGCTAGACAGGCTAGGATTGGGGACACGAATGCAATGAGCGAAACCAGGGATCGGACCATCGAGACCGCGAAGCGCCGCAAGGCGCCAGCGAAGCCCAAGGGGCGGGTCACCATGACCGACATCGCCAGGGCCGCCGGCTGTTCGCAGGCGACCGTTTCCTTCGTGCTCAACAATTCGCCAGGGATCAAGCTGTCGCAGCAGACCCGCGAACGGGTGATCGAGGCCGCACGGGCGCTGGGCTACAGCGCGCCCGCTTTCTCGGCACTGCGCAAGCCTGTTGCCGCCTTCGATGGCCTTGACGGGGTGATCGGCTTCGCCGTCGACCAGCTGGCGACCAGCCCGGAGGCGGTGGTCGCCATCGAAGGCGCACGCCAGGCTTCGTGGAATGCCGGCAATGTGCTGCTGGTGGCGCAGACCATGGGCGACGCGGTGATGGAGCCGCGCGCCATCCAGGCGCTGACTAGGCGGGGCATTTCGGCGCTGATCTACATGACCATCTTCACCCGCGAAATCACGGCACCCGATTTCCTCTACAGTCTCGACATTCCGGTGATCCTGCTCAATTGCTACACGGCCGACTACGCCTTTCCCGCAGTGGTGCCTTCCGAGATCGCCGGCGGCCAGAGCTCGACAAGGCATCTGATCAGCCACGGCCACCGCCGCATCGCCACCATCACCGGCGAACCCTGGATGCAGGCGGCACAGGACCGGCTGAAGGGCTACCGCCGCGCGCTTGCCACCGCCGACATCCCGTTCGACGCGGAGCTGGTGGTCGAGGGCGACTGGTCGGCCAGCGCGGGCTATGCCGCGACCGTCAAATTGTTGGCGCTGAAAGACCGCCCGACCGCCATCTTCTGCCAGAACGACCGCACCGCGATCGGCTGCTACGAAGCGCTGAAGGAAGCCGGCCTGCACATTCCGCAAGACATTTCCGTCGTCGGCTACGACGACGAGGAAATCGCCCGGCATCTGTTCCCGCCGCTGACCACCTCGATCCTGCCGCACATGGCGATGGGCCAATGGGCGATCGAGCAGCTCGAGGCGCCGGCGGCGCCCGGGCAAGGGCGCTATCCCATCACCAAGCTGGAGTGCCCGCTGGTGGAGCGGGAGAGTGTGCGGGCGGTGGCCGGAGCCGTGACGGGTCGAGAAGGCTGACCGTCGGTCTCAGCGTGCTCATCGGCGCACCACCCCTGCGGTCCGCGGTTGTCGGCATCGACCCGGGAGCCACGGTTGAGAATAGGCCGCGCCTGCTATAGATGGCTCGCGCCAGACCGCCGCATGGGGTCGGAAGGTGTCCAACTCGAGCGACAGGGGCGATCATGGCCTACGAAAACGAAGACTACATCTACGACGAGGCCACCGGTGAATGGCGTCCGGCCTCGGAGATCGCTGCCTTCGCCGAGGCGGGGCGCATTGTGCCACGCGATGCCGCCGGCAATGTTCTTGCCGACGGGGATTCGGTGATCCTGATCAAGGACCTCAAGGTGAAGGGCGCCGGTCAGACGCTGAAGCAGGGAACCCTGATCAAGTCGATCCGGCTCACCGACAATCCCGATGAAATCGATTGCCGGCATGAGGCGATCAAGGGCCTCGTCCTTCGCACCGAGTTCGTGCGCAAGCGGTGAGCGTTACCCGGCTGCCGCGATGCTGAACACGCGGTCGGCACGGGACCCGGGCAGGTCGAGGACCGAATCTGGCTGGCTTCCGCGAAGCGGAACGTCGGCTTTCGGGATGACGGGGCTAGAAAGCCGGCCTTAGCATCCTGGGTAGCGCCGACCGCTTTGCGCCAGAGGCGGGGCGCTCGCCACGGCGACAACGAGCCTTACAGGCGAACGGCGCCAAGGGCCATACCTGACTCTATGTTCCCTTCACGATTCTCGGTTTAGCCGGTCGGCGGGATTGCGCCTCGTTCTCTAGGGCCAAGGCCAACCGCTTCTCGTCTTCGATGGCGCGATCGACTGCCTCAATTTCCTCTTGGAGCGCCTTCAATTCGGCTCCGTAGCTGGCGCCATCGCTGTCCCCGATCTGAAAGCCACTTGCCCGCATTGCGTCGCGAGTATGGTGCACGTTGCGGACTCCTTCGCGTCGAGTCGCCACCAGGATTTCCCTGAACTCTCCAAGACGTTCAACGTGATTACGAGTCATTGCGTTCTCCTATTTCGTCGCCATCGTCGCCGACGGCGATTCAAAACGGCTAAAACTTACGGCGCAGACGGTTTAAGTAATTACAGGGGTACCCTCGACAAAGCATGAGTGCGGAAGCTCAAATTTGAACGTTTTGCAATAACGTGGAGCGCGGCAGGCGGAAATTGGCTTGGGAAGCCGGATCGATCACCGAACAGGTGCTAGACTCTTCGGCCGAGCGCGTCCGCTGCGCGACGCGCTTGCCGACCGCCTGCCTTAGGTGCTTGCCGTCATCCGTCTAAACGACAGCGTAGAGCTCGCTTCCGCAGAAAATGAATGAATCCAACTCAAAGTTTCGCCAATTGGCGTCAGCCAGTTAGTGGGAAAAGCGTGCTCTCACTGCTTACGGGTTCCTTGCTTCGCGTAAGCGTATTTCACTTGTGGTCATATAAGTATATGTAATACATAAGGAAAAATGGCGCACCCGACAGGATTCGAACCTGTGACCTCTGCCTTCGGAGGGCAGCGCTCTATCCAGCTGAGCTACGGGTGCTTTCCGGCGATGCGGAAAACGAACCAGCCGGTGAACCGGCAAGTCACGGCTTCTTAGCGGAAGCCGGCGCGGGCTTCAACGGGCAATTGGCGGGCCGCTGGGCCGCGAACTGAGATTAACGCGCTTTCGGGATCCTGATGCCATGGACGTCCAAGCCCCTCTCTAAGACTCCGAGCCGCCAAGGTGCCTGCCGGAAGATGGCGCCTGAAACGAAAAACCCGCCTCGGCGGCGGGTCGCTGGCGCAAATCAGCACCATGGTCAGATTTATAGCATAATTGCCGTCACCGGGCAACCGATCGCGAGCTCGCTGCCATGATCGCATCCAGCCCTTCGCAGACTCCCTACCCTTCAGGCGCTCACTACCCCGCCTCACCCTTCACCGTCCTTCGCCTCACCCCGCGCACCGCCCGCTTCACCTTCTTCGCACCCGCCAGCTCCTGCATGGCCTCCAGCTGCATCTGCTGCATCTCGGCCAGCCGCGTCCATTGGCGGGAGATGAGGTAGTCGAGTTTTTCGTGCAAATGGCGCACTTCGAGCTCGGCCTTGAGGTTGACGCGGTATTCGTTGAAGGAGCGCAGGCGGTCTTTCACCTCCTGGCGCTTCTGGCTCATCATGATGATCGGCGCCTGGATGGCGGCGATGCAGGAGAGCAGGAGGTTGAGCAGGATGAAGGGATAGGGGTCGAAGGCGCCGTTCAAACCCTCGAACAGGTTGATACCGATCCAGACCAGCAGCACGCCGGCAAACGAGATCAGGAACCACCAGCTGCCGCCGAAGGCGGCCATGTTGTCGGAGACGCGGTCGGGGAACGTGCGGTGCTCCTCGAACTCCTCCTCCGAGTTTTCGGAAATCGTGTCCTGCCTGGCGATCGATTCCACCACCTGGCGGTCGAGTTCGGAGAATTCGCCGTGCTCCTGCTGCAGCAACTCCTCCATGTAGCGCATGCGGTAGCGGCCGAGCTCCTCGCGGCTGATGCGGGCGCCCCTGGGCAGGTCCGGGTGGTCGGCGTGAATGCGGTCGGCAAGGCTCGGGCGCAGCGTGTCGATGCGCACGAGGTCGCGCTTGCGGAATTTGCGGCCTGAGATCGCCGACGGTTTTTTCCTGGGCTTTATGCGCGATGCGCCGGGGCCTGACGGTTCGGAGTCCGGCACTTCAGGCATGTCGAAATGCTCGTCCGAAACCTCGTGCAGATCCTCCTGCGTGATCGGCGCCTCGAAATATTCGCCGCCGCTGTCATTCTCATTGGCCGCCGCCTTCTGCTCTGGCGTTTTGGGGACGGTGCTCATGGTGCGGGCTCCTGCTGTGGCGCTAAGGTGTGATGATATTCAGGTGAGGCCGGCCTGCAAACGACGGCTTTCTGCGCTTCCGGTGCTCACGTACGAAAAGTACGCTCCGCTCGTCGCAAGAGCGACCCCGAAAGCCATCGTTTTCGGCTCGGCCTGACCTGACTCTCAACACACCTTGGGCCTTCTGCCTGTCGCAGGCAGACGATACGCCAACGGGGCGGCGCATAGCCACCGTCGGTTTTCGCAGCCTATGCCATGGCTTCCGGACAATTGCGTGACAGTCGTGAAACAATAGCCGGCTGCCCACCTTTGTTGGCTCAGGCCGCAGGACTACTACTGCTGTTCGGCGAACATCAGCCTGGTCTTGGTGCCATCTGTCGTCGGCGACAGGCTGCGCTGGATCAGCGCTTCGACATGGTCGTTGCGCTGGCGGGCACTGTCGGCGCCCATCACCACCACGATCAGCTGGCGGCCGTCGGCATTGTAGGAGGTGACGATGTTGAAGCCGGAGGCCCTGATGTAGCCGGTCTTGATGCCGTCGACGCCGCGCACGCGGCCGAGCATGTCGTTGTGGCCGCGCACCAGCCTGCCGCGGAACATGAAATCGCTTTCGGAGAAATAATGGAAATGCTGGGGAAAGCGCTGACGCAGCGCCAGGCCGAGCACCGCCATGTCGCGCGCCGTGGTCATCTGGCTGTCGTCGGGCAGGCCGGATGCGTTGCGGAAGGTGGTGCTGGACATGCCGAGCGAGCGCGCCTTGGACGTCATCATGGCGGCGAACTGGTCCTCCGAGCCGCCGAGATATTCGCCAACCGCCACCGCCACGTCATTGGCGGATTTGACGACGATGGCGCGGATGGCGGAATCGACATCGATCGTTTCGCCGCGCCGGAAGCGCATCTTGGTCGGCGGCTGCGAGGCGGCGTGGTCGGAGACCGGGATCTGCGTTTCCTTGGTCACACGCCCGGATTCCATCGCCTCGAACAGCAAATAGAGCGTCATCATCTTGGTCAGCGAGGCCGGATAGCGCTGCGCCGTCGAGTTGACCTCGAACATCTGCTTGCCGGTCTTGGCGTCGATGACGATGGCGGCATATTTCTGCGGCGGCGCCGGCACGGCCAGCACCTGATCCGGCGGGGTCGTGGTCGAGCAGCCGGCGACCAGCAGCAACAGGCCGAGGGCGACGAAAACTCTCTGGAGGAGCGGAAGGGGACGCAGGTTGGACAAGGGCAGGACTGTTCTGGCGATGCTGTTGCTGAGATGAGGCGAAGCTAACGTAACGCGACTGATGCGTCCATTTGGTTAATGGCTGACAGCCCCAGGATTGTCGAGTTCTAGCCGGTTCCTCGTCCCCGCTTTGCGCTACGCTATGCACACATCTTCTGTGATTGGCGTGACTGATCGGCGCGAGGCTTGATTGCCACGTGGTTCCCCCAATCCGTCGCTGCTTCGCAGCGCCACCTTTCCCCCCTCCGGAGGGAAAGGAAGGGAGCGTTGCTGGACGAGCGTTGACGGCAAAAAGCATGGCGCCTTTCCTCTACCCCGTCGATCGGGGGAGAGCGACTATCTGGGGTGTCAAGTTGCATTTGCGAACTCAGTTCTCGCGTCGCGTGCTTTTGCATTGAGGATGACGAGAAGTTTTCTGGCGAGTGCGATGCGGATGAGCATTTTGGGCTTTCCCGCCTGCTGCAACCGTTGAGCGAACGCTTTGAGGTGGGGATCGAACTTGGCCACGATGGCCGCGACGACGAAGAGGATGCCGCGCGGCCCAGCACGTCCGCCGCG